>DISE01000062.1 GCA_002421865.1 Castellaniella sp. UBA6218
TGACCGAGCCGCTGTCCTCGGCCGACGCCTGCCGCGAACTGGTGCGCCGCGCGCTCGGCCGATTCTCGCTGCCCTACATCACGGTCACGCCGACCTTTTCCATCTGCCCCAGACATGGCTACCTGCCCGGCAGGCACGAATTCTGCCCGCGATGCGACGACGAATTGATCGCCCGCACACAGCGCGAGACGCAGCGTGACAAGACGGCGCCGCGGGCGGCGGCCTGATCACCCCCTCTTTTTCCCCCACCTCAACAGGAGCATCTCCATGAACTCGACCCCCGTCACCTTGAACGACGCCGAACGCCAGCCCTGCGAAATCTGGACCCGCGTCATGGGCTACCACCGCCCCATGTCGTCCTTCAACATCGGCAAGAAGGGCGAATTCCATGAACGCCGCTTCTTCGTCGAACGGCACGCCGGCCAGGCGCCCGCCCGCCAGGCCGCCTGACGGAATGAAAACCGGCGGGCTGGTGCCCTTCACCGCCACGGACTATCCGGGCCTGCTGGCAGCCGTCCTTTTCGTGCAAGGCTGCCCCTGGCGCTGCGGCTACTGCCACAACCCGCACCTGCAGCCGCGCACGGCCGACAGCCCGCTGGACTGGGACGAGGTCATGGCGTTCCTGAGCCGCCGCGTCGGGCTGATCGACGGTGTGGTCTTCAGCGGTGGCGAACCGACCATGGACCCCGGCCTGGGCCGCGCGATCCGCGAAGTCCGCGCCCTGGGCTACCGCATCGGCCTGCACACCGGCGGCACCCACCCGCGCCGCCTCGCCCAGGTGCTGCCCGACGTCGATTGGGTCGGACTCGACATCAAGGCCGGTTTCCAGGACTATGAACGCGTCACCCGTGTGGCCGGCAGCGGCGGGCCTGCGCGCGCCAGCCTTCAGGCCGTGCTGGACAGCGGCGTCGATTTCGAATGCCGCACCACCGCCCATCCCGACCTGATCGACGCGGACGCCTTGCTGTCCCTGGGCCGCGAACTGGCGAGCCTGGGCGTGCGGCGCTACGCGGTCCAGGTGTTCCGCCCGCAGGGCTGCGCCGACGCGGAGCTGAACGCGCACGGGCGGTCCCTGCGGGACTGGCCGGGCGCGTCCATCCGGGACGCCCTGGACGCCTTGTTTCCGTTTTTCGAATTGCGGCGCGCGGCTTGACAGGCCAATACCCTGAAGTTAACGTTTAGAATGAAGGCCTTGTAATCCATCGGCCCCATACTGTCACAAATACCGCCATCCTGTTCAGGTTCAATCCCTTTCTCTTAGACGGTACATTGTGGCCTCGAAGCACGCACGACCTCCGGGGATTTCCGCGTCTCCGGAATCCCTGCCTCCCGCGCGGACCGGGCCTGATGAACATGCCCCGGCGCATGATCCGCTGCGGCGCCGTATTCACGAACTGGAAGCCCGGACACGCTCAGACGCAGCGCGCCTGGTAGAGCTCAGCACCTTGCTGGAGCACTCCCATGTGCTTGCCCGAAGGCTGCGCCTGCAATATGAAGTCGCGGGCATCCTGGCGCAATCCACGACCATCGACGACGCACTCCCGCGGGTGCTGCGGGCGATCGGGGAAATCAAGCAGTGGGACATCGTCATCGGCTGGGTGCTGGAAGACGGGACATGGGTCCAGCGGTACGAATGGAGCGTCCCCGATCCCGAAGCCCTGTCATTCCTGGCGGAAAGCCGCGCATGGCGGTTCGAACCCGACCAGGGTCTGCCGGGCCGGGCCATCCGGGAAGACAACATCGTCTGGATCGATGACTTCTCCGCCCAGGCCGGGTTGCCCCGCGCACGGACAGCCGCGGGCCGGCCATTCAACAACGCCCTGATCTTCCCATTGCGCTGCGGCCACACACACTACGGCGCCATCGAACTCATCCGCCGCGCGTCGGCCGACCTGCAGGCCGGCACGCGGGATCTCTTCGAATCGCTGCGCAGCGATATCGGGCGCTTCATCGAAGTCAGGCTCTACGAGACCCGGCTGAAGGAAGAACATGCGCGGCTGCGCAGGGCGCAGCGCATCGCCAGGCTGGCGCACTGGCACTGGAACCCAAGGACGGGGCTGCTGCACATCGATGCGCGCTCGGACGAAATCCTGGGCCTGGGCCAGCCCGATCTGCCGACGACGGCGGTTGAATATCTGGCCATGGTGCCGCGCGACGACCAGGCCAGGCTGATCGCCATGTTCGAATCGAACAGAAGCGCCGGCGAAGCCACGCTGGAAATCGAGCATACCCTGCGTCATCCCAATGGCGAAAAGCATGTCGTCATCGTCCGGGCCGAGACGCTGTTCGGCATGCAAGGCAAGCTGCTCAAGGCTCACGGCACCATTCAGGACATCACCGAGCGTCGCCTGGAAGAATCCCGCACGCGCGCCGTTGAAAAACGCTGGGAAGCGATCTTCCGAAACAGTCCTCTGCCCGCTTTCATCACGGATGCGGAGATCGCGACCTGCCTGGCGGCAAACGAGGAAATGCTCGAATGGCTCGGACTGCCTGAAGAAGCCGTGGTGGGACGCAGTTCCATCGAGCTCGGCATCTGGTCGAATCAGCGCCTGCGCGAAGACATCGCATCGCGGGCACTTGATCGCGGCTATTTGCGCAACCACGAGGTCATTGTCCAAAGCCAGGGCCGGCCGCGCCACGTGCTGATGAATGTCGAGCGCGTCGAACTGCACGGACGCGCCTGCTTTCTGGTGCAATTCATCGACATCACCGCCCGCAAGCAACTGGAGGCCAACCTCAAGCTCACGGCAACCGCCGTCGAACAGTCGGCCGAAGCGATCGTGATCCTGAACCGGAGCGGCGCGATCATGACAGTGAACCCCGCTTTCACCCGCATCACGGGCTATTCGAGCACCGAGGCCGTGGACCGGACTCTCGATGCCCTGCTGTACCGGCCCGCCGGCCGGCACGGCGAACGCTTCTTTCGACGGATCGTCGGCCAACTGGCCCTGACGGGACACTGGGAGGGCGAGGCCTGGGCCCAACGCAAGACTGGAGAGGCGTTCCCTACCCTGCTCAGCCTGAGCGTCATCTATGATCAGGACGAAAACCCGGTCAACCATGTCGGGGTTTTCAATGATATTTCCGCACAGAAGGACTACGAGGAACGCCTGAAAAAACTGGCCTTGCACGACGGGCTCACCGGTCTGCCCAACCGCGCCCTGCTCATGGAGCACCTCGGACAGGCCCTGGCGAACGCGCAGCGCCAGGGCACGCGGATGGCGGTGTGCTTCGCCGATCTCGACCTCTTCAAATCCGTGAATGACCGGTACGGTCATGACGTCGGCGACGGCCTGCTCAGACAAGTGGCGGACCGGTTCCGGGAATGCCTGCGGGCGTCGGACCTGGTCGCGCGACTGGGTGGCGATGAATTCGCCATGATTCTGGGGGATGACATTTCATCGGACCAGACGCGGCTCGTGGCTGAAAAAATCGTCGCCGCCATGGCGCGGCCGTTCCTGGTCGACCGCCACGAACTGGCGGTGGGCATCAGTGTGGGCATCGCGCTCTACCCTGAACACGCGACGGATGCCCGTCTGCTGCTGCGGCGCGCGGACGAGGCCCTATACCATGTCAAGGAAAAGGGGCGCAATGGTTATGAATTCTTCTCAATAAAGGCATGATGCAAAATCTGTTAAGCAGCATCGACAGAAACATCCCGATCGGTCTGGTGGTCCTGAATCAGGACCGGATCGTCCTGCATGTGAATACCCATATGGCGACACTGGCAGGGGTCGCGGCGGACAAGGCGATCGGTGAAAAATTCGAGTCGACCTTCACGGCGGACCGGCTCGATACCCTGATGAGCTTTCCCTTCACGGACGAAGCGGGTAATCATTGCCATGCCATGCTGTTCTACGAGCCGGAAACCACCGAAACCAGCAGTTTCCATCAAAGCTTCTCGGGCGCCATCAAAGACATCCAGGAAGCGCGCAACGAACAGCGGCGCCTGCTCATGGAAATCGAGCGCGCGAACGAAAATCTCATCCAGTCCGAAAAATTGGCCGGCATCGGCCAACTGGCGGCCGGGGTCGCGCACGAGATCAACAACCCGGCCGGATACGTTTTTTCCAACCTCAGGACTTTGGCCGGCTATGTGACCGATCTGCTGAAGATCATCGACGCGGTGGATGAGGTCCAGGACCTCGAAGCGATACGGCGGCTCAAGAACTCTCTGGAATACACCGGCATCCGCGACGATGTCGAGGCGCTGATCAAGGAATCGGGCGAAGGCATCGACCGCATCAAGAAAATCATTTCTGCCCTTCAGGACTTCTGCCATATCGACACGGAAGAATTTTCCGCGCACGATCTGCATGCCTGCCTGGACACGACGCTGAACGTGGCCACCAGCGAGATCAAATACAAGGCGATCGTCGTCAAGGAATATGGCGACCTGCCCAGAATCGAGTGCAACGCCTCGCAACTCAATCAGGTCATCCTGAATCTGATTGTCAACGCCGCGCAGGCGATCGACCAGGAAGGGGTCATCACGGTCAGGACCGGCCAGGAAAAGTCGAACGTCTGGTTCGAGATCCAGGATACCGGAAGGGGCATCCCCCCCGAACTCATGACCCGGGTGTTCGAACCCTTCTTCACCACCAAGCCGGTGGGGCAAGGGACCGGGCTGGGCCTGGCGCTGTCCTACAAGATCGTCCAAAAGCATCACGGACACATTGAAATCTTCAGCGAACCCGGCCAAGGCACCCGCATCCGGATCTGGCTTCCCATCGCGCAACCGCATCTGTTCGAGTCACCGGAGTAAGTCATGTCGCTGTTTGAGCGCCCAACCTTGGAAACGCAGGCGACCTTGCTCCTGGTCGATGATGAACCGAACGTCACGGCGGCGCTGCGCCGCATTCTGCGCAACAGTCCCTATCGCGTGCTCACCGCGCAAAGCGGCGAACAGGCGCTGAGCCTGATGGAAGACGGCCCGGTCGACCTGATCGTGGCCGACGCGCGCATGCCCGGCATGGACGGCGCCACGCTGCTGCGCGAAGTCTATGCGCGCTGGCCTGGATGCATCCGCATCTTCCTCACGGGCCACAACGACATCGATACGATGATCAAGGCGATCAACGAAGGCAAGATCTACCGTTATCTGGGCAAGCCATGGCACGACGCCGAAGTGCTCCAGGTGATCGAACAAAGCCTGGCCTACCAATACGCGGAACGCGAACGCCTGCGCTTGCAGGAACTGACGCACGCGCAAAATCTGGAACTCCAGGCACTGAATGAAAATCTGGAGCGCCGGGTACGGGAACGCACCGCGGAGCTGGCCGCCACCGCCCAGCTGCTCGAACACGCCAATCGGGAACTCGAACGCGGCTACGTCACCGCCACCGAGGTCTTTTCCTCGCTGATCAACCAGCGGTTGCCACAAAGCAGGCAAACCAACCAGCAGGTCATTCATCTGATTCAGGCCTTTTGCCAGACCCAAAAAATGCCGGAAGAGGAAGCGCGCAATCTCACGATGGCGGCTGCACTCTACAACATCGGCAAGCTGACCTGGCGCGACGAGATGATCGCCCTTCCCGCCGACCGTCTGAGCAAAGAGCAGCGCGACAGCTTTCGCGATTATCCCCGCCTCGGCCAAAGCCTGTTGATGGCGCTCGATCCGGCGCAAGACGCCGCGGTGCTGATCCGTCATCATCAGGAACGCTGGGATGGCGCGGGCTATCCCGACGGCCTGAGCGGCGACGCCATCCCCATGGGCGCGAGGCTGCTCAAGCTGGCCGTGGACACGATCGAAATGGAAATGGGCATGATCCAGGCCCGGCCCATCCCCAGACCGGACGCGCTCAAACTGATCGCGCAATCCGCAGGGCGTTCATACGATCCCACCCTGTGCAAGGCGTTCATCGACGCGGTGTCCAGCCTTTCCGAGGACGAGACCCCGCTCGACGAATCGATCCTGGTCCTGAGCTCGCATGCGCTCGAGCCCGGGATGATCATGATGAAGAAGCTGTATTCAAACTCCGGCACCCTGCTGCTGAGCGACGGCAAAATCCTGAATCAAAGGCTGATCGAAAGACTGCAGGAGCTCGAACGCAACGGGGATGGAGCGTTCCAATTCCATGTCCGGCGCCCCGCCCCGGAGGAGCTTGATGACTGACTCGCGCAGCCTGTATCCATTTCAAGCGGATCCGGGGCGCTTCATGGATTCGCAACAGGGGCAATTGCGGATCGCCGCCAGAGTCATTGCCATCGCATGCATCTGCATAGGAACCATGGCCTATATCGGTCATGAGCGACTGGGCGACGTCGCCGGACATCCGGTGTTCATCTCGCCCTACTTCGCCCTCGTCATGATTCTGTGCGGCATCGCGCTGCATGCCGCCCGCGCCTACACCCGCCATGCGCCTCTGTTCGGAATCGCCATGATCGGCATGCTGGTCTGGACCCTCATCGCGCCGCGCTGGTTCGACGCATGGGTGAATGGCCGGACCGTATCCGCGGCTTTCGCCACATTCCTGGGCCTGCTGGGCGCGGCGGTGGCCTTGGCACTGCGCCACACGGAAGTCCGGCGTCCGCCATCGGCCTGGCCCCCCCTGGGGGCTTCCCTGACTGCGCTCCTGGGCATCGCCCTGCCGACCCTGCTTTCCTACGGTCTGATCGAAAACGACATCGTCACCCGACAAAGATTCGCCAACGCATCCGCCAGGACGGTGGCGAACGAGATAAACGAAAGAATCGCCCGGACGATCGCCTTTACAGGAAGACAGGCCCAACGCTGGAAAGTGATGGGCCATGTACCGTCGCAAGCCTTTATCCGGGCAGAATTCGACAGTTACCTCAGTGATTTTCCCTTTTTTGATGGTTTTGCCCTGGTTGACACGGGACTGTCCATTGTTTCGATGTCGAACAGGGAAGGCGTTACGCCCGACTGGGTGCGGAGTTCGATCACGAGCGGCTCGCTGCAAAGCGTGCTTGACCATGTGATCGACGGCGGCAAACCCCACTTCGTCATCGATGATCGTCTCTCGGGAAACCGGAACATCGGATTGATCATCACCCCTCAGTCCAATCCGGCCATGAAGGGCTGGTACACCTTCACACGGCTGAATCTGGTCAATATTTTCATGCGGGCAATAGCGAAGACCCCGCACGGCTATTTCAGCATCAATCACGATGGCCGCACGCTCTACCAAACCGCAGACACACCTCCAGGAAACCCCTTTACGGCTGGCGAGCTGACCATCCCCTTGCACCAGGATCTCGATCTGAAGCTTGCATATGCCTATGCGAAAGCTCCCGGCGACCTCGGCTCGGATGTACTGCCGGAATTCGTCCTGCTCGCGGGCGTGCTGTTCACTTTTCTGCTCGGCTCCAGCCAAAGACTGGCACGCATTGCGCGCGAACGTTCGGACCAGCTCAGCCACAGCGCATTGCACGATCCGCTGACGGGCTTGCCGAACCGGCGCATGCTCGAACAAACGCTCCAGGATGCCTGCGCCCGGGCGAGAACCGAGCAATCGTCCGTGTCCGTCGTGTTCCTGGATCTGGACGGCATCAAGCTCATCAACGACTCCATGGGCCACCAGATCGGTGATGCCGTCCTGATCGAGGCGTCGGACCGCCTGCTCAGCGGTGTGCAGCCGGACGGCAGCGTCACCCGCCTCGGAGGCGATGAATTCGTCTTGCTGTTTCTGGGCCTCGAGTTGCGGCAGGTCCAGGAGCGCACGCAACACATCATGCACGAGCTTGCGAAGCCTTATTTCGTCACGAGCAAGGCCTTGCGCGTCACGACGAACGCCGGCATCACGATCAGCGATGGTCACACCCGGGATCACATGCAACTCGTGCGCGAGGCGGATCTGGCCATGCTGAGAGCCAAGCAGGATGGACGGAACACCTGGCATACCTATACCGAGGATCTGAGCGCCCGTGTCGCGGAGCGACTGGAGCTGCGCAACGACCTGCAAAGCGCGCTGGACACGGGCGCGCTGGAATTGCATTACCAGCCCATCATCGCCGGGCATTCGGGCCGGGTGGCCGGCGTCGAGGCGCTGGTGCGCTGGCGGCATCCGACGCGGGGCTATGTCTCCCCTTCCCGGTTCATTCCTTTATCGGAAGAAACCGGTCAAATCGCAAGCCTCACGGAATGGGTGCTCGCGACCGCCTGCCGCGACAGTGACGCGCTGCGCAAAAAAGGATTTTCAACGTTACCCGTCATCATCAATATTTCGCCGCTTTATTTCCAGCGGGCCGATTTCGTTGAAAAAATCAGCAAGACCCTGAGTGATGCTGCATTGCCGCCAGCACTGCTGTCGATTGAAATCACCGAAAGCGTGCTGCTCGACGACGAGGAATCGGCCATCCAGAAGCTGACACAGCTGCGGGACAGGGGCATCCAGACCTCCATCGATGACTTCGGAACAGGCTACTCAAGCCTCAATTACCTTAAGAACCTGCCGATCGACAAGGTGAAGATCGATCGCTCTTTTGTGACCGATGTGGTCCACGATCCGGCGGCCGCGGCCATTGCTCAAGGCATCATCTCCATGGCTCACCACCTGGGCCTGAAGGTGATTGCGGAAGGAGTGGAAACGGAGTCCCAACTGGCCTTCCTGAAACGCAGCCATTGCGACGAATTCCAGGGCTATCTTTTTGCCCGACCCTTGCCCTTAAACGAACTGATCGACAGGCTGAGCGAGAACAGTGCCCACTTCACGATGCAGCCTCTGGATACGGAAACATCCGAACGCGTGCTGTTGCTGGTTGATGACGAACAAAACATCCTGAACGCGCTCACGCGATTGCTGCGCCGGGACGGCTACCGCATACTGACCGCGAACAACGCGCCGCAGGCTCTTGAATTGCTTGCCAAGCATCAGGTGCAGGTGATCGTATCCGATCAGCGCATGCCCGAGATGACCGGCACGGAATTCTTCAGCAAGGTCAAAGAGATGTATCCGGCCACCACGCGCATGATCCTTTCCGGATACACCGATCTGAAATCCGTGACCGAGGCCATCAACCATGGCGCCATCTACAAATTCATCACCAAGCCTTGGGACGACGAAAGCCTGCGCAAGGACATCGAACAGGCCTTCATCAACCAAAGATCCCGGGACATCCAGGAAATCCTGAATTCCGAACGCGAGCGTCTTCGCCAGCTATTCCAGCTGGCCCCGGGATTCGTCTCCATATTGAACGGCCCGCGGCACGTTTTCGAACTCGCCAACGACGCTTTTTACCAACTGATCGGCCACCGGAAGATTTTGGGCCTCGGGGTCGCGGAAGCCTTGCCCGAAATGGTCGAGCAGGGGTATCTGGAAAAACTCGATCAGGTCTATTCGACCGGCAAGCCGTTCATCAGCCACGCCCTGCCCTTGCAAATCCAGCGTTCGGTCGGCGCCCCGTTCGAACAACGCTACATCGACCTGGTTTATCAGCCCATCCACGGCGCGGACGGTCGCGTGACGGGCATTTTCGCGCAGGGCTACGATGTCACCGAAACACGGCAACTGGCGCAGAAAATTCCTCTCGCATCCTGCACGACTACCTGACGGGTAGCCATGATCGCCAGCAAACCGCTGTAAGACTACCGGAAGCGCAGGCGATGGCGCGGCCCCGCCAGCAGATCGCGCAGGATGACCTTGGGATGAAAGACCGCCATGTCGATGGAATCCAGCGTGTTCTTCACCATCAGGCCCAGCTCCGTATCGCCCTCGATCACCAGACGGCGGCTGAAGAACAACGTGTCGGGATCCTCCCGGCGCTGCAGCAGGCTATGGAAATCCCAGGCGTCGGCGCGGAAGGTCAGGTCGGGCTCGGCCACGTCATGGCGTGCCGCCCGGAAGGCGCCGTCGCGCCAGGTGTAGTCGAAACGCAGGCCCGCGTCCGCCACGTGAATGCGCAAGGAACGGCCTTCCAGCATGTGCAGGGTGTCGGGGTGCAGATGGCGGGCCAGCACCAGGTTCAGCCCGGTGACGAAGAGCACCGAGCCCGGATAACGGGGCAGACGGCCGAGCACCCGGGCCACGGGCTCGGGAATGCGGTAGGCGGGGGTCGAGGGATTTTGCATGGTCGGGTTCATGGAAAAAATGGAGTAAACGGTGGACATCAGGCGGCGCTGCGCGCCCTGACCCCTGGCGTGTGTGCATCCGGGGCCTGCGACACGACGATTTCGCCGGGGGTCACCATGTCCAGGCCGGCGCGGCCGTGCCAGTAGCCGTTGCAGGGGCCGGCCGGCATCAGCGGCACCAGCCGCCGGTGCGCCTCGTCGGCCGATTCGCGGCCATCGAGCACCGCCCGGAAAGCCGCCGCGACCTGGTCCATGTGGAGGGACTGCGGGCTGAGCCGGATCACGTCCACGTCCAGTTCGCGCAGTTCATCCAGTGCGTGGATCAGCGTGTAGACCAGCGCCGACTGGGTCTGGATGCCGTTGATCGTCAGGAAGGCCTGGGATTCCTTGGTTTCGAGCAACAGGCCGTCCGGGTGATCCATGCAGACGTACTGGCAGTTGTCCTTGGGGAAATTGCGGTTGCGGGCCGTAAAGCAGCGGGCGGAAAAAGCCAGGGGCATGCGGCCGTAGGCGAAGACCTCGGTCCGCAGGCCGGCGGGCCGGTCCCGCTGCAATTGGGCCAGTCCGGCGCGGCCCATTTCCAGCGGCATGACCCAACGGACCGCGCCCTGCGCGGCGATCACGTCCAGGGTCGGCTTGCTGTAGATGTTGAGGAACGGGCCGGCGACGAAGGGCCTGCCTTCCATCCGCTGCACGGCCCCCATGTCGTTGGCTTCGACGGCATAGCGTTCGTTTTCGGTGATCTTGCGCAGGGTATTCAGGTCGTTGCCCGATTCGAGCAGGACCTGGGTCGACAGCACGGGCGTCTTGCCGGCCTCGGCCAGCATGTCGGCGACTTCGATCCAGTCGGGCAGGCGCAGTTCGTGACGGCGCGAACAGACGGTTTCCCCCAGGTAGACAATGTCCACCGGCCAGTCGCACACGGCCGCGTAGAACTCCAGGGTGGTGACGCGGGGCCAGTAGTATTGCAGGGGGCCCAGGGCGATTTTCATGATGAGGTTTCCTTGTGCGCAATGCGCGGGGCGGCCCGCGCCCCCGGCCGGATGGCCGGGCGCGGGGCCCCGCGCGGGATCATTTCCAGGGCCGGTGGTAGGCGCCCAGCGTGTGCTGCTGGCCTTCGGCGACCTTGTTCAGTTCGGCCATCCACGCGGGTTTGACCGAATAGCGCGCCGCGCTGGCGCGGGCCTGGTCGATGGCCTCGCGCCAGACCCGCGTGACCTGCGCCACGTAGGCGGGGCTGCGCTGGCGGCCTTCGATCTTGATCGCCCGCACCCCCATGGCCATCAGCCGGGGCAGCAGTTCCAGCGTGTTGAGGCTGGTGGGTTCTTCGAGCGCGTAGTAGTTTTCGCCTGCGACGTCGAAACGGCCCTTGCACAGGGTGGGATAGCCGGCGTTCTCGCCGTCGTCGTAGCGGTCGATCAGCACACCGTTCAAACGCGATTCCAGGCCCTTGTCGGTCTGCTGCCAGCGTACGTGCCTGGCCGGCGAACAGACGCCGTGCGTGTTGGGTGATTCGCCCGTGGCGTAGGACGACAGGGCGCAGCGACCCTCGACCATGACGCACAGGCTGCCGAAACCGAAGACCTCGATCTCGACCGGCGTGTTCTCGCAGACCTGCTGGACCTGGGCCACCGACAGCACGCGCGGCAGCACGGCGCGCGCCACCCCGAAGCGGTCGTGATAGAAGCGGATGGCCTCGTAGTTGGTGGCGGACCCCTGCACCGACAGGTGCAGCCGCAGCCCGGGATGGCGTTCGCTGGCGTAGGCCATCAGGCCCGGATCGGCCATGATGACGGCGTCCACGCCGGCGCCGGCCGCGCAGTCCACGGCGTCCCGCCAGAGCTGCCAGCCATCGGGCTGAGGGTAAGTGTTCAGGGCCAGGAGCACCTTGCGCTGCCGGTCGTGGGCGTAGCGGATGCCTTCGGCGATGGCGGCGGCGTCGAAATTCAGGCCGGCGAAATTGCGCGCGTTGGTCGCATCGCGAAAGCCCAGGTAGACGGCGTCGGCGCCCTCGTCGACGGCGGCCTTGAGCGCGGGCAGGCTGCCCGCGGGACAGACGAGTTCGAAGTCCGACAGGTCGTGGCGGGGCACCACGCCGGGACGGTGAGATTCGGGAAGGGCTGACATGGGGGAAATCCAGAGGGGTTCGTGGCGGGGCGCACCGCCGGGCCCCGCTTCGGCAATAGCGGAAACTATGCCCTGTCGGACAGCATCGGACCTTAATCCGGATCAAGAAGCCCGCATCCTGACTCCCGCGCAAGGTCTTGTCCCACGCGAGGCGAGGGATCGTGTAAGGTAACGACACCGGCGCCGCGCGCCCTCCCGGCCCTCCTTCCGGACCTTTCCATGGCCCCTCCCGACCTGACCCTCGACGTACGCTCGCTGCCCGCACCGGAACCGCTGGAACACTGCCTGGAAGCCCTGGCCGACCTGGCCCCGGGCCAGCGTCTGCACATGCTCATCGATCGCGAACCGTATCCGCTGTACACCATCCTGGACCGCGACGGCTTCCAGCATTGCTGCACCTTCGAGGACACGCACTTCCAGGTCACGATCTGGTACGACGCGAAATAGCGAAATAGCGATGCAGCGCGCCCTGGATTTCGACAAGACGCCCGCCCTGGGCGTGCCCCTGCCTTTTTTCCTGAACGTGCCGCTGTTCGCGCTGCTGGCCGGCCTGCTGGCAACCTGGGCGGGGCCGCAGGCCTTCGCCTCGCGCTGGAATGGCGCCGCCCTGGCCCTCACTCATCTGTGGACCCTGGGCATCCTGGGCAGCGCCATGCTGGGCGCACTGATCCAGATCCTGGCGGTGGCCTGCAACGTCCCGGTCGGTACCGCCCGCGCGGTCGCCGGCCTGACGCACGCGCTGCTGACGGCGGGCACGCTGCTGCTGGCGGCGGGATTCCTGGGCTGGTGGCCGGCCGCATGGATCGGGGCGGCCGCCCTGCTCGGCCCGGCCTTCGCACTGTACCTGGCAGCCGTGTCGCGGGCGCTCTGGCGGCACCGGCGCCAGGTCTACAAGGGCGCCCGCGAAATCCTCGTCCCGGTGCGCGGGGCGCTGATCGCCCTGTCCTGTACGGCGCTGATCGGCCTGCTCCTGGCGCTGTCCCTGGGCCTGGGATGGGCCCTGCCCGACTGGGTCGACGCCCACGTGCTGTGGGGGCTGGCCGGCTGGGGCGGCCAGCTGCTGATGGGCATGTCCTTCCAGTTGCTGCCGATCTTCCAGGTGACGGAACTCTACCCCAGGTCCCTTGCGCGCTGGCTGCCGCTGCTGATCCCAGGCCTGCTGCTGGCCTGGACGGCGCTGGACGCTTCCGCCGGCCTGCCCCGCCTGATGCGGGAAATCGCTGAACTGCTGCTGGTCGGCGCCTACGCGCTGTGGGCCGGCGTCACGCTGCGGCTGCTATGGACCCGCAAACGGCCCGCCCCGGAGACCACGACCCTGTTCTGGTACGTGGGCATGCTCAGCCTGCTGGCCTGCGCGCCGCTCTGGATCTGGATGACGCACGGGCAATCCCCACGGGCAGGGCCGGTGCTGGGCGTAGTGATCATCGCGGGTGTGCTGGGCTCGGTGGTGAACGGGATGCTGTACAAGATCGTGCCCTTCCTGCTGTGGAAGCACGCCCAGGACGCCATGATCGTGCCCGACCGGGATCCGGGCCAGGCCCGCGTCTACCTGAAGATCCTGCCCAAGATGGCGGCCTACGTCGGCGAGCGCCCGGCCCGGTGGCAATGGGCCGCCCATGTCGCCGTCGTGCTGTGCTGGTCGCTGGCGGCGGCCGGCTGGGCTCCTGCGGCGCTGGCGGCCGGCCCGCTGCAGATCGTCTCGGCCGCCGGCCTGGCCTGGAACCTCGGCCGGGCGCTGCGGCTCTACCGCAAGACGCTGCGGGCGATGGCGGCGCTGCCGGATGCGCACCCCGGCCTCCGTTGACGGCACGGCTCAGGGATCGCCGATCTCCGTCAGGATCCGGATCAGGTCGGCCATGTGGGCCGCGCCCAGCTTCTCCATCGCCTGAGCGCGCTGCACTTCGACATAGCGCACCGATACGCCTTGATCTGCGGCGATGTCCCGGTTGGTCATGCCGGCCTGAACGCCCCGGATCACTGCGCGCTCTCGCGGGCTGAGCGCATGATACAGCCCCTGCAGGCGCCGCCTCTGGCAGGCCTGTTCCGATCTGGCCAGGGCTTGCCCGATGGCCGGCAGCAGGGTATCCAGCAGCACCGGCTTTTCCAGGAAATCGGCGGCTCCGTTGCGAAAAGCATCCGCCACCATGGGGACATCCGCGTGCCCCGTCAAGACAATGATCGACAGGGGACTGCCCAGTTGGGCCAGGTGGGCCTGCACGGCACGCCCATCCCAATGAGGCATGCGCATGTCCAGCAGGACCACGCCCACGGCGTACAGATCCGCGCGCTCAAGGAACACGCGGCCGTCCGGCCAGTCCCGGCACGCCATTCCCACGGTCTCCAGCATGTACCGGCAGGCATGCCGCACCGAGGCGTCGTCGTCGACCACGTGAATGATGGCTTCGCTCATACTCATGAATCGGATTTTGGGGGCTCCAGGGGCAAGTCCAGCACAACCAGGGCGCCCTGACGCCCATCCGCGCGACGGTCGAGATGAATCCGCCCTCGCAGGGACAGCATGATCCGCTGTGCAATCAACAGTCCCAGGCCCAGGCCATCCCGCCGCGTCGTCCGGAAAGGCACGAAGGGAAAGCGCAAATGCTCCTCCTCGAAGCCCGGCCCGTCGTCGGCAACCTCGATACGCGCGCCGCCGGGGCTGGCGCTCGCCCGGACCCTGACAAAGCCGGCCCCGGACTGTACCGCATTGCTCAGGATATTGGCCAGCACCTGCTCGAATGCACTGGAAACAGGATGCTCCGCCAATGCCGCAGGCATCGAGGATTCGATCAACACCCCCTGGCGGCCGGCCTGCAAACGCACCATTCCGATCACCTGCTCGACCAGCACACCCAGAGCCCGCTTCTCACCAACGGGCGCCGCCTGCCCCGGTCGCACCCATCCACGCAAATTGGCAATGGCCCGATCACATCGCAAGACTTCGTCCCGGATCCGCTGCAAGACCGGCAGCAAAGCGGAATCTGGCGTCTCGGACCTCAGCCTCCAGGCAGCGGCCTCGGCATATTGCAGAATGGCGGAAAGCGGCTGCTTCACCTCATGCGCGATCCCCGCGGCCATTTCCTCCAACGAGGCGACCCGGTCCGCACGCGCCAAGGCCTGCTCATAGGCATGGAGCTGTTCATGCGCCTCGCGCAGACGCCGGCGCTGCCGCCGCGCCACCCGGGCCAGCCAGAGGCTGCTGCCCAGCAGCCATGACGCGCCGGCAGCCAGGCCTGCCAACCATGGCCAATAATGCGCCAGCAAGCGGCGCGTCTGCGCCCAGATGTCGTGATCGCCGGATACATAGTCGATCCGGCGCAGACGCCGCTCCACGTCGGCGGCCGAAATCGGCAAAGACCATCGAGGCAGGTCGGCCGCAGGCGGCTCCTCCAGCAAAACCCGACCCACGGCCGCCGCCAGGGCGTCGGGCACAGTGTCCAGTGCGGCCAGGGACCAGCCCTGCAAGGTACGTGTGCTGGCCTCGCAAGGCGGCGATCCGCCATCGGAGTCGGTACGGACATCGGTGGTCGCTGGCTGGAGCAGGCGCAAGGAGCCGCCGTCGAGGCGCCCGGCATCGCGCAGCTCTTCATACAGGCACAAGGGGACGATCGCGGCATCGACCTGACCCGCCAGCAACAGCAGCAGAGGACGTTCCGCCGGAAAACCGGAAAAAACCGGTACATAGTCCCGGCCCGGCGCCAGTCCTTCGCGGTCCAGCAACTCGACCCCCAGCAGATACCCGCCCAGGGCCTGCGGATCCACGGCGCCGACCCGAAGGCCACGCAACCCGGCAAGACTGGTGGGTCCCGCTTCACGCGTCCAGATCGCCGAACCGATCTGCTCCAGAAAACGCAGATCCCCCCTGCCCGAAGAACGCAGCGTCGCCAGCCAGCGCACTGACCGGCCGGGATCCAGCGCCCCGAACTGCACCGGATTGGCCAGCAGGAAATCCAGACTGTCCAGCGCGCCAGGTTGCAAAGCCCTGTCCGGCACGAGGGGAACGAGATCGAAACGCTCGCCAGGAAAACGGCGTTCAAGCCAGTCACGCCACCCCGTCCAGGCTTTCAATGCCGTTTCCGGTCCGCGCGGCGCCAGGATACCGACCCGCCAGACGGGCGCCGCCGCCGGGTTCGCCTCGGCAACCGGCCTCGCCGGAGCGGCGGCGCCGCACAGCCCCAGAACCAGGAACACCGTCCAGCGCCCCAGCTGCTTGATCAGCCGCACGATTTGCCCGACATCAAATAATCCCTATGCACAGTACGGTTTTCCACATAGTGCGGCGCCATGCCCAGGCCGCACAATCAAACCACGAACGATCACCTCCGGACCGCCGGGCAACCGCAGCACGATCCGGGAAGGAACCCCCAATGTCCAACAGACGCATGACAAACACACGCAAGCTGCTCCTGGGCGTCGGCTCGGCGGCGATCCTGGCCGCGGCCGCCACCTGGGGGCTGGCCCTGCAACTCCAGCCCGAGCCGCCGGCGAACCCCGGCACGGCCCCAGACGACCCGGAGCTGATCCGCCACGGCGAGTATATTGCCAGAACGGCGGACTGCATCGCGTGCCACACGGCCCCCGGCGGCCAGCCCTTCGCAGGGGGCCTGGCCATGCAGACCCCGGTCGGCGCGATCTATTCGACCAACATCACGCCCGATGCCGGCACCGGCATCGGATCCTACGATTACCCCGCATTCCGAAATGCGGTCAAGTTCGGGATCCGGCATGACGGTGCGACGCTTTATCCCGCCATGCCCTATCCGTCCTACGCCATCATGCCGGACGCGGATCTGTATGCTCTGTACGCCTACTTCATGCGGGCCGTGGAGCCGCAACAGCAGAAAAATGCGTCCCCGACCATCCCCTGGCCGCTGAGCATGCGCTGGCCACTGGTCTGGTGGCGTGCCCTGTTCGCGCCCGAACGGCCGTTCCAGCCGGACCCGGGCATGGACGACCTCCTGAACAGGGGCAAGTATCTGGTGGAGGGTCCCGGACATTGCGGCGCCTGCCACACCCCCCGTGGCGTAGGTTTCCAGGAGACGGCCCTGAGCCTGGAGGACGGCAACACTTTCCTGTCGGGCGCGCTGATAGACGGCTGGCGCGCCAAAAGCCTGCGCGGCGAGGCGCAAGGGCTGGACTCCTGGACCCGCGAAGAGATCGTGGACTTCCTGGCCTCCGGACGTACCGCTCAGGTCGCCGCTTTCGGCGCAATGGCGGACGTGGTCAGCCACAGCACACGGTATATGACGCCCGGCGATCTGGACGCCATCGCCGCTTACCTGAAGCGGTTGCCGCCCGCGCCCGGAAAGCCGGCCGCCTTCCCGGCAAAGCAGGACACTCTGACCGATGCCCTGCTGGAAGGCACCGCCCGCACGCGCGGCGCCTTGCTGTACAGAGAGCATTGCATGGCCTGCCACCGCCCCGACGGAAAAGGCGTGCCGCGCATCTTCCCCGCGCTGGACGGCAATTCGGCGATCTTCGCCCAGAATCCGCAATCCTCCATTCAGATCACGCTGGAAGGCGGCCGCATGCCGCTGAATCCCGACACGGACATCATGGCATTCGCCATGCCCGGATTCAGTCATCTGCCCGATCGGGACTTGAGCGAGATTCTGAGCTTCATCCGCGGCGGCTGGACCAACCAGGCCCCTGCTGTCACACCCGACGATATCCGCCAGATACGGACCTTCCTGAACACCAAAACCCCCAATATCCAGACAGGAGATCGCCATGAATAGCCCCCTCGCTCCGAAACGGGCGATGCGCCTGATCCTGGCTCTGAGCGTGGGCCTGAGCCTGGGCGCCGAGGCCCTGGCCCAATCGGCCGGTGCGGTCGCGCCCCGGACCTATGCGGTCAAAGACAAAAACGGCGCGCCCCTGCCGGCCTACACGATCCCGGATGACGCCTCGATCTTCGAGCGCCCCGATGCGGAGGCCGTTTTTTATGGGCAGCGGCTGCTGAACGAAACGCAGCGACTGCTTCCCGACCATGTGGGCGCCGCCATGAACTGCAACAGTTGTCATGTGATGCAAGGCAAGAAGCCGCTGGGCGCCCCTTTCATCAACACCTACAACAGCTTCCCCCAGTTCAACCCGCGCGCCGAGCGTGAGATGACGCTGGAGGAACGCATCAACGGCTGCATGATCCGTTCGATGAACGGCAAGAAGCTGCCTGTGGACTCGCGGGAAATGCGGGCCATGGTTGCCTACATGAAATGGCTGGCACAGGACGTGCCGCACGGCGCCCGGGTGCAAATCAAGAACGCCAGCCCCTTCGACACGAGCCTCGTGCCCGATCCGGTCAGAGGCCGCGCCCTTTATGCACAGCAGTGCGCATCCTGCCACGGCGCCGACGGGGAAGGCCTCAAGGACGCACGGGGACACATCGTCTTCCCGCCGCTCTGGGGCGACGAGTCCTTCAATATCGGAGCCGGACTGGCGCGGACCTACAAGGCGGCGGCATTCATCCACGACAATATGCCCATGGGCGTCCATACGGACGGCGCCTGGGGCGAAGGCCGTACGCTGAGCCAGCAGGACGCCGTGGACATCGCGGAATTCTTTACCCACATGCCGCGCCCGGATTTCCCGCTGAAGGACAAAGACTGGCCCTCGGGCAAGAAGCCGAAAGACGCGCGCTATTGACGCAGGCGGACGGGCGGCTGGTTTCTGATTGAGGCAGCCCCCCACGTCGCGGCTTGCAGGCCGCTCCGATTCGGCAGGCACACAATGATCCACAGGGGTCATTGTGTGCCTGCCTCATCCCTTGTAGGCCCTCAGTCCGTCGGGATCCAGGACGGTGTATTCGCGGCCCCGGACGCGGATCAGGCCACGGTCGCTCAGGTCGCGCAGGATGCGGGAGAAATGCTCCGGTGTCAGGTTCAGGCGTGAAGCGACGACAGCCTTGCTGATCTCGATGCGAAAAGGCTGGCCGACCTCGCCACGCCATTCGCGCAGCAGATAGGCGATCAGGCGCTGGGCGCCGGTGTGCAGGGTGTAGGCCTCGACGTCGCCCATCAGGCTGTACAGGCGCCGGCTCAGGCCCGCCAGCATCTTGCGCGCCACACCGGGGTTGCGGTCGAGCTGGTCGAACAGCGCGTCGCGCCCCACATGCAGCAACAGGGTGTCGCGCAGGGCTTCGGCGGTGACGATGTAGTCCTGTCCCATGAACATCAGCGCCTCGCCGAAACCGTCGCCCGGACCGATCAGGCGCACCACGCGCTCCACCCCGGAATTCGAGACGAACAGAAGCTTCACCTGGCCGTAGACCACCACATGGAATCCCAGGCACGGATCCCCGCGCCGGAAAATGATGTCCCCGCGCACGGCGCTGATCTCGCTGGTCCCCCGGGCGATGGGGTCCAGATCCTGCGGCGGCAGTTCGTTGAACAGCGGCACCTGGGACAACAGATCGCGCATCCGCGCGTGGCGCGAGCGGTCGTCACCCCCGCCCCGCGGACGCCACGGATTGATAGAATCCCCGGTACGATGATCCGCGCCCTCCTGTCCTTCCTGGGTTACGTGTCCCTGGCCCTGGGCGGGCTGGGCATTTTCCTGCCCCTGCTGCCCACCACTCCGTTCCTGCTGCTGGCGGCCTTCTGCTTCCTGCGCGGCTCGCCGCGCATGCATGCCTGGTTGATGTCCCATCGCATCCTCGGTCCGTACATCCGCGACTTTCAGGCGGGGCGCGGCATCCCCTTGCGCAGCAAATGCATCGCCCTGGCCCTGATGTGGCCCTCGCTGGCCCTGTCGGCCTCGATCATGCCGGTGCCCTGGGCGCGCTGGTTCCTGCTGATCCCGGGCATCGGCGTGACGATCTATCTGTGGCGCCTGCCCACCCGGCCGGGCGGCGGCGCCGACCGACCGGATCCGCCCCCCGATCAGATCAGCCGGGAATAGGTCGCCACCCGGGGGCGACGCACGTACTGATCGAACACCATCGCCAGCGCGCGCACGAACACGCGTCCTTTGGGCAGCACCCGCAGCCCGCGCGCGTCCAGTTCCAGCAGGCCGGCATCCGCGTAAGGGCGCAGACGTTCCAGTTCGTCCGGGAAACAGTCCTCGAAAGCGCGGCCGTGGCGCGCCCGGAAGGCGTCGAAGTCCAGCGGCATGCTGCACATGACGGTCATGATGACCTCGCGGCGCAAGGCGTCCTCGGGGCTCAGGTCGAAGCCCTTGGCCGTGGGCAGCTCGCCCCGTTCGAGACTGTCACGGTAGGCGTTCAGCGAGTGATGGTTCTGGATGTAGGCGTCCCCGATCTTGCCGATCGCCGAAATGCCGAAGCCCACCAGGTCGCATTCCGCACGGGTGGTGTAGCCCTGGAAGTTGCGATGCAGGCTCTGATTCAGGCGCGCCTGGTTGAGCTCGTCGTCGGGCTTGGCAAAATGATCCAGTCCGATATAGACGTAGCCGGCCGCCAGCAGGCGGCGCACCGACATCAGGAAAATGCCCATGCGCGTGTCGGCGCTGGGCAGGTCTTCGGCATGGATCAGGCGCTGCGCCTTGAAGCGGTCGGGCAAGTGGGCGTAGTTGTACAGGGCGATGCGGTCGGGGGACAGCTCGATCAACTGGTCCAGGGTGCGGCTGAAACTGTCCAGCGTCTGCTTGGGCAGGCCGTAGATCAGATCGGCGTTGATGGACTGGAAACCGTTGTCCCGGCTGGCCTGCAGGGCCGTGCGCACCATGTCGTAAGGCTGGATGCGGTTGACCGCCGCCTGGACCAGCGGGTCGAAGTCCTGGACCCCGAAGCTGGTGCGGTTGAAGCCCAGGCCCGCCAGCATGGCCAGGGAAGCGGGCCGGACGGTGCGCGGATCGATTTCCACGCCCAGTTCGGCGTCGGGGGTGAACTCGACGTGGCGCCGGATCCGGTCCATCAGCGCGGTCAGTTCATCGGCGCTCAGGAAGGTCGGCGTGCCGCCCCCCAGATGCAGCTGCACCGCGCGGTTGTGGCGGCCCAGGAGCGGGCCGACCTGGTCCATTTCCCGGTACAGGATGTCCAGATAGTCGGCCGAACGGCTGTGGTCCTGGGTGATGATCTTGTTGCAAGCGCAGAAGTAGCACAGCGATTCGCAGAACGGCAGGTGCACGTAGATCGACAAGGGCGGCGCCTGTTCGGCGGCCGCCCGGCCCCGCAGACGCTCGATGTAGGCCGAGGCCGGATAGTCCTGCTGGAAACGGTCGGCCGTCGGATACGAGGTATAGCGCGGGCCGGACTGGTCGAAACGGCGGATCAGCGCCTCGGAAATCTCCAGGTCGGGAAAGGCGACGGCCTCCGGACCGGAGGCCGCGGCGGGCATTTCTTGAGTGGTCATGCGGAAAGCTCCTGCGACAAGGCCGCGCCGGAAACCGAGGGGTCCGGTGCTTCAGACGGCATTGTTCTACATTTCAACATAGTCTCCGGTAAAAATCGCCCATTCGACTTGACTCAGGTCAAGCCGCCGTCTTCGCGTATCATTGAGGGGTTACGCGCAAGCCCGTACGCGCCGCGCCTCCGGCCGCCTGGAGTCGCGTGCAGCCCGATTCCCGTATCATCCATTCCATGCTTCTGACCCTGATCCTCGCGATCCCGTTTGCCGGCAGCCTGTGCGCCTCGCTGCTGCCCGCGACCGCGCGCCGTGCGGGGGCCTGGCTGGCGGGCGGCAGCGCGCTGGCCTGTCTGATCCTGACGCTGTGGCTCACGCCCGAGGTCGCCGCCTCGGGCATCATCAAGCTCAGCCTGCCCTGGATTCCGACCCTGGGGGTGGACCTGACCCTGCGCATGGACGGCTACGCCTGGCTGTTTTCCGTGATCATCTCGGCCATGGGCGCCCTGATCGCCCTGTACGCCCACTACTACCTTTCGGCCCGGGATCCGGTTCCCCGCTTCTTCGCCTTTCTGCTCAGCTTCATGGGTGCCATGCTGGGCGTTGTGCTGGCCGGCAACCTGATCCAGCTCCTGGTGTTCTGGGAACTGACCAGCCTGTCCTCGTTCATGCTGATCGGCTACTGGCACCATCGCATGGACGCCCGCCGCGGCGCGCGCATGGCCCTGATCGTGACCGGAACCGGCGGTTTCTGCCTGCTGGCCAGCATGCTGATCATCGGCCACATCGTCGGCAGCTACGACCTGGACGCGGTGCTCGCGGCCGCCACGGCGATCCGGGGACACCGCTGGTATCCCATCCTGCTGGTGCTGCTGGCGCTGGGCGCCCTGACCAAGAGCGCCCAGTTTCCCTTCCATTTCTGGCTGCCCAATGCCATGGCGGCGCCCACGCCCGTGTCGAGTTATCTGCACTCGGCCACCATGGTCAAGG
>DISE01000085.1 GCA_002421865.1 Castellaniella sp. UBA6218
GTCCTCTCCTGGGCACCACTTCTCTAGTTTGAGAAGTCCAATTCAGTAGGATGTCTCACGGCATCAAAAAGCGAAACCCGCATAGACCCAGTCTTGCGGGTTTTTGCTTTGCGCATGACCACATCATGTGGCGTCCCAGGCCCGACAGCATCGTTCTTCTATTGACCTTTCCCCCATGTCAAGGATTACGCTGTAGAAGTCCATTCGGGTTTTGGCATCCTTGGTTTGACGAATGCCCGGCCCGCAAGACAATGTCGCGGCTCGAAACCGGGGATTGCCGCGTCGATCAAATACCTTCTCAAGCAGTGAAGTCGGCCCCGGGTCTTGTTTGACAGTCGGGAGTATTCAATGAATACAAGGATGATAGTGATGGCGTCCTTTGCCGCGCTGGCGATGGGCGTGGGCGTGCCGGGTGTGGCGGCGGCGCAAGGCCAGAACCAGGCGGGCGGCGCGGGCATGATGCGGGCAGGGCAGGGACCCGGCCCGATGGGGCAGAGGGGGGATATGGGCGAAATGATGGGTGTCCTGCCGGACGGCGTGGCCGCAGGCCCTCGTGGCGGTGGCATAGCGGGCGGCTACGGCATGCCTGGCGTCGGCATGATGGGCTACGGCATGCTTGGCGGCGGCATGATGGGAGCGTGTCCCGCGATGACCGGCGCAGGCCTGGACCCCGGGACAGCGATGCGGATGCACGGTGAAATGATGCGGGCGATGGGGGACATCCTGGTCAAGTATGCCGACAAGGTCCCGTCTTCGCCGCCCAAACCGTGACGGCGATCATGCGCTGGTCCCCGACCCCGCCCGGGGAACGGTTGCGCATGTCGGCCATGCATTTCCTGAAGTAGTACCATCGCAAGCTTGGACGCCGGTCGCAGGACCGGCGTGAAGGCCAAGCTTCCAGAGGACTTATGAACGACTCCAAACCACAACCCATCGCCCTCGTCACCGGGGCCTCCGTCGGCTTCGGGCGCGCGATCAGCGAGCGTTTCCTGCGGGACGGCTACCGGGTGATCGCCGCCGCGCGACGAATGGAACCTTTGCGGGACTTGCAGCGGAAGTACGGCGACGCCGTGTTGCCAGTGTCCCTGGACGTCCGCGACGAACAGGCGGTCTCCGCCCTGAGGGAATCCCTGCCGCAGGCCTGGCGCGACATCGACGTGCTGGTCAACAACGCCGGCCTGGCCCTGGGCAAGGAAAAGGCCCATGAGGCCGACTTCCAGGACTGGCGGACGATGATCGACACCAACGTCACCGGCCTGGCGCTGGTGACGCACGCCTTCCTGCCGGGCATGGTCGCCAGAAAGCGCGGACTGGTGATCAACATTGGTTCGGTGGCGGGCAAATATCCCTATCCGGGCGGCAACGTCTATGGCGCCACCAAGGCTTTCGTGGCGCAATTCAGCCGCAACCTGCGCGCGGATCTGACCGGCACGGGCGTGCGGGTGACGGATGTCCAGCCGGGGCTGGTGGGCGAGACCGAGTTTTCCCTCGTCCGCTACAAGGGCGACCAGGAAAAGACGGCGGCGATGTATGCCGGCGCCCATCCGCTGCGCCCGGAAGACATCGCCGAAACGGTCGCCTGGGTGGCGTCCCTGCCGCCGCATGTGAATGTGAACGCGATCGAGGTGATGCCGACTTCGCAATCGTTCGCCGCGTTGACCGTGACCCGGGACGAATGAACGCCCGGATTCCGGTTGCGTCCATGCGCCGGAATCCAGGTGATACTTTGATACATTCATGTGCTATTCTGAAACTCTCCATCATTTGTGGGGAAGATCAGGGTGCGATGCTTGGTCACGAACGGGAATTCCCGCATGCCGCGATGGGCGGTCCTCATGCGCGGATCGCTGTCGGTTGTGCTCCTCGCGTGCGCGTCCGTGTTTCCGGCGCATGCGGCGCAGCGGACCCTCGCCTATTTTCCCGTCGGTCCCATCTACGAATACCGTTGGAAAGTCCTCGAACTGGCGCTGGAGCATGTCCGGCGCGCCGAGAGTATCGCGATCGATTTGCGGCCTTTCGATGAAAAAGTCACCCAGAACCGGGCCGTCAGTCTGCTCGAAGCAGGCAAGATCGACGTCATCGCGCTGGGCACCAACGACGAACGCGAATCCCGCATGCTGCCGATCAAGATCGACATTTCCCGCGGGACCGTCGGCTACCGGGTATTCCTGATCTCGGCATCCGACCAGGAGCGGATCGCGGGCATGGACGACGAGGCGTTCAGGAAGGAACTGACCTTCGGCCTGAACAGCCAGTGGGCCGATCTGCCCGTGATGCGGGCCAATGGCTATACCGTGCTGACCTCCACCGATTACGAAAGCCTTTTCGGCATGCTGGCCGCGCACCGTTTCGACGCGCTGCCCCGGGGGATCGGCGAGGCGGCGGTCGAACTGGACGCGCGCCGGAAAGACTATCCCGGGTTGACCATCGAAAAGACCCGCGCCCTGTTCTTCCCCTATCCCATCTACTTCTGGGTCAACCGCCAGGACGCGGAACTGGCCGGGCGGATCGAGCGCGGCTTGCGCGCGGCCCTGGCCGATGGTTCCTTCCGGAAGCTCTTCGTGACCTACCATGCGTCGATGATCGAGGACCTGGCCCGCAGCCGTCGCCGGGTGATCCGCCTGGACAATCCCCTGCTGTCACAGGGATCGGCGGAAATCGATACGAAATGGTGGTGGCGTTGACGTGCGGGCGGCCTGGATGAAAACAGGATCGACCCTGGCCAGGCGACTGCTGAGATCCATGCTGCCCTGGTATCTGCTGACGACCATCGGCCTGGTGGCGGTGCAGTTGGGCATCCAGTACGTCGGCATCAGCCGGGCGATCGCGGACGATCTGGCCTCGCTGGGCCGCACCGTCGAACCCGCCGTGACCAATGCCGTCTGGGAACTCGACCGGGATCAGATGACCCGGGCACTGGACGGGGTGCGGCAGAACGCGATCGTCTCCGGCGCGCGGATCGAATCGCCCACAGGCGGCGTCCTGGCCGACAGCGGCTGGTCGCGTGAATCCGACGAAGCGTCCGATCTGGCGTTCTTCGTGCGAGGGCGTTCGGCCGCGACGCCGCTGCGCCATGCCACGGCGGATGGCGCGATGCAGTTGCTCGGGGTGCTGTGGCTCCATACCGCGCCATCCGTCATCTGGGACCGGCTCAAATACGGTTTCGCGGTCGCTTTGCTCAATTCGGTCGTCCTCAGCGCTCTCTTGTGGCTGCTCTTCGTCTGGACGATCCGGCGCCGCCTGTCGGATACGCTGACGCCCGTCGTGTCCGCCGTGAAGAACTGGCGCTTCGGCGCCGACGACGCCCAGTTGGAGCCGCTGATTTACCCGCATGCCGACGAGCTGGGCGAATTGGTGGATGCCTTCCGCGAAAGCCGCCAGAAGCTGTCGGTTTCGATGCGGGAACTGGACACCCTGAACCACGACCTCGAATCCATCGTCTCGGATCGTACCCGGGAATTGCGGGAGGCCAAGGAAACCGCCGAATCCGCCACGCGGGTGAAATCCGATTTCCTGGCCACCATGAGCCACGAGATCCGTACGCCGATGAACGCCATCCTGGGGATGCTGTATCTGGCGCTCAAGGAAGACATGTCGGCCGGCACGCGGGGCCGGCTGATCAAGGCCCAGGGCGCCGCGCAATCGTTGCTGGGCATCATCAACGACATCCTGGATTTTTCCAGACTCGAGGCCGGCAAGCTCGCCGTCGAGCAGGTCGAGTTCGACCTGGAACTGGTGCTGGAGCGACTGGTGGACGCGGTCGGCCTGCAGGCCGAGGCCAAAGGCATCGAACTTTTGATCCGGCACGATCCGGCCATTCCAACCCTGCTGGTGGGTGATCCGCTGCGCTTTGGGCAGGTGCTGCTCAACCTGTGCAGCAACGCGGTCAAGTTCACCGAGCAGGGCGAGGTCGAGCTGGCCTTGCATTGTCTGGGGCGGGACGAGGACACAGTCAGGATTCAGGCCTGCGTGCGCGACACCGGCATCGGCATGATCGCCGAACAGGCCCGGACTCTGTTCCAGAAATTCACCCAGGCCGACCAGTCCACGACGCGCCGCTACGGCGGCACGGGCCTCGGCCTGGCGATTTGCCGCAGTCTGGTGGAATTGATGGGCGGGCGCCTGTGGGTGGAATCCTCCGCGCCGGGCAAGGGCACGACGATGTGCTTCACGCTTCGGCTGGCTGTGGCACAACAGGCCCGGACCCAGGAGCGCCAGCTGTTGGAGCGGATCGGCTCCAGACTACGGGGCTGGCGTGTGCTCGTCGTGGACGACAACCCGGTGTCGCTGGAGATCCTCTCCGAGATGTTGCTGTTCTTCCAGCTCGACGTCGGCACCGCCAGTCACGGCGCGCAGGCCCTGACCATGCTCCGGCAGGCCAGCGGCCAGCCGTACGACCTGGTGCTGATGGACTGGCGCATGCCGGGCATGCACGGCGACGAAGTCGCCCGGCGCATCCGGGCCGACGCTGCCATCGCGCACCAGCCGAAGATCGTGATGGTCACCGCCTACGGCACCGAGGACGTCATGCGCCGGGCGACCCAGGCCGGCATGGATGGCTTCCTGATCAAGCCGATCTCGCCTTCGTCGCTGCTGGACACGGTGCTGTCCGTGCTCGGCCAGGGCCGGCTGTCGGGGCAGGATATCGAAGCCCCCGCAGCGGTCGCACGGGCGGGGGGCGGCGGACTGACCGGCGCCCGGATCCTGCTGGTCGAGGACAACGACATCAATCGCGAGTTCGCGGTGGAACTGCTGCGCGGCGAGGGGGTTTCGGTCGATGAGGCCATCAATGGACAGGAAGCCGTGGAACGGGTCCAGCTCAAGCACTACGATGCCGTGCTGATGGATATCCAGATGCCCGTCATGGACGGCCTGCAGGCGGCCCGCCGCATCCGCGGGCTGGGCAACGGGGCGGGCGGGACGCGTTTCGTCGGCTTGCCCATCATCGCCATGACGGCGTTGGCCATGGCGTCCGACGCGCAGGCCAGCCAGGAAGCCGGCATGAACGACCACATCACCAAGCCGATCGATCCTGACCATCTGCTGGCGACGCTTGCCCGCTGGGTGAGTGTGCCCGGCGACCGGGCGGCCACGCAAGCGCCGGTCTCGGGCGGCGAACCCGGGCGCCTGCCCGACGACCTGTCGGCCCTGACGCATCTGGACGCTGCCGACGGCGTGCGCCGCATCGGCGGCCGGGCGGAGCCCTATCGGAAGCAGTTGCGGCGCTTCGGCGCGCAATACGGCGGCGCTATCGACGAATTGCGGCGTCTGCTGGCGCAAGAGGGGTCGGCGGCGGCCGAGGCGCATTGCCATACCCTCAAGGGCGTGGCCGGCAACATCGGCGCGCGCGCGCTCTTCGCCCGGGTGTCCGAGATCGATGCCCTGCTGAAGCAGGGCCGGCGGCCAGATGCCGCGTTGCTGGACACGGCGCAGGCGATGCTGGGGAACGTTCTGGCGGACATCGAATCCTTGGCGGATGACGCGCCGCCGCCGTTGCCTGCGGTGCCGCCATCGCCCGCAGCGCTGCGCGATCTGGTCGAGCGGCTGAAGACGGCGCTGGGATCCGATCTGGGAGCCGTCGAGGCCCTGCTCGACGAATTGGTTCGCGGCGTGTCTGGCACACCCCTGCAGCCCGCCGTCCAGGAAATCGCCGACCGGATCGACCGGTTCGAACTCGACGCCGCGCTGGCGTTGCTGGCATCCCTGCCTATCGCGCCGGAGACCGCGTCATGAGCCTGTCACTGCCCGAAACCGCGTCGCCAGCCGGCGACGGAGGCCGCCCGAGGCTGCTGATCGTCGATGACGCTTCCGTCAATCTGCACACCTTGATTGGCATGTTCCGGGATGATTACGCCATTTCCGCCGCCACCAGCGGCCTCAAGGCCATCGAGCTGGCGCGGCGCGATCCGCGGCCCGACCTGATCCTGCTCGACATCCAGATGCCCGACATGGACGGTTACGAGGTGTTGGCGGCCCTGAAACAGGACGCGGCGACGGCGGACATTCCGGTCATCTTCGTGACCGCCCTGGCCGAGGCGGCGGATGCGGCGCGAGGCCTGCTGATGGGGGCGGCGGACTATGTCACCAAGCCCATCAACCCGGAACTGTTCCGGGTCCGGGTCAGGAACCAGCTGGAACTGACGCGCTACAGGCGGATGCCGGCGGCGTTCGAACTCGTGCCGCAGGCCGGGGACGCGCCGCCGCCGACCCTGCTGGTGGTGGACGATGTCCCCGAAAACATCCACGAATTGCTGGTGGCCTTGCGCGACGAGTTCCGGATCCTGGTCGCCAGCGATGGCATCCGGGCGCTGGAAATCGTCCAGGGGGCGGCGCCGCCCGACCTGGTGCTGCTGGACGTGATGATGCCCGGAATGGACGGCTACGAAGTCTGCCGGCGCATCAAGGCCACGCCGGACGGCCAACGCATCCCGGTGGTGTTTGTCACGGTGGTCGACGATACGCGCGACAAGGTGCGGGGCTTCGCCCTGGGCGCGGCCGATTACGTGACCAAGCCCTTCGACATCGAGGAGGTCCGCGCCCGGGTGCGCGCCCATCTGGAACTCGCCCGCTTGCGCCGTTTCCTGGAGGATCTGGTGGCGCAGCGCACCGCCTTGCTGCGGGTGAGTGAAGAAAAATACCGCATCCTGACGCATCGCGATCCCCTGACCGGTCTGCCCAACCGGGTGTTGTTCGCCGAACTGCTGGCCCATTCGATCCAGATGGCTCAGCACGCCGCCATGCCTTTCGCCCTGCTGTGCCTGGACCTGGACAAGTTCGCCGCTATCAACGAGACCCTGGGGCACGGGCTGGGCGACCGGGTGCTGGTCCAGGCGGCGCAGCGTCTGCGTGGCCTGCTGCCGGCGCGGGACGCGCTCGCCCGGGTTGGCGGCGATGAGTTCTACGTCATCCTGGACCGGGACCAGGGCGAACGGGGCGTCGCCCTGGCCGCGCAGCGGATGCTCGACGCGCTGGCGGCGCCGTTCGCCCTGGACGGCCAGACCGTCTACGTGAGCGCCAGCATCGGCGTGGCGCTTTATCCCGAGGATGGCGCCACGACGGACGAACTGCTCAGCAGGGCGGACGCGACGCTGCACCAGGCCAAGGCGGACGGACGGGGCAGCCTGCGGTTTTTCTCGCCGGAGATCATGCTGCGCGCCAGGGAACGCCTGTCGCTCGAAGCCGAGATGCGCCGCGCGCTCGAGCGGGGGGAATTCCGGGTCCATTACCAGCCGCAACTGCACCTGCGCGAGCGCGCGGTGACGGGGCTCGAGGCGCTGGTGCGCTGGGCTCACCCCGAGCGCGGCCTGATCGGGCCGGGCGCGTTCATTTCGATGGCCGAGGAAAGCGGCCTGATCGTGCCGCTGGGGAACTGGGTCCTGCGGGAAGTGGGACGCCAGATGCGCGCCTGGGCCGACGAGGGCGCGGCGCCGGGCTACGTCGCGGTGAATCTGTGCGCGCTGCAGCTCGGCTACGGGGATCTGGTCGATTCCGTGCGCGATGTGCTCGAGGCGAACCGGCTGGCGCCCGGTTGCCTGGAACTGGAAATCACCGAAAGCTGCCTGATGGCGGACCGCGGCCGCGCCATCGACACGCTGGAGACCCTGCGCGGCATGGGTGTGCGCCTGTCCATCGATGATTTCGGCACAGGCTATTCCTCCATGTCCTATCTGCAGCATCTCCGGGTGCACCGGCTCAAGATCGACATGACGTTCGTCCGGGATCTGGAGACCAATCCCGGCAACGCGTCCATCGTCACGGCGATCATCGCCCTGGGCCACAGCCTGGATCTGGAGATCGTGGCCGAGGGGGTCGAGACGCCGGAGCAACTGGCCCATCTCCGGCGCCTGGGCTGCGACCTGGTACAGGGTTATCTGGTCGGGCGTCCCGTGCCCGCGTCGAGGGTGCTGGACTTGCGCTTCGGCCCCGGCCATCCCCTGGTGGGGATGCTGCCCGCCTGAGGCCGGCCCGGCCGTCGTTCAATGATCGAAATGCAGGCGCAGGAAGGCCTGTCCGTCGCGCCGGCCCGATTGCAGGCGGTCGGCCAGGCTGCGCAGCATGATGCCCGAGATTCCCGAGAGGGCCTGATCCAGCGCGTGCTGGAAGGCGGACTCGTCAATGTCGAGCAGATCGGCCGGCGCATGGCCCGCGCGGGCGCCCAGTTCCAGTTCCGGACCGTCATACAGCAGTTCGATGTCCAGATTGTATTCGTCGAAGCTGCCCCGGATGCCGCGCAGCCGTCGCCTGTCGTCGTTCTGGATGGCCTCGGCGGCCTCCAGCGCGGCCTGGGCGGCACGCCGGACCACGTCGCGCCGGGCGCTCCATGCGCCCCCTTGCGCTTCGACGAAATCGACCACCCGCCGGATCGGTTCGGCCGCGCCGTCGGTGTCCTCGAGGGATTCCCGGGCCTGGCGCGAAATCCCCAGGCGGAACAGCAGGTTCAGCCCAATGGCGCTCAGGCCGGCGACGATGATGCCGTTGCCGACCACGAAGCGCAGGGACTCGGGGGCCCGCTCGGCCAGTTCCGGCATCAGGATTACGCCCATGCCCAGCACGAAGGACAGGCCGATCATGAAGATCCCGCGCGAATCCAGGGCTCTTGAGGCGATCAGTTCGATGCCGGAAACGATCAGGTAGGCGGCGGCGTAGATTTCGATGGCGCCGATGACGGCCGTCGGGATCAGCGTCAGCGCCAGCGAGACCTGGGGCAGGAACGCGATCAGTGCCAGCAACAGGGCCGTCAGCAGCCCGATCCAGCGGGAGGTGGATCGGCTGATGTGCGCCAGGGCGATGTTGGCCGACGAGGCGGCGCTGGGCAGTGCGCCCAGGCAGGCCCCCACGAGGTTGCCCAGGCCGCAGGCGCGCATGCCGCCGCTGACCATGCGCATGTCGGGGCGGCGCCAGTCGGATTCGTTCATCTTGTGCATCAGCACCACGCAGCCGAAGACGTCCAGCTGGGTCATGAGCGCCAGCACGGCCACGGCCAGGAGGATGCCGGCGTCGATGTCGAAGACGGGCGACGGCGGGTGCGGCAGGCCGAACAGAGGGGCGTCGGACAAGGCCTCCCAGCCGTGCAACTGGCCGGTCAGCGCCGACACGGCCAGACCCGCCAGCAGCCCACCGAGCAGGGCGGACAGCTTGCCGCGCTGGCTGCCCCAGATCGACAGGCCGATGATCGTCGCCAGGGTGGCGGCGCCGATCAGTACATCGGCGGTCCGCAGGCCGCCCGCCTCCAGTCCGGTGACATGCCGCAGGGCCGGTTCGACGAGCGACAGGCCGGCCACGCAGACGATGATGCCGGCCACGGTGGGCGGCAGGATGGTTCGCAGGCGCGGCACGATCGAGCCCGCGCCCAGCGCCACCAGGCCATTGACCAGGCCGACCAGCACCAGGCCGCCCAGGCCGTGTCGCGCGGCCAGCATGCCGGACATGACGACCAGCAGAGGATCGGGCATGTGGATCAACAGCATGCCCGATCCCAGCCGCCCGCCCCAGGACTGCAGGAAGGTCGAGACCGCCATGCCCAGGATGCTGGCCGTGACCATGGCCTGTGTCGTCGCGGCGTCCAGGCCGCCGATCTTGGCGGCCGCCAGGACGTAGGCGACCAGCGCCAGCGCGGTGGCGACGTGCTGCAATGCCAGGCCGGCCAGCGTCGGCGTCGGCGGGCGTTCGTCGGCGGCGTACAGCAGCTCGGGCGGCCGCTTGAAACGGGGCAGGGCGGGAAGTTGGAGGCGGAATGGGTGGGCCATGTCGCGCGGGGGGCGGGTGAACCGCGTCGGGCGGGATGCCGGCGAGTGTATCACCCGCCCGGGCCGCCCCCGACGGCGCCTTCAGGCGCGCACTTCCTGGCGCTGGAATACGATGTAGGCCAGGGTGAACAGGAGCACGACCGCCGCGATCAGCCCGGTGAACTGTGGCCAGACGATGGCCAGGCTTTCGGACAGCGGCAGCGGGCTGCCCAGCAGGGCGCCCTGCAACTGCGACAGGAACACCGGGCCCAGGCTGCGGGTGGCGGGGCTGAGCAGGGTGATGGCGGTGTCGTTGAACAGCGTAGCGGGCGAGACGTGCAGCAGGCCGCTTTGCCAGGCCACGGTATGCATGTCCAGTCCCCCGCCCAGCAGGGTTGCCAGATCGGGCGGGGCGATGGCACGGGCCAGGGCCGGGGCCAGCATGGGCCACAGCAGGGCGCAGAACAGCCACAGACCCAGGGCGACCAGCGCGGAAGTCGAAGCCGAACGGAACGCCACCGAACACAGCAGGGCGACGGCCAGCCAGACGCCGGCGTAGGCCAGGGCCGCAACCAGGAACGCCAGGGACCGGACCACTTCCTCGCCGCTGGGGGGTACGCCCAGCAGGATCAGACCGGCGCCCATGACCAGCAGCCACAGGCAGACCAGACTGATGGCCAGCGCGGCCAGACCTGCCAGGAACTTGCCCAGCAGCAGCGCGTCGCGGTAAAGAGGCTGAGACAGGATGCGGCTGAGCGTCCGGCGGCTGTATTCGCCGTTGATGGCATCGAACCCGAGGCCGATGGCGATCAGCGGAATCAGGAATCCCAGCAGTGCCGCGAAGGAGGGCAGCGGCGCGCGCGCGTCGGTGAACAGGCGCAGAAAGACGAAAGGATCCGATGACGTTGTCTGGCGGATGCCGTCGATGGCCCCGTACAGGGCGGCGGCCGCGGTCAGGACGACCAGCCATTGCAGCAGCCGCATGCGGGCGCTGCCCAGGTGGTCGGCCAGTTCCTTGGACAGAACGGCGCCCAGGCCGTGCCAGGGCGAGCCGATACGGGTCGTGCTCATGTCGGGGTGTCCTCAGTGAAGGTCTGACGGTAGATGCGGTCCAGGCTGGGGGTGTCTACGGCCAGATCGCGCAATTGCGCGCCCGCCAGGACCGCCGCCTGGGCGGCCTGTGCGCGCACGTCGCTTTCGGCCTGCAGGACGTAGTGTCCCGGGGCGTCGGCGCGCACGCCGCCCACTCCGGGGACGGTGGCCAGGACGGGCCGCAGATCGGGGCCGTCGGCATGGATGTGAACCTCGTGGCTGTGGCCACCCAGCACCTGGCGGGCCAGATCCCGGACCGGGCCCATGAGGGCGATGCGGCCGGCGTTGAACAGGGCGACGCGGTCGCAGATGCGCTGCATCTGGTCGAGCAGGTGCGACGACAGCAGCACGGTGACGCCGTCGTCGCGCAGGGATTCGATCATGCGCAGAAAGGCTTCGGTGGACTGCGGATCCAGGCCGGAGGTGGGTTCGTCCAGGATGGCGATGGCGGCCCGCTTGAGCAGGATCTCGGCCAGGCCCAGGCGGCGGCGCATGCCGTGGGAAAAGGTTCCCGCGCGCTGATCGATGCGGTCCAGCAGCCTGACGCGATCAAGGGCCTCGGCGATCCGCTCGTCCCTCTCCTTTCCGGGGATGTCCAGCAGGCGGGCCGTGTAGCGCAGATTTTCGCGCGCGCTCAGGTGGTCATAGAAGCCGACCGAATCGGGCATGTAGCCGACCTGGCGCTTGACGGCCAATGGATTGCGCCAGGGGTCCTCGCCCAGCACGCGCACCTGGCCGCGCGTGGCTTCGGTCAGGCCCAGCAGCATGAGGATCGTGGTGGTCTTGCCCGCGCCGTTGGGGCCCAGCAGGCCGAAGACCTCGCCGGGCCGGACCTGGAAGTTCAGGGACCGGACCACGGCGCGGCCACCGTAGTCCTTGCCCAGTCCCTGGGCATCGATGGCGGGGGCGTCCCGGGACGGGAGGGCGGTGGACGTGCGCATGGCGGATGGCCCGTTCATCGGCGGCCGTACCGGGCGACCGCGCCCAGCAGCGCCAGCAGTGCCACGGCGATCAGGATGGCGCCGCTGACCCCCCACAGGCCGGACGTCGTCACCGAGACGCGCAGATCGCCGTCGGCCGACTGGCCGGCCGAACGCGCGTGCAGCTTGACCATGTAGTCGCCGGCCAGGGATTGGGGCGCGGGCGTGATGCGGGCCTGTACTTCGGCCGTCTTGCCCGGTTCCAGAAGGGCGACGCGCGCCGGCTCGAATTCGACCTTCCAGCCCGAGGGTGCCGTGCCGTCCAGCGCAATGTCCCGGGCGGCGGCAGTACCGCTGTTGCGCAGGACCAGCGGCATTTCGCGGGTGGCGCCGATCTGGGCGTCGGTGCTCATCAGGCCGTCGCGGCCCGACAGGTCCAGCGACGGCTGGCCCGTGATGTCGAGCTTCAGGGTCGTGGACGCCGTGACGCCATCGGCGGCGACCTCGACCTGGATCCCGTGCTCGCCGGATTGCGCCGATGCGGGCGGGCGCACGTGCAGCTTGACGGTCTTGGACTCTCCGGCCTTCACGGGCACGGCGCTGATCTGCTGGGTGCCGTAGCCTTCGGTGAAGGACGTGTCGAAATACTGCGGGGCACGGGCCGACAGACTGGCCAGGACGTCGCGGCCGCTGGCGTTCTTCACCGTCAGCTGATAGTCGAAGGCGGTGCGCGCCGACCCGGTCAGTTGCGGCAGTTCGGGCTGAACCGACAACTGCGCGGGCAACTGGTCGGCCAGGGTGATGTCGATCGGCAGGCTCAGGTGACGACGGTCGCCATCGGCGTGGACGGTCAGGGTGTGGCGCGATTGCGCGGCGCCTTGAGGGATGTCAAGCCGCAGCTGCAGAGGCAGCGTATCATCGCTTCCGGGCATGGCCGATTCCACAGGACGGCCATTGCCCAGCAGGACGGCTTTCCAGTCCTTGGGCACGCCATCCACCGACAGCGCCAGGCGCTCGGCGGGCGTGGCCCGGTTGCGCAGATGCAGGGCGATGGTGGATGTCTCGCCGGCCTTCAGGGTCAGGGAAGGGTAGTCGGTCGACAGGTCGATGCCGGGGGGCGCGCTCTCCGCAGCCAGGGCGGCGGTCTGGAAACTCAGGGCGCACAAGGCGGCGGCCCACAATGCAAGGTATCTGGACATGGTGTCGTTCGGCTTTTCGTTCAGGTTGATCTGCCCGGTCCGGAACCGGTCTCCAGACAAAAGGGACCGGCCATGGCGGTTTCGAGTTTCAATAAAAACGTAAATTTTTGTTTCTCTTGGGGGTTGGCGCCCACCGCCGGCCATCTCTGTATTGAGAACCGTTATCATTACTGCTAACATCGCACTTTCGCTCCTCGACATCCGCTGGTCCATGTCCTCCGGTTTCTCCCCGCGTCTTGTCCCGCTGAAGATCGTTGCCGCCTGCGTGACCCTGGGCCTGCATGCGGCCGTGCTGGCGATGGTGCTGTCCGCGCCGGTCGCCGAGGTCTCCCAGGGTCGGCCCGAGGCGCTGGACGTGCAGTTCGTGGAACTGGGGCCGGCGAGCGAGCCCGGGCCGGTGGCAGTGGCGGAACCCCGGCCGCCGGCGGAAACGCCGCCCGAGCCCGAGCCGGCCGTCCAGCCCGAGCCGGAACCCGGGCCCGCGGTCGCGCCGGAACCCGAAACCGAACCCGAGCCGGTCGTCGAGACGCCCGAGCCCGAATCCATCACCGAGCCGCCCCCGCCGGAACCCAGGCCGCGGCCCAAGCCCAAGCCCAAGCCCAAGCCGGAACCGAGGTCCAGGCCAGAACCCGAGCCGAAACCCCGGCTCCGGCCTGCGCCGGCCGCGCCGCAGGCGAGCGCCGCGCGGGACGCCACGGCGGGCGGCGCGCGGCAGGCCTCCGGGGCGCGCGGCGAGCCGGTGCCGGTGGATCCCGACCGGCCCCGCGCGATCGGCCAGGTGGACTATCTGGGCCAGCGGCCCAGCCCGGTGTACCCCCGGGTTTCGCAGCGGCGGGGCGAGCAGGGGCGGGTGGTGCTGCGCGTGCTGATCTCCCCGCTGGGCCAGGTGGCCGATGTGTCGGTGCGCACTTCGTCAGGCCATGCGCGCCTGGATGAGGCGGCCGTGGAGGCCATGCGCCATGCGCGGTTCCGTCCGTATACGGAAAACGGGATCGCCTACAAGGCGCTGGTGGACATTCCCTTCGATTTCGTCTTATAGGACAGGAACATGATGCTTGATCTGATCGGGAGCGCGGCGCTGACGCTGGCCCAGGCCGTGGGGCCGGACACCGCACAGGCCGCCGCTGACGCGGCGACGACCGCGGTTGCCACGGGCGCGGCGACGACCGCCCGGACGGCGCTGGACTCCGGCGGCCAGGGAGTGCTGCATTTCATCGGTCAGAGCGACGCGGTGGGCAAGTCCCTGTTCGTCTTCCTGATGCTGATGTCACTGGCGAGCTGGTATCTGATTCTGGCCAAGGGGTTGACGCACCTGCGCATCCGCCGCCGGTCGCGCAAGTTCCTGTCGGAGTTCTGGGCCGCCAGTTCGCTGGAGCAAGTGGAAAACGAAATTTCCACGCACGGGGCCGAAGAACCTTTCGCCCATCTGGCCAGCCATGCCATCCATGCCCAGCGGCACCACACCCGGTACGGCGCGCTCAAGCTGGAGGAAAGCGGTTCCACGGCGGCTTTCGTGACGCGCACCATCCGCAAGGTCATCGACGAGGAGACCGCACGCCTGGAAAACGGCCTGACGGTGCTGGCCTCCGTGGGTTCGACCGCGCCGTTCGTGGGCCTGTTCGGCACGGTATGGGGTGTCTACCATGCCCTGTTGAGCATCAGCATGACCGATGGCGTCACCATCAACCGCATCGCCGGCCCGGTGGGCGAGGCCCTGATCATGACCGGCCTGGGCCTGGCGGTGGCCATCCCCGCCGTGCTGGCCTACAACGCTTTCGTGCGGGTCAACCGCGTCTATCTGGCGCAACTGGACGCTTTCGCGCATGACCTGTTCACTTTCCTGACTACCGGCCAGCAGGTGGCCGACGGCAGTCATGAGCGCAACGGCCGGACGATCAGCCTGGCCAGCCACCGGGGAGCCTGACATGGCGTTCGGCAGCTTCGATTCCAAAGGTCCGGGCACCACCATGTCCGAGATCAACATGGTGCCGCTGATCGACGT
>DISE01000137.1 GCA_002421865.1 Castellaniella sp. UBA6218
AAGGCGTCCCAGCCCATGGGCATGAGCACGTTGTATCCGCGCATGCGCAACTGGCGGGCCATCATGTCATTGATGGTGTAGTTGCGCACGTGACCCATGTGAAGCTTGCCGCTGGGGTAGGGCAGCATCGAGCAGGCGTAGAACTTGGGCTTGGGCGAGCCGTCCGGGAGCTTGGCGTGTTCGGTGACGCGGTAGACGTCGCCCGCGCGCCAATGGGCCTGGGCTTCGGTTTCGACCTGGTTCGGGAGATAGCGTTCCTGCATGGATCTGTCTGGAAAATGGGAGTGGAAAGGGCCAGCCCGACATTATAGAGGGTCGTGGATCGCGGGGGCCGGCCGGAAGTCTCCTCACGCGGCGCAAGACATGCCTCCGAGTGCTGCATCTCTCCGCCTCGCGGCCTGCATGCCGCCCGGATTCGTTCAAAGAAAAATCCCCGCACGAAGGCGGGGATTTTCTGGAAACCGGTGAGACGGTCCGGGAGAGGCGGCCCCGGATTATTTCAGCTTGGTTTCCTTGTAATCGACGTGCTTGCGCGCGACCGGATCAAATTTCTTGATCAGCATTTTTTCCGGCATGTTGCGCTTGTTCTTGGTGGTCGTGTAGAAATGACCCGTGCCGGCGGTCGATTCGAGCTTGATTTTCTCGCGGATGCCTTTAGCCATGATGTGCTCCTATGCGCGGCCGATCAGGCCAGTTCGCCACGGGCACGCAGGTCGGCGAGGACGGCGTCGATGCCGTTCTTGTCGATGGTGCGCAGGGCCTTGGTGGATACGCGCAGGCGCACCCAGCGATTTTCGGACTCGACCCAGAACCGGCGCGATTGCAGGTTGGGCAGGAAACGACGCTTGGTTTTGTTGTTCGCGTGCGAGACGTTGTTGCCCACCATCGGGCCTTTGCCGGTTACTTGGCATACGCGTGCCATGGTCTCACCTCTTTGTGTCTATCGGGAAAGCCTTGGATTCTATACTGAAATGCTTTGATAAATCAAGCAGGTTGTCTGGCAGGCCGCATGGCGGTGCGGCCGAAAAACCACGACAGGCCCGCGCATGCCGCCAGGACGGCCGTCAGGGGCAGGGGAGTGCCGGTATGCCAGGCGCTGACGGCGAAACCGGCCAGGGCGCCGCAGAGCATCTGCAGCGCGCCCATCAAGGCCGAGGCCACACCCAGGCGCGGTCCCTGTTCGGACAGGGCCAGGGCGGCGGCATTGGGGCCGACGAAGCCCTGACTGGCCATGAAACCCATCAGGCACAGCATCAGCAGGGGCAGGGTGATCCAGCCCAGCAGGGTCAGCGCCAGGGCGCATAGCGTCATCAGCGCCAGCATGCCCTGGGCGCGTCTGAGCAGGCGCAGCGGCGGGTGGCGTTCCAGCAGCCGGGCGCTGAACTGGGCGGCCAGGATCAGCGCGGCCGCGTTCAGGCCGAACAGCAGGCCGAACCAGCGCGGATCGATACCGTAGATCGAGATGAAGACCTGAGGCGAGCCGGAAATGTAGGCGAACAGGCCGCCCGAGCCGAAGCCGCCCGCCAAGGTGTAGCCCATGAAGCGCCGGTGGGCCAGCAACAGGCGGAAATGGGCGGCGATGGCGCCGACGGCCAGCGGCGAGCGCCGCGCGGGGTCCAGGGATTCGCGCATGCGCAGCGCCACGGCCAGCCACAGGCCGAGGCCGGCCAGACTCATCAGGTAGAACACGCTCCGCCAGGACCCCAGCGTCACGGCCTGACCGCCCAGCAGGGGCGCCAGGATGGGCATCACGCCCATCACCAGCATCAGCAGGGACAGGGCCTGCGCGGCCTCGCGGGTGTCGAGGTGGTCGCGGATCACGGCGCGGGGGATCACCATGCCGGCGGCACCGCCAAAGGCCTGGATCACGCGCCACAGGGTCAGATGGTCGATGTCGCGGCTCAGCGCGCAGGCGATGGAGGCGATCGAGAACAGTGCCAGTCCGGCCAGCAGCGGCGGTTTGCGGCCGTAGCGGTCGGCCAGCGGGCCGTAGGCCAGCTGAGCCAGGGCCAGGCCCAGCAGATAGCTGGCCAAGGTGCGTTCGATCAGGCCCGGATGGACGCGCAGGTCGAGCGCCATGGCCCCGAAGGCGGGCAGATACATGTCGATGGCCAGGGGTCCGAGCGCGGCCAGCGCGCCCATCAGGATCAGCCAGGGGGGCATCGGCGGCGAGGAAAAGCGGGAGGCCATGGGGTGCGGAGAAAAAGTCGGCGGCGGGTGCCGGATGGGAATGCTTGAAGCGGCGGGGATGGGCGCTCTACTATAGCAAGGTCCTGTATATGACTGAGGGAGGCTCTAGTTGACTGCGATCGCATCCATCATCGAGAACAAACTTGGCTCATTGCCCATGCCGGTTTCCATGGAATTGCCGGACGGGAGCAAGGTTGGCGCGGCCGATGCCGCGATCCGCCTGCGCGTACGTGACGCGGCCGTCCTGGCGCACTTCGCGGCGGGCGAGGTCGGCATCCTGGGCGAGGACTACGTCGAGGGCAAGTTCGAATTCGACGGCTCCATGCAGGACCTGATGCGGCTGGCGGCGGGCATCCTGCCGGGGTCGCCCGTGGATCTGGCCCGTTCCGGATGGCTTACCAGCCTGGTCAAGCGGCTGGTGTCCGTCTGGCGCCACTCGATCGAACGCGACGCGCGTCAGATCGAATTCCATTACGACCTGTCGGACGATTTCTACGCCTTGTGGCTGGATCCTCGCCGGGTGTATTCCTGCGCCTATTACCGCGAGCCCGGCTTCACCCTGGCTCAGGCCCAGGAGGCCAAGCTCGACCATATCTGCCGCAAGCTGGCCCTGAAGCCGGGCGAGCGCTTCCTGGATGTCGGCGGCGGCTGGGGCGGCCTGATGCTGTGGGCGGCGGAAAACTACGACGTCGACGTCACGGGCATCACGCTGTCGAACAACCAGCATGCCTACGTCAACCGCCTGATCCAGGAAAAGGGCTTGTCCGGCCGCGTGCGCATGGAACTGCTGGACTACCGCAAACTCGACGAGTCCCGGCCCTACGACAAGATCGCCTCGGTCGGCATGTTCGAGCACGTGGGACGGGCCCAGCTGACCGGTTACTTTTCCAAGCTGCGCCGGCTGGTGCGCCCCGGCGGCCTGATCCTGAACCATGGCATCACGGCGGGCGGGCTGGACAATAGCGAACTGGGCGCCGGGATGGGCGACTTCATCGAGAAATTCATCTTCCCGGGCGGCGAACTGTCCCATATTCATTACGTGCAGCAGACGCTCGCCGAGGCTGGTCTGGAAGACCTGGACGTCGAAAACCTGCGCCCTCACTATGCGCGCACGCTCTGGGCCTGGAGCGACGCCCTGGAAGCCCGCCTGGACGAGGCCCGTGCCGTCCTGAACACGCCCCAGGGCGAGCGTTCCCTGCGGGCCTACCGCATGTATCTGGCGGGCTGCGCGATGGGTTTCGAACACGGTTGGATCGCCCTGCACCAGATCGTCGCCCAGCCTCAGCCGACGGGGCGTTCCGACGAGCTGGACTACCCGGAGGGACAGGCTTATCCCTGGCGCCGCGATTACATGTATCGGGCTCGCTGAGCCGCCGTTTCCGCCCCGCGCGATCGGCCGCGGATTTGGGGGCAAGCGGCCAGTCGATCCGTACGTTCGCAGCCCCCTCCCGGGGCTGTTTTCGTTAACCGGGTTTATTTTCTTGTATCTTGCGTGTAAAATAGATCTTCTTCTGTAGTCAGTTTTTGTCAATCCTGGCAGCGTCCGTCATTCATTTGACGGCCCTGTTTGTCAAGGGCGCTTCGCGCCTGCAGTGCTGGTATGTATTGGCGGCCCACGGCCGTCTTCCGCACACCCTCCCCTAAGCTATGGCGTCGGCCACGCATTGCGTATCCGGCGTCTCCGTAACCCAAAGGAGGCATCTATGTCTATCTCTGCTTTCCCGTCGCGTGCCGCGACCCGTTCCTCACGTCTGTCCCGTACCGCGCTGGGCATCGCCCTGACGGCGACGCTGGCGGGCCTGTCGCTGGCTCCGTCCGTGTCCATGGCGGCCGGCGCGCCGCAATGCGAACTCGACCGCTCCGTGCGTTTCGGCGGCATGAACTGGGAATCCAACCTGGTCCTGGTCGAAGTCGAACGTTTCATCGCCAAGCACGGCTACGGCTGCGATTCCGAAGTCCTGCCGACGGAAACCCTGCCGGCCCTGGCGGCGCTTCAGCGCGGCGACCTGGACATCAACAGCGAGATCTGGCTGAACAGCACTCTGGAACCCTGGACCAAGGCCGAAGCCACCGGCAAGGTCAAGCGCATCGGCGACATCTACATGGGCGGCGAGGCCTGGTTCATCCCCAAGTACACGGCCGAGCGCCTGCCCGAACTGAAGAAAGCCGCCGACCTGCCGAAATTCAAGGATGCCTTCAAGGATCCGGAGGAGCCGTCCAAGGGCCGCTTCTACGGTTGTCCCGCGGGCTGGGGCTGCGAGGTCGTCAGCACCAATCTGTTCAAGGCGCTGGGCCTGGGCGATACCTTCACCCTGTTCTCCCCTGGCACCGGCGCGACCCAGAAGGCGGCCCTGACGGCGGCCTACAAGCGGAAAGAAAACATCGTCTTCTATTATTGGTATCCGACCCCGCTGGTGGGCTCCATGGATCTGGTCAAGCTGGAATTGCCGCCGTACGACGCCGCCAAGCAGAAATGCCTGACCGATCCGAATTGCGAAAAGCCCCAGGCTTCGGACTATCCCGAGAATCCGGTGTTCACGGCGGTCACCACCAAGTTCACCCAGGATGCTCCGAAACTGACCCAGTTCCTGTCCAAGGTCAAGGTGCCCCTGGATGTCATGAACCAGACCATGGCCTATATGGAAAAGAACGAGGCCGAACCCCAGCCGACGGCGATGTGGTTCCTGAAGAACAAGCAGGATGTCTGGAGCGCCTGGCTGCCTGCCGATGTCACGGAGCGCGTGAAGGCCGCCCTGTAAGGAGGCCGCATGTTTCCTGAACTGATTGCGGCCCGGGATCTGCAGCGGCCCATCGACGATTTCGTCAATGGACTGGTGACGCAGTATTCCGATGTGCTGAGGGCGCTGACTCAGCCTCTGCTGGACCTGCTGATCTGGTCCGACAACCTGCTGCGGCATTCGCCCTGGTGGGCGATCGTGGCGGTCATCATGGGGCTGGCCTGGCTGGGCAGCCGCGCCTGGCGCTTCAGCGTGGCCATGGGCGCGCTGCTGTGCCTGGTGGGGGCCATCGGCCTCTGGGAGGCCGCCATGCAGACGCTGTCGCTGATGATCGTGGCGGTGGCGTTTTCGGTGATCATCGGCATCCCCGTGGGGATCGCCATGGCCAGCTTCCGCTGGGTGCGCACCGTGATGCTGCCGATCCTGGACATCATGCAGACCATGCCCAGTTTCGTCTATCTGATCCCTGTGGTCATGCTGTTCAACCTGGGCAAGCTGGCAGCGCTGTTCGCCACGGTGATCTACGCCGTGCCGCCCGTCATCCGGCTGACCGATCTGGGTATCCGCCTGGTGGACGCCGAGGTGCTGGAGGCCTCGCGCGCCTTTGGCGCCAGCCGCGTCCGCCAGCTCTTCGGCGTGCAGCTGCCGCTGGCGTTGCCCAACATCATGGCGGGCATCAACCAGACCACCATGATGGCGCTCGCCATGGTGGTGATCGCCTCCATGATCGGTGTGCGCGGCCTGGGCTACGAGGTTCTGCAGGGCATCAACCGGCTGCAGGTCGGGCGCGGGCTGCTGGCCGGCCTGGGCATCGTGGCGCTGGCCATCATCTTCGACCGCATCACCCAGCGCTTCGGCCGCCGCTGGCAGGTCAGGAGGCACTGAAATGAGCAAGATCGAAGTCCGCAACATCTACAAGATCTTCGGGCCCCATCCGGACCGCTGGCTGGCCGCCGCGCGCGAAGGCCTGTCCAAGGAAGCCCTGCTGGAACGCAGCGGCCACACCCTGGGCCTGCGCGACATCAGCCTGTCCATCGAAGAAGGCCACATCCACGTGATCATGGGCCTGTCGGGATCCGGCAAGTCGACGCTGATCCGGCACTTCAACCGGCTGATCGAGCCCAGCGCCGGGCAGATCCTGGTCGACGGGGTGGATGTGGTCAGCCTGAAGCCGCGCGAACTGGAACGCTTCCGCCAGAGCAAGATGAGCATGGTGTTCCAGCGCTTCGGCCTGTTGCCGCACCGCACGGTGCTGGACAACGCCGCCTACGGTCTGGCGGTCCAGGGCGTCCGCCGCGCCGAACGCGACGAGCGGGCGCGCCACTGGCTGGAGCAGGTCGGCCTGTCCGGCTTCGAGGCCCAGTATCCGCATCAGCTGTCGGGCGGCATGCAGCAGCGCGTGGGGCTGGCCCGGGCTCTGGCCACGGATGCCGAGATCCTGTTGATGGACGAGGCGTTCTCCGCTTTGGACCCGCTCATCCGCCATGAGATGCAGGATCAGTTGCTGGCCCTGCAGGCGAAGCTGAACAAAACCATCGTCTTCATCACCCACGATCTGGACGAGGCGCTGCGTCTGGGCAACCGGATCGCCATCCTGAAGGACGGCGAGCTGATCCAGGAAGGCACGCCCGAGGACATTCTGCTGTCGCCGGCCAACGACTACATCGAATCCTTCCTGCAGGACGTCAACCGGGGCAAGGTCCTGAATGCGTCCCATGCCTGCAACGAGCGCCCGCTGACGCTGACCATGCGCACACATCCGGCGCGCGCGCTGGAACGTCTGGCGGCGCGGGACTATGACTACGCGGCGGTGCTGGACGGCAAACGCCTGGCCGGGGTGCTGATGCGGGCCGACGCCGAGAACGCCGCGCAGGCGGGCGCGCGCGACATTTCCGGGCATCTCAGCGACATGGCGTCCGTACCGGCCTCGGCCGGACTGGACGAAGTGCTGGCGCGGTTGCTGCGTACGCCCGAGCCGCTGGCGGTGACGGGGGAGCAGGGCGAGTTCATCGGCGTGCTGTCACGCAGCAAGGTGGTGGAACTGGTGACCACCGCCACTGCGGGGTCGAACGAGCCAGAGCCGGCTGCGGAGGCCGCCGAATCCGGGCAGGCGGTTTGACCGTCAGGCGTCGCGCGCCTGTTGCCGCAGGACGCGACCGTACCAGGCGAACAGCAACAGGGCGGACAGCAGCAGCCCGAGCATCGCCATGATCCACATGGTGGCGGCCCCGACGGGAGCGCCCGGCATCAGCCGGCGCGCCGCCGGGGCGAGCGCCCCCGCCGCCGGGCCGTAGCCCAGCCACCAGCCGCCCACCAGGCCCAGCCCGGTCAGCGCGGTGATCTGCAGGATCAACGGGACCAGGGCGATCTTGTAGGCGCGCAGGATGTACGCGCCGATGCAATGCATGGCGTCCCAGAAATGAAACCAGGGCGCGATCTGCAACAGCGTCAAGGCGATCACGGCCACCTGGATCTCGTCCGTGTAGGCGCGCACGATGGCGTCACGGCCCGTGATCAGGATTACGCCCGTGAGCAGCGCGCCCAGGGCCACCAGTCCGATCCCGTTGAGGCCCGTGCGACGGGCCAGCGCGGGATCGCGCGCGCCCACGGCCTGGGCCGTGAGCGAAGCGGTGGCCAGGCTGAGGGACATCGGCAGCATGTAGGCCAGGGCGATCAGATTGGCCAGGATCTGCTGGGCGCCGCTGACGTACAGGCCGTCGCGGGCGATCAGCAGCGCCATGAAGCTGAAGGCGCAGACCTCGATCAGATAAGACCCGCCCATGGGCAACCCCAGGCGCAGCAGTTCCTTCTGGTCGGCCCAGCGCGGACGCTCCAGCCTCGGGGCCAGGGCGCGGAAGGACCGCCGGTGACGGATCATCCACAGTCCGGCCGCAAGCATCATCCAGTCGACCACCAGTGTGGCGATGCCCGCGCCGACGGCGCCCATCGCGGGCAGGCCCAGGCCGCCAAAGATGAACCAGACGTTGAACAGCAGCTTGAAGGCGATGCTGCCGACGTTGATCGCCATGACCTCGCGGGTCTGGGAGATGGCCGTCGCAGTGGCGTAGATCGTGCGGAACAGCAGGGCGGACGGCAGCGCCAGGGCCAGGGCGATCAGGTAGCCCGCCACCCGTTGACGGACTTCAGGCTCGACGTCGCCCGACAGGCTGAGCCAGGCGTCGGGGAACAGCAGGCAGGCGCCGCCCAGGACCGACAGGATCAGGGCCAGCCAGACGCCCTGTCCCCAGGCTCGTCCGGCCTCGTGCAGGCGCCCCGCACCGTAGTGCTGGGCGATGATCGGGATCAGGGCGTGCACCACGCCCATCAGGCCGACGAAGACTGTGATATAGACCGACGCGCCCAGCGACATCGCCTGGAGATCGGCGGCGCTGGCGTGACCGACCATGGCGGTGTCCAGCACGGCGAAGATGATGCCCGCCCAGGAGCTGACCAGGATCGGCCAGGCCTGTCGCAGGATGGTGCGCCAGGGGGCGGCGAGCGGGCCGGCGAGCGGGACGTCGGTCATGATGCGGGCGTGCCCTAGGGATTCAGGCGCAGCAGGCGGAACATTTCATGACGGTCCGGCTCGCGGCGGCCTTCCCAGAGCGCGGGATGGTCGGCCAGCCAGGCTTCGCCCGATTCCAGGCTGCGCGGGCTGAGCTGTTGCAGCAGCAGGGGGCAGTCGCCGTCGAAGCTGAACTCGATTCCGTTGAACACCAGGAACGAAGCCCGCTGTCCGCTGCCCAGGCCCTGGGTGCGGATGCATTCGCCCGGCCGGCGATCGCGCGCCAGGGCGGCGGCCAGCGAGGCCGAGACGTCGCGGTAGCTGCGCACATAGTCGAGTGCGGGCATCCACAGTGTGGCCAGCAGCAGCCAGGTGGTGATCAGGCCCCCGGCCGACAGCGCCGTGCCGCGCCAGATTCCTGCCGGATGGCTGCGCAGGCGCCAGCGCACCAGGGCGATCCAGGCAAGGGTGCCCAGGACGGCGAAGGCTGTGGCGGGCCAGGCGATGTGGGGATCGAAGCCGCTGGTCTGGCGGGTGATGTTGGCGGCGATCTGGGCGGGCCAGCCGGCCTGCAGCGCCACCCACCCAAGCCATACGGTGGCGGCCGTCAGCGAAAAGCACATCACCGCGAACCAGTCCAGCGTATTGACCACGCCGCGCCGCAAGGTCGGCAGGGCGAAGGCCGCCAGGATGGCGCAGGGCACGGCCAGGGTGGCGTATTCGGGTTCGAAGGGGTCGGCGCTGGCCAGCAGCGTCAGCAGCGCGCCGACGGCGAAGCCCAACGGGATGCCGATGTGCGGCGCACCGAACCAGCCGCGCCAGCGCCACAACGCCAGCAAGGCCAGCGGCCAGGTCGGCCAGAGGAACCAGGGCAGGTCGCGCAGGATGCTGCCCCAGGCGCGCGCGCCGGGCCAGTCGAAGGCGTTGCGCGACCAGAGCAGCCAGCTTTCCGTCCAGTACGGGCCGAAAGTCCGGGCGGGAATCCACCAGAGCAGGATCAGCGCGATGGCGATCAGGGCGCTGATGGCCAGCCATTTGCGCTCGGCCGCCAGGGCGCCGCCGGGCAGGAAGGCGATGGGCGCGGCCAGGATCAGCGGCAGGCCGCCGAGCCAGCCGCGCGCCAGGAAGGCCAGCCCGACCGCGAGGCCCAGGGTGACGGCGCCCGACACCGGGTGATCCAGCATGCGGGCCACGGCGTAGAAGGCCAGTGCCTGGCAGGCGATCAGGGCCGGGACTTCGGATGTCTCATGCATGCGCCAGACGATGCCGACCGTGGCCACGATCAGCAGCAGGGCGGCGTCGGCCAGCATGCGGCCATAGTCGCGGGGATTGGGTTCGCCGCCGAAGGGCAGGGCCAGCGGCTGGGATTCCGGGCGCCTTCCCAGCAGATAGGTGCCGTACCAGATCGAACCCGTGAGCAGGGCGAACCATAGCAAATTGGGCACGCGCGAGGCGATGATGGCCGCGTCCAGGGGGCCGAAGAAGAGTTCGAACAGGGGGCGCAAGGCCCAGATGGAGGCGGCGCCGACCCAGGTGGTGAGCGGTCCGTCCTGGGCCTGGGCCAGATGGCCGACCTGGGGCAGGAGCCATGCGTGATCCTGGCCCGAGAGGGCCGTGAGCATGGTCGCCAGGCCGGTGACGTCGTCGGTTTTCCAGGGGTCGCGATAGAACAGGCCCGCCAGGATGTAGATCAGACCCACGCACAGCAGGAACGGTCTGGGCAGTTTGGCGGCGGCCGTGGCCGTCAAGCGGGCGGGCGTCGATCGCAGGTCTTGGGACAGCACCGGGGAAGCACCAGGGAAAAGGGGGCGGATGGATGCGCCCATGTTAAATGAAAAAGGCAGCCTGTCGGCTGCCTTTTAAACGACTGCGTGTTGCGAGAAGACAGTACCGCTCGGCATGTTTTTTGCCGCCGGGCTGCCCCGAGGCAAAAACGCCCCCTTGGGGGGGGGCGGCAAGCAAGCGTCAGCTTGCGCGGCGCGGGGGCGCTTACTTCTTGACCGTGCCGGAGGTGCGGGCGAAGCGGGCGCGGAATTTTTCCACGCGGCCGGTCTCGACGATGCGGGTCTGGGCGCCGGTGTAGAAGGGATGCGATTCCGAAGTCACGTCGCACTTGAAGAGCGGGTAGGACTTGCCGTCGATCTCGGTCGTTTCGCGCGAATTCAGCGAGGAACGCGAGATGAACTTGTTGCCGGTCTGCAGGTCGAGGAACACGACCTCGCGGTATTCGGGATGAATGCCTTCTTTCATGGTGAAATCCGTGTGTGGATGATGGGGGACCGCCAGCCGGATGGACGCGGCGATCTTTCCAAAAAGGAAGCGATCCGCATCAAAATCCTGGCAACGTATCCAAGTAAGCCCACCATTCTACTACGGCATGTCCGGGCGGTCCAGTCATACCTGCCCCCGCTCCGCAAGCGAAGTGACTTCCGTAGCGCCGACGATCAGGTGGTCCAGCAGTCGGACGTCGACCAGGGCCAGGGCCTGCTTCAATTGGCGTGTCAGGGTGATGTCCGCCGGGCTGGGTTCGGCCATGCCCGAAGGGTGATTGTGTGCCAGGATCAGGGCGGCGGCGTGGTGTTCCAGCGCGGCCTTGACGACTTCGCGCGGGTAGATCGAGGCGTGCGACAGCGTGCCGCGCGCGACCTCGATGCATTCGATCAGTTGCAGCTGGCTGTCCAGGAACAGGGCGATGCAGTGTTCCACCCGCAGATGCGCCAGGCGCAGGGCGCAGAACCGCTTGACCCGGTCGGGCTGGCTCAGGGCGCGGCCGTTGCGCAGCGGTTCCTCGATCGCGCGGCGACTGAGTTCCTGGACAGCCAGCAGCTCGCAGGTCTTGGCCGCGCCCATGCCCGGGAAGGCCAGCAAGGCCGAGGATTCCGCCGCCAGCAGGCGGCGCAGTCCGCCGAAATGTTCGATCATCCGGCGCCCCATGTCCACCGCGCTGCGGCCACGGGTGCCGGTGCGCAGCAGGACCGCCAGCAGTTCGGCGGACGTCAATGCCTGGGCGCCGTGACGCAGCAAGCGTTCCCGGGGGCGTTCGGAACAGGGAGATCGGGTGTCTTGTGGCATGATAGGCCCTAAAATGATCAGATTCGCATTGATTCCTTCACGGTGGCATTTTGACTTCAACCCAAGCCGCGCAGCACGTCCGACCTGACTCATATGTCACGCTGCACTATCGCATCGAGCTTCTGACCGGCCCCGGAGCCGGCACTGTATTCGTCGACACCTTCCTGGACCGGCCCGCCACGCTGCAGATGGGCATCGGCCAGTGGGCGCCGGGCATCGAGGCGCTTTTGCTCGACCGCCCCGAGGGCGAACACTTCACGGCGGACCTGCCGGCCGCGCAGGCCTATGGCGAACGCAATCCGGACCTGCTGCGCTGGGTCGGACGCGATGAGATGGCACGCAACGCGCCGCCGGACACCGAATTCGAGGCGGGCGACATGGTCGAATTCGTGGCGCCCAATGGCGGCCGCTATTCCGGCGTGCTCAAGACCCTTCAGGATGACGCCGCCCTGTTCGACTTCAACCACCCCCTGGCGGGCATCGACCTGCAGGTCGAGATCAAGATCCTGGGGGTGCTGTGATCGACGAGCGCACACCAGCCGGCGACACGGGTGCCGAGATCGTTCTGGCGCAACCGCGCGGCTTCTGCGCCGGTGTGGACCGGGCCATCGAGATCGTCGAGCGCGCCCTGGAAATCCACGGGGCGCCGATCTACGTGCGTCACGAGATCGTGCACAACCGCTACGTGGTCGATGACCTGCGCGCCAAGGGGGCCATCTTCATCGACGAACTGGAAGACGCTCCCTCGGGCGCGATCGTGATCTTTTCCGCGCACGGTGTTTCGCGCGCCGTGCGCGACGAGGCGCAACGGCGCGGCCAGCGCATCTTCGACGCCACCTGCCCGCTGGTGACCAAGGTCCATGTCGAGGTCGCACGCATGCGCAAAGAAGGTCGCGAGGTCATCATGATCGGCCATAAAGGCCATCCGGAAGTCGAGGGCACGCTGGGACAGGCCGACGACGGCATGTATCTGGTCGAGTCGGTCGAAGACGTCCAGGCGCTCCAGGTGCGCCAACCGGATCACCTCGCCTTCGTGACCCAGACCACGCTGTCCATAGACGACGCCGCCCAGGTGGCCGACGCCCTGCGCGCACGCTTTCCCGGCATCTCCGAACCCAGGAAGAGCGATATCTGCTATGCCACGCAGAATCGTCAGGACGCGGTACGCGTCATGGCGCCGCAGTGCGATCTGGTGCTGGTGGTCGGCAGTCCGAACAGTTCCAATTCCAACCGCCTGCGCGAGGTCGCCGAGCGCAAAGGGGTGACCGCATATCTGCTGGATCATCCCGACATGATCGATCCCGAATGGTTGCGCGACGCCCGGCGCATCGGCGTGACGGCCGGGGCGTCCGCGCCCGAAATTCTGGTGCGGCAGGTGATCGACCGACTCAAGGAACTGGGCGCGCGTTCCGTGCGCCCTCTGGACGGCGTACGCGAGCAGATCGCCTTCCCTCTGCCGCGCGAACTGTCCCGCAAGCGGGCGGACTGATCATGAAAATCGGATTCTGCGGACTGGGTCGCATGGGCGTGCCCATGGTGAGCCGTCTGCTGCGCGCCGGGCACGAGGTCTACGTCTGGAATCGTTCATCCGGTCCTCTGCGGGATATCCAGGCGGCCGGCGCCCGGGTCTGCGCGAGCCCGCGCGAACTGGGCGGGCAGTGCGCCTGGGTCGCCCTATGCCTGTTCGATGCGGTGGCGGTGCGCGACGTAGTGTTCGGCGCGGACGGGCTGGCGCAGGCCGGCTCGCTGGAACTGCTGATCGACCATTCCTCCATCCCGCCCGCGGAAACGCGCGAATTCTCCGAACGGCTGGCCCGGGCCAACGGCGCCGTCTGGCTGGACGCGCCGGTGTCCGGCGGCACCGGCGGGGCGGCGGCCGGCACCCTGGCCATCATGGCGGGCGGCCCGGCCGATGCCTGCTCCCGGGCCACGCCGCTGCTGATGGCCTACGCCAGCCGGGTCACCCACATGGGGCCGACGGGCTGCGGTCAGGTGGCCAAGCTCTGCAATCAGACCATTGTGACCGCCACGATCGCCGCCATCGCCGAATCGGTGGCGCTGGCACGGGACGCCGGTGTCGATGCCGCCCGCCTGGACGAGGCCCTGGCCGGCGGCTGGGCCGATTCCACCCTGCTGCGGATTTTCGTGCCTCGCATGACCCAGGCGCCCGGACCTGCCCAGGCCACCCTGGATACCATGCTCAAAGACCTGGATACCGTCGCGGCGCTGGCGCGTGACCAGGGCACCGCCATGCCGGTGGCCTCAGCCGCCGGCCAGAGCTATCGTCTGGCCAGCCGCCAGGGCCTGGGGGCGGAAGACGCTTCGCAATTGATCCGGCTGTATGATCGCGCCTCCGGACGCACCGATGGAGAAGATTCCCGATGAGCTCACGCTCCCTGAAGACAGCCACCGGCCTGGCGGCCGCCCTTGCCCTCGCTTACACGGGGGCGTCCTGGTACGCCGGACGCCTGGCCCAGGACCGTGTCGAAGCCTGGGTGGCGCGGGCCAACCAGGAAATCGCCGCCCAGTGGACGTCCGCCGATCCGCGTCCCGTCCTGACCATCCAGGACTACAAGCGCGGCGTGTTTTCCTCGGACATCCGTTACGGTTTCCAGTTTCGCGACGATGCGGGCCGGGACCAGACCCTCGGTCTGCACGACGCTCTTGCCCATGGCCCCTGGCCTTGGGCGGCTGTGCGACAGGGTGAATGGCGTCCCGCAGCGGCCTGGAGCCTGATCGAACCCTTGCCGGGCGGCCCGTGGCAGCCCTGGTTCGATGCGCTGCCGGCCGGCACGGCGCCCTGGACCTTGCAGTCCCGGATCGGATTCGATGGTGGAGTCGCCGCCCGTTGGCGCCTGGAGCCGGTCCGGCTGGCCGATGAGCGGCTGGACTTCGGCGGCGCCCTGGTTCAAATCGATTATGACCCCGAGGCGGGCCGGACGGCCGTTGCCGGACATGCCGACCGGCTGGCCGCGTTCGACGCGGATTCCGGCGTCCGGGTGAGGTTCGAAGGCCTGGATTTCGATGGCACCACCACCCGCAGCGGCGAGTCCGATCTGCAGTCCCGGCAGCGGGCGCGGTTCGGACAGGTCCGGGTCGATGTGCCCGACGCGCCTCCGGTGGTGTTCATCGGCCCGTCCCTGAGTTCGGATACGGCCCGCACGGGCAGCCTGCTGGACAGCCGGCTGGCCTACGACCTGGGCCAGTTGCAGGTCGATCGCCAGGATCTGGGGCGGATCGCGCTGACGCTGTCGGTCGAGCACCTGGACGTGCCGGCCTTGCAAGCGCTGGCCGGCGCGCTGGAGCGGATGGACGCGGGCGCAAATCCGGACGAGGGCCTGTCGGACGAGGACCAGCGCCGCCTGCGCGCCCTGGCCGTGCCCGTGCTGGCGGCCGGGCCGCGCCTGTCGCTCGACGCCCTGCGCTGGGAAACCCCCCAGGGGACGAGTGAACTCAAGGCCCTGGCCGAATTCCGGCCGGCGGCCGAGGACGCTCCACAGGATCTGGGCGGGCTCATCGAAAGCGCCATCCGGCAACTGTCCGCGCAACTGAGCCTGTCCAAGCCCATGCTGCTGCAGATCGTGCGCCAGACGCAGCGCGGCGAAGGCGGCCCCGACATGGCCGTGGCGCTGGTCAGCATGCTGTTCGACCAATATGCCGGGCGGCTGGAACGACAGGGCCTGGCGCAACGCCAGGGGGATGTCGTCACCGCCGACTACCGCTACGCCGATGGCCAGGTCACGGCCAATGGCCGGACGATGTCGCCGGCCGAGTTCATTGCGCGATTCGGCGAATTGACCGGCCTCGGGCAGTAAGCCGCGCGACCGAGCGCTGCGGCAATCCACGCCGGGTTGCGCAGCGTGAGGGCATTCATAAATTGCGCGGATCCGCATCCGGGTAATTCTGGATGCCCGGATACTGGAGTGTGCGTGGCCTTCCGTGCTATGTTTTGAAGAATTTTCGGCAACACCGACACCCGGCCTCGCCGTCGAGTCTTTCCGCCCTTCGTGGTCACACTCAAAGAGGTAAAGATGAACAAGATCTTCAAGCGGACGCTGGGCCTCGCCCTGGTGTCCATGGCCATGGCAAGCGCGCAGGCCGCCACCACGACCTACGTCTACTGTTCCGAAGGCTCTCCCGAGGGCTTCAACGCGGCATTCTTCACGGCGGGCACGACCAACGACGCGACTCACCCGATCTTCGACCGCCTGGTCGAATTCAAGGCTGGCACCACCGAGATCGTGCCGGGCCTGGCCGAGTCCTGGGACGTCAGCGAGGACGGCAAGGTCTACACTTTTCACCTGCGCAAGGGCGTGAAGTTCCATTCCGGCAAGCACTTCAAGCCGACCCGCGACTTCAATGCCGACGACGTGCTGTTCTCGTTCCTGCGCCAGAAGGACGCCGGCCATCCCTACCACAAGGTTTCGAACGGTTCCTACCAGTACTTCGACGGCATGGGCATGGGCAAGCTCATCGACCGCATCGAAAAGGTCGACGGCCATACCGTCCGCTTCGTCCTGAACCGCCCCGAGGCTCCGTTCATCGCCAACCTGGGCATGGACTTCGCCTCGATCCAGTCGGCCGAATACGCCGACGCCATGATGAAGGCCGGCACGCCGACCAAGGTCGACACCGACCCCGTCGGCACCGGGCCCTTCGAGTTCGTCACTTACCAGAAGGACGCGCGCATCCTCTACAAGGCGTTCAAGGACTACTGGGGTGACCAGCCCAAGGTCGACCGCCTGGTGTTCGCCATCACACCCGACGCTTCGGTGCGCTACGCCAAACTGCAGAAAAACGAGTGCCAGTCCATGCCGTACCCGAACCCGGCCGACCTGGCTTCGATGCGCCAGAACAAGGAAGTCCAGTTGCTGGAGCAGGCCGGCCTGAACGTCGGCTACCTGTCCTTCAACACCGAAAAGAAACCCTATACCGATGTGCGTGTGCGCCAGGCCCTGTCCATGGCGATCGACAAGCCCGCCATCATCGCCGCCGTGTTCCAGGGCGCGGGACAGCCCGCCAAGAACCTGCTGCCGCCGACGATGTGGGGTTACAACGACGCGGTCCAGGACTGGCCGCATGATGTGGCCAAGGCCAAAGCATTGCTGGCCGAGGCTGGCTACCCGGATGGTTTCGAGACCGACCTGTGGGCCATGCCGGTGCAGCGTCCCTACAACCCGAACGCGCGGCGCATGGCCGAGATGATCCAGGCAGACTGGGCCAAGATCGGCGTCAAGGCCAAGATCGTCACGTACGAGTGGGGCGAATACCTGAAGCGCTCGAAGGCCGGCGAGCATCAGACCATGCTGATCGGCTGGACGGGCGACAACGGCGATCCGGACAATTTCCTGGCGACGCTGTTCAGCTGCGCGGCGGCCAAGGACGGTTCCAACTATTCCCGCTGGTGCTACCAGCCCTTCGAGGATCTGATCCAGCCGGCCCGCACCACGTCCGACCATGCCAAGCGCGTCGAACTCTACAAGCAGGCCCAGGTCGTGATGCATGAGCAGGCGCCGGCCGTCATGATCGCGCACTCCACGGTGTTCGAACCGCTGCGCAAGGAAGTCAAGGGCTACACCGTGTCGCCCGTGGGCCGCCACATCTTCGACCACGTCAGCCTCGGCAAGTAAGTCACAGCCGACCCGCGCGATCCGCGTCCCGGCGCCCGCATTGTCGGGTCCGCCGCGGCGCGGATCGCCATTCCTCATCCGATCCTCCCGTTTGCGGGGGGATACGTACGCGCCATGCTTTCCTTCATCCTCAAACGCGTCGGGCTGGCCATCCCGACGTTCATCGGCATCACGTTGCTGACTTTCGCGTTCATCCACCTCATTCCCGGCGACCCGGTGATGATCATGGCGGGCGAGCGCGGCCTGTCGCCCGAGCGCCATGCGGCCATGATGGCCCAGCTGGGCCTGGACCAGCCGCTGTGGACGCAGTACGGCCATTACGTCTGGGGCGTGCTGCACGGCGATCTGGGCACCTCGCTGACCACCCGCGAGCCGATCTGGTCCGAATTCGTGCCGCGCTTCCAGGCGACGCTGGAACTCAGCGTCTTCGCGATGGCGATCGCGCTGCTGATCGGCATCCCTGTGGGGGTGCTGGCCGCCGTCAAGCGCGGCTCGTTTTTCGATCATGCCGCCATCACGGCCGCCTTGACCGGTTATTCCATGCCGGTGTTCTGGTGGGGGCTGATGCTGATCATGCTGGTGTCCGTGCAACTGGACCTGATGCCGGTCTCCGGGCGCGTCAGCGCGGCGGTGTTCCTGGATCCCGACAATCCCCTGACCGGATTCATGCTGATCGACACACTGCTCTTCGGTGAAGAAGGCAATTTCCTCGACGCCTTGCACCACATCCTGTTGCCGGCCTTCGTGCTGGCGACGATCCCGCTGGCGGTGATCGTGCGCATGACGCGGTCCTCGATGCTGGAAGTGCTGAATGAGGACTACATCCGCACTGCCCGTGCCAAGGGCCTGTCGCGCCTGCGGGTGGTCGTGGTGCACGCCCTGCGCAACGCCCTGCTGCCGGTGCTGACAGTGATCGGGCTGCAGGTCGGCGTGCTGATGGTCGGGGCGATCCTGACCGAAACCATCTTTTCCTGGCCGGGCGTCGGGCGCTGGCTGATCTACGGGCTGCAGCAGCGCGACTATCCGGTCGTCCAGGGGGGCGTGCTGATGGTCGCCACCCTCATCATCATCGTCAACATGTGCGTCGATATCCTTTACGGGCTGGCCGATCCGCGCATCCGCCATCGCCGGGGGAGGAACTGACATGTCCACGACCGCGACCGTGCCGGCCCCGCCGGGGCCGTTCAAATCCTTCTGGCATGACTTCCGCCGCAACCGCGGGGCGCTGATCGGCCTGTATTACATCGTGGCCATGCTGCTGATCGCGATCTTCGCCGGGTGGATCGCGCCTCACGATCCCTCCACGCAATACCGCGACGCCTTGCTGCAACCGCCCGCCTGGATGGACGGCGGCTCCTGGCGCTTCGTCCTGGGCACCGACGACGTGGGCCGCGACATCCTGTCGCGCCTGATCCACGGCGCACGCCTGTCGCTGCTGGTGGGGTTCCTGGTGGTCAGCGTGTCGCTGGTCCTGGGGATCTTCTTCGGCGTCATTGCCGGTTATATGGGCGGCATCGTCGACATCGCCATCATGCGCCTGGTGGACATCATGCTGGCGTTGCCCAGCCTGCTGATGGCGCTCGTGCTGGTGGCCATCTTCGGGCCGTCTATCGTCAACGCGTCCCTGGCGCTCAGTTTCGTGGCGTTGCCGCACTATGTCCGCCTGACGCGCGCGGCGGCGCTGCGCGAAATGACCTGCGACTACGTGATCGCCTCGCGCGTGGTGGGCGCGGGCGCCTGGCGACAGATGTTCATCAACATCCTGCCCAACTGCCTGGCGCCGCTCATCGTGCAGGCGTCCCTGGGGTTTTCCAACGCCATCCTGGACATGGCCGCCCTGGGATTCCTGGGCATGGGCGCGCAGCCGCCGACCCCGGAATGGGGCACCATGCTGGCCAATGTGCTGCAGTTCGCACAGAGCGCCTGGTGGGTCGTGACTTTTCCGGGCCTGGCCATTCTGCTGGCCGTGCTGGCCTTCAACCTGACGGGCGACGGCCTGCGCGACGCCCTCGATCCGCGTCTGAAAGTGTGACCATGCTCGAAATCCAGAATCTGTCCGTGCATTTCGGCGACGAAGCCACGCCGTTCAAGGCCGTGGACCGCATCAGCTATCGCGTGGAAGCGGGCGAAGTGGTCGGCCTGGTGGGGGAATCGGGCTCGGGGAAATCCGTCAGTTCCCTGGCCCTGATGGGTCTGGTCGATTTTCCCGGCCGCGTGCACGCCGACGCCTTGCGTTTCGATGGCCAGGATCTGCTGCGCATGCCGGAAAAACGGCGCCGTTCGCTGATCGGGTCCGAGGTCTCGATGATCTTCCAGGATCCGATGACCAGCCTGAACCCCTGTTATACGGTGGAATACCAGATCGCCGAGGCTCTGCGAGCGCATGGCGGCGGTTCGAGGCGCGCGCTGCGGTCACGGGTGATCGAACTGCTGGACCAGGTCGGCATCCCCGATCCGGAATCGCGCCTGCGGGCCTATCCGCACCAGTTGTCTGGCGGCATGAGCCAGCGCGTCATGATCGCCATGGCGATCGCCTGCAAACCGCGCCTGCTGATCGCCGACGAGCCGACTACGGCCCTGGACGTGACCATACAGGCTCAGATCATGGACCTGCTGTTGTCGCTGCAACGCAGCCAGGGCCTGGGGCTGGTGCTGATCACCCACGATCTGGCCCTGGTGGCCGAGGCCGCAGACCGCATCCTGGTCATGTACGCCGGCCAACTGGTGGAGTCCGGCCCCGCGTCGGACATCTTCCGTCATCCGCGTCATCCCTACACCCAGGCGCTGCTGCGGGCGCTGCCGGAATTTTCCCGGGGCGCCGAGCGCCTGGTGTCGTTGCAAGGCGTGGTCCCGGGCCGCTACGACCGGCCCGAGGGCTGCCTGCTCAGCCCTCGCTGTCCTTACGCCACGGACCTGTGCCGCGTCAGCGAACCCGGACTGATCGGGCTGGACGATGGGCGGCAGGTGAAGTGCCATACCCCGCTGGATGACGCCGGACGGCCGGTGTCTGTGGCGCAGGAGGTGTCCGCATCATGACAGCACAACAAAACCTCTCTCGCGAGAAGTCAGCGGCTGGCGACCCGCCTTGCGTCCTGCAGGCCATCGACCTCAAACGCCACTACGCCGTGGACGGCGGCTTCCTCAGGCAGGCGAAGTCCGTCAAGGCCCTGGATGGCGTGTCCTTCAGCCTGCTGGCCGGCCGTACCCTGGCAGTCGTCGGTGAATCGGGCTGCGGCAAATCCACGCTGGCCCGGGTGCTGACCATGATCGAGCCGCCCACCGCCGGGCAATTGCTGTACCGGGGGCAGGACGTGTCCCGGTCGGACCCGGCCCTGGCGAAGCTGCGTCGCAGCAAGATCCAGATCATCTTCCAGAATCCCTATGCCTCGCTGAACCCGCGCAAGCGCATCGGCGACATTCTCGAAGAGCCCCTGCTGATCAACACGAAGCTGGACGCGCGCGCCCGCCGGGCGCGCGGCCAGGCCATGATGGAACGGGTCGGCCTGCGCCCGGAGCACTACGGCCGCTATCCGCACATGTTCTCCGGCGGCCAGCGTCAGCGCATCGCCATCGCCCGGGGCCTGATGCTGGATCCCGAGATTCTGGTGGCCGACGAAGCCGTGTCCGCGCTGGACGTATCGGTCCGCGCCCAGGTGCTGAATCTGATGCAGGACCTGCAACGCGATCTGGGTCTTTCCTATGTGTTCATCTCCCACGATCTTTCGGTGATCGAGCACCTGGCCGACGAGGTGATGGTGATGTATCTGGGCCGGGTGGTGGAACAAGGCACGAAGGAAGCGATCTTCGGCCGGCCCCTGCATCCCTACACCCAGGCGCTGCTGTCGGCCACGCCGCGCCTGAACGACGCGGCCAGGCGCGAACGCATCAAGCTGTCGGGCGAACTGCCCAGTCCGCTGAACCCGCCGCCCGGCTGTCCGTTCAGCTCCCGATGCCACAGGGTCATGCCGGTGTGCCGCGAGCGGCCCCCTTCTCTGTTGCCGCAAGGCGGGCGGCAGGTGGCCTGCTTCGCAGTCGAACAGGATTTCGGAAACCTCTGAACAGACCCTCACGCCGCTCCGGTGCGCCAGGCATAAAATGGTCCGCAGGGACCCTTTCATGTCCGACCTCGTCCACGGGCCTTTCCGGAGCGCACATCCCTATGGAAACCGTCTTCACCCGCATCCTGGCCGGCGAGATTCCGGCCGCCATCGTTCACCGCGACGCCCGAGTGTTCGCCTTCATGGACGCCGGCCAGCTGAATCCCGGTCACGTGCTGGTGGCGACCTGCGAGCCCTACGCCACCCTGCTCGACATGGACGAGGATCTGGCGGCCGAACTGATGCGCCTGGCTCACCGCGTGGCGCGAGCCGTCCAGGCCGCGTTCCAGCCCGAAGGGTTGACGCTGCTGCAGGCCAACCGTCCGGCGGGCTGGCAGACCGTGCCGCATGCCCACATCCACGTGCTGCCGCGGCACGAGGACGATGGCGTGGGCCTGATCTGGCCGCGCAAGGATCCGGGCATCGAGACGCTGCGGGCATATGCCGCGCGTATCCGGCTGGACTGAGAATTTCTCCGGATTCGATATTTTCGGTTTGAATGAACGGGACTTTAGAGTCCCGTTTTTCATGGTGCGGCGCAATATTAAGGGTAAGCCATAGCTGCGGTTTTCCCTTAAGCAATAACCCTGATCATATTGCAATGCATCATTCAAACCTAAAGAGGATTTCCGCAAGGAATCAATGGGATGCGGTGTCCTTGCATTCATTGAATATGAGGGACGTCCACGGCTTTCCGGGGCGGCTTGCATACCACTCCCGGCAGCGTAAGTTTTGCGTAAGCTTCAAATCTTACTAATAGCGTCACGCAGAAATCCGGTCCTCCAGAAATCCGGTCCGGAATCGACTGCAAGGATAAAAACAAAGCTGTTCCGCATAAAAATAAATCGCGGGGTTTTTGCTGGAATTATCGTGTTTCAGCCGGGCGCATCCGGTGCCCGGGGCCACTCGACAGGAGACAAACCAATGAAGGACAAAAAGACTTTGGGTCAAGCCATGCAAACGCAGGTCAAACGCCGTTCCGTGCTGAAGGCTGGCGCGGCGGGTGTGGCCGGCGGCATGTTGCTGCCCGGCACCGCCCGGGTCGCGCTGGCCGAGGACAAGAAGCCCCTGGGTGCCTGGCCCGCCGGCGCCGAAGGCGACTCCGTGTTCGTCGGCCTGACCGTCGACCTGACCGGACCGTACTCGGCTCAGGGCGCCGAGCAGAAGAACGGCTACGAGCTTGCCGCCGAGCAGATCAACGCCGGAGCGCCCCAGGTCCAGAAGATTTCCCCGCTCATCAAGAAGGGCATTCTGGGCAAGAAACTGGTGCTTGGCTCGGCCGACGCCGAAACCAAGCCCAATACCGGTGTGCAGGCTGCGACCCGTTTCATCCATGACGACAAGGCCATGATGATCGCCGGCAGCACCAGCAGCGCGGTGGCCATTGCGCTGCAGAAGGTCTGCAACCGCGAACACACCCCGTATTTCACGGCCATCTCGGGCTCCAACGAAACGACTGGCGTGGACTGCCAGCGCTACGGCTTCCGCCTGTGCTATTTCGCCTACATGGCTTGCAAGGCCATCGCCCCGGTGGTCGCCAAGGAGCTCGGCAAGAACCGCAAGGCCGCCTATCTGACGCCCGACTACACCTACGGTCACACCACCACCCAGTCGATGAAGGAGTTCACCGAGAAGGAAGGCTGGAAGACGATCACCAATCAGGTTCACCCGCTGGGCGCCAAGGACTACAGCTCCTACCTGATCAACATCGCCAACACCGACGCCGACGTGCTGGTCGTCGTGGCCTATGGCGCGGACGCCGCCAACGCCATCAAGCAGGCCAAGCAGTTCGGCCTGCTCGACAAGATGAAGATCGTGATCCCCTACATGTCCGCCTACCTGGAAAAGGAAGTCGGCGCCGAGATCATGCAAGGCGTCTATGCCGCCCAGGGCTTCTGGTGGACCATGGAGGACAAGAACCCCGTCGCCAAGGACTTCGTCGAGGCCTACGAGAAGAAGTTCGGCGGCAAGCCGCGGGATTCGGCCATGTACGCCTACCTGGCCCTGGTTCTGTGGGCCGACGCGGTGGAGCGCGCCAAGAGCTTCTACCCGGTCGATGTCGTCAAGGCTCTGGAAGCCGGTGAAATGCGCGACAGCCCGGTGGGCAAGGTCACGTTCCGCGCCGAGGACCACCAGGGCATCGTCGACTTCCCGATCCTGCGCGGCAAGAAGCCCGCCGACATGAAGAATCCGGAAGACTTCTTCGAGGTCGTCCAGGTCGTCAGCGGCAAGGATGTGCTGCCGCCGGTGGGCCTGCTGGGTTGCAAGATGGGCGATTACGTCTAAGCACGGGTTTCCGGCCATTTCCCCGTTGCCGGGGAATGGCCGGAAACGAGTTCCGGGACTCTCACAGGAGGCAACTCGATGCCGAGCATGTCTTTGTTTCTTTCGCAGCTATTCAACGGGCTGGCCACTGGCCTGTTGCTGGCGCTCATCAGTACCGGCCTGACGATCATCTACGGCACGCTCGGTGTCATCAATTTCGCTCACGGCGCCCTGTTCGTCGTCGGGGGCTATGCGGGATACACGGTCTATGGACTGACGGATTCTTTCATGCTGGCGGTCGCCGGCGGTTCGGCCGTCGCGCTGGCGTGCGGGCTGATCATGGAACGCGGCCTGATGCGCAAATACTACAACAGGCCGCCGGAGGACCAGATCCTGGTCACTTTCGGCATCAGCATCATCCTGGTGGAAATCGTGCGCGGCCTGTACGGCGGTGTCAGCCTGTCGGTCACGCCGCCCGACTGGGGGCAGGGGATCGCCCGCCTGGGCACCCTGATCTACCCGCTGTACCGTCTGGAAACCCTGGGCATCGCGGCGGTCACGTTGCTGCTGCTGTATTTCGTGCTGTATCGCACCAGCCTGGGGCTCATCGTGCGCGCCGGCATCGAAGACGCCCAGATGGTCAACGCGCTGGGCATCAATGTCAAACGCACCTTCCTGCTGGTGTTCGGCATCGGCGCCATGGCCGCCGGTTTTGCCGGGGTGATCAATTCGCCCATCGTCGCATTGACGCCGGACATGGGATTCCGCTATCTGGTCGAGTCCTTCGTGGTGGTGGTGATCGGCGGGGTGGGGTCGTTCCCGGGGGCGATCATCGGCGGCATCATCGCCGGTGAGATCCTCAGCCTGACCGCCATGATCAATCCGCAGTATTCCGACGTCATGCTTTTCATCGCCATGGCGCTGGTGCTGATCTTCCGCCCGCAAGGACTCATGGGACAGGAGGGACGGGAATGAACTCGGCTCAATCGACAACGGCGACGGCCGGCACCGGGACCGCGACGCGGCAACCGGCCGCCGCGCACAACACGGGAGGCGCCATGCGCAAACAGCTTCCGGAAATGCTGGTGGGCGCCGGCCTGCTGGTGGCCCCTTTCATCCTGCCGGCCCTGGGCATGAGCCCGGACCTGCTCACCCGCATCCTGATCTGGGGCCTGTTCGGACTGGGCTTCGATCTGCTGTTCGGTTACACCGGCCTGCTGTCCTTCGGTCAGGCGGCCTTCTATGGCACGGGGGGGTTCGTCACGGCGTACCTGCTGACCGACGGGGTGGTGCCCAACATGCTGCTGGCACTGGTCATCGGCACGGTGGCGGCCGCCGTCATGGGCTTGATCATCGGTTATCTCACCCTGCGGCGCACCGGCATCTATTTCGCCATGAGCACGCTGGCCTTCGGCGAGATGTTCTACTTCATGGAGAATTCGATATTCAAGGACTATACCGGCGGTGAAAACGGCATCGCCGGCGTGCCGCCGCCCCAGCTGTCCCTGGGCTTCATCGATATCCACATCTCCAGCGGCTGGCCGATGTACTGGTTCGTGGCGGCACTCTTCTTCCTGGGCTACCTGATCGCCCGGCGGATCGTGCGCTCACCTTTTGGCGCCGTGCTCAAGGCCATTCAGGGCAACCCCAAGCGCGCCATGGCGCTGGGCCACTCGATCCAGTCCTACAAATTGATCGTCTTCGTGGTCGCCGCCGCCTATGGCGGCCTGGCCGGCGGTCTGCTGGGCCTGTTCCAGTCCTACATGCCGCCCGACGCCTTCGCGCTGGACACCTCCGCGCAACTGGTCATCCAGACCGTGATGGGCGGGGCCGGCACGCTGCTGGGCCCGCTGCTGGGGGCGACCATCTGGCTTTACCTGTACGAAGGCCTGCAACAGGTCGGCAGCCTGGGGCCGTACTGGAAACTGATCCTGGGCGTCGTCTTCGTCGTGCTGGTGACGCTGTTCCGCCACGGAGTGGCGGGTGCGCTGATCAGCCTGTTCCGCCGCAGCCAGAGCCTTCCCGCCGATGTGGACGACGGGGCCAGCACGCGTGTGGCCGGGTCTCTCGACATCGTGCCGCCGCTGGCCACGACGCGTCCCGGTGCGCCGGTGCTTGAAGCGCGCGGCGTCAGCAAGCACTACGGCGGCCTGAAGGCCAACTCGGACATCGACTTCACCCTGCGCGAAGGCGAGCTGCACGGCGTGATCGGGCCCAACGGCGCCGGCAAGTCGACCTTCTTCGCCATGCTGGCGGGCGAACTGCCGACGACGACGGGCAAGGTCTTCTTCCGCGGCCAGGAAATCACCGGCATCGGCGTGACCTCGGTCTGCCAGCTGGGCATGAGCAAGAGCTACCAGATCAACCAGCTCTTCGAACATCTGACCGTACGCCAGAACGTCATGATCCCGGTCCTGGCGCGGCTGCGCGGGCGCTATCGGGCCGATCTGCTGAGCAACCTGCATTCCGAGCACCTGGACTCCCAGGTCAACGCGGCCATCGCGCTGGTGGATCTCGGCCACCATGCCGATACGCAGGTCTCCGAGATGTCCTATGGCGAGAAACGGCGCCTGGAGATCGGCCTGGCGCTGGCCACGGGGGCCAACGTGCTGCTGTTCGACGAGCCCCTGGCCGGCCTCGGGCCCGAGGAGCGCGTCCTGGTGGTGTCCCTGCTCAAATCGATCCGCCAGGGCCGCAGCATGGTGATCGTCGAGCATGACATGGACGCCATGTTCGAGCTGGCCGAGCGCATCACGGTCCTGTATGAAGGCCGCAAACTGACCGAAGGCACACCGGACGAGATCCGCAGGGATCCGTCGGTCCAGGCAGCCTACCTTGGAGGGATGGACGATGAGTCTGCTTGAAGTCGACAAGATCAACAGCTATTACGGTGATTCGCACATCCTCTTTGATGTCTCGATGCGGATCGAGGAGCACGAGGTCGTGGCCCTGCTGGGGCGTAACGGAGCCGGCAAGAGCACCACGATGAAGTCCCTGATGGGCATGGTCGAGGTCAAATCCGGGGCGATCCGCCACCGGGGCGTGGAAATCCAGCACCTGCCGCCCTATGGGCGCGCGGCGCTGGGCATTCAGCTGGTGCCCGAGGAGCGCCGCGTGTTCGGTTCGATCACGGTCCAGGAAAACCTGCAGCTGGCGGCCATGACGGCGCCCAAGCCCCGCTCCCTGGACGAGATCTACGCGACCTTCCCGCGCCTGGCCGAACGCAAGCGCAACCGGGGCAAACAGCTGTCGGGCGGCGAGCAGCAGATGCTGGCGATCGCGCGGGCCATGATCCGCAACGCGGACATCATCCTGCTGGACGAACCTTTCGAAGGTCTGGCCCCGCTGATCGTGCGCGATCTGATGTCCGTGTGCCGCCAGCTGGCGGACGCAGGCCAGACGATCGTGATCGTGGAACAGAACGTGCGCGCCGCGCTGTCGCTGGCCGACCGCGCCTATATTGTCAACAATGGTCATGTGGTGTACGAGGGTACGCCCAAGGACCTGCACGAGAACGGTGAGATCATCGAACGCTATCTCGGCGTCAAGGCCTGACCGCTCCCGTGTCCGGTCCGCCGGGCGATTACCGGGTTCCGCGCTTGCGCGGACCCGGTTTTTTTCTTGCGGCCCGGGCTGCGGACAGTTTTCGCCTGGTGTTACTCTATAGTCCGTTCCATTCCCTCCACGACGCATTCTCCATGTCCACCCCTTCCGGTTCCGCGCCCGACGCGGATGGCGGCATCCTGCAGTATGTCGCTTCCAGCCAGTTGCCCACGCCCTGGGCCGTTTTCCGGATTCACGCCTTCGCCGAGCCCGCCACGGGCAAGGAACACGTGGCATTGACGCTGGGCGAGCCGTTCGGGGACGCGCCCGTGCTGGCGCGCATCCATTCCGAATGCCTGACGGGCGATGCGCTGTTCAGCCAGCGCTGTGATTGCGGCGCCCAACTGGAAGCTGCCCTGCGGCGTATCGCGGAAGAAGGCAGGGGCATCGTCCTGTATCTGCGCCAGGAAGGTCGCGGCATCGGGCTGCTCAACAAGATCCGCGCCTACCAGTTGCAGGACGAGGGCGCGGACACAGTCGAGGCCAATGAGCGCCTGGGTTTCCCCGCCGACATGCGCCGCTACGATCTGTGCCGGCCCATGCTGGCGCATTTCGGCATCCGCAGCGTGCGCCTGATGACCAACAATCCGCGCAAGGAGCGTGTGCTGGCGGACCTGGGCATCACGGTCGCCGAGCGCATCCCGCTGCAGGTGAACCGCAATCCCTACAACGAACAGTACTTGCGCACCAAGGCGCGCAAGCTGGGGCACCGGTTCAAAGAGTATTTCGGCGAGGCCCCCTGAAAGACCCTGCCGCATGGATGGAGCGGAGCGCGGACGCGGCGGGTCTCATGGATAATACGCATGGTGATCAGGCATACCGACGTGTTAAAACTCAATGAGTTGCAGGTTTTTTTCAGCGAACTTCATCGTGACGACTGACCTACATCCACTCCCGCCCGTGTGATGTTCACCCTGCTCAAATCCGACATCCCTTTTCATGTCCAGGAACCCGGTCCTGACGCTGCCGCATTGCTACCGTCCGAACACGCCGACCGCTCTCATATCCTGGCCCTGATCAGGCTGGGAGACTATTCCCAGGACGCCTTCCTGGCGACTGACACGTACGGCGTCATCGTCTACATGAACCGCAGCGCCGAGCGCCTGTTCGGTTACCGCAAGGGCACGGCCATCGGCCTGGACATCGAGACCCTGCTGCCCGACGCCAGTGAAATCAATCTGCGGCTGCGCCAGCCCGGCACGCGCAATACCCTGCCGTGGCGCGGCCAGGGACTGGACCGTCAGCGCCAGCCCCTGTTGCTGTCGGGCGCCGTCACGCACATCCCCGCGCCCACCGGTCACAGCCACCTGTACGTGATGCGCCCGCGCCGGTCGGACCTGCCCGATTCGGACCGCCAGGCCGAGCTGGCCTCCCTGGTCTACCGCAGCACCAGCGAGGGCATGCTGGTGCTCGATCCCAAGGGCTTCATCCTGGACGTCAACCCGGCGTTCGTGAAACTGCGGGGGCGCCCCGAATCCGAGGTCATCGGCCGGCACGTCCGCTGCCTGAATTCCCCCTGCCATGACCGCGAGTTCTACCGGACCATGTGGCGCGCGGTGATGGAGACCGGCAGCTGGCAGGGCGAGCACTGGGGACAGCACGCCAACGGCGAGCTCTATCCGGAATGGCTCAGCATCAACACATCCTACGGCGCCGACGACGAGGTTCACCGCCGGGTGATGATCTTCTCCAACATCGCCGAGATCAAGCAGGCCGAGGCCATCATCTGGAAGCAGGCGAACTTCGACCGCCTGACCGATCTGCCCAACAGGCAGATGTTCCACGACCGTCTGGAACAGAGCATCCGCAAGTCCCGGCGCACTGGCGGGCGCACCGGGCTGCTGTTCCTGGACCTGGACCGCTTCAAGGAAATCAACGACACCCTGGGCCACGCCATGGGAGACGAACTGCTGAAGGAAGCCGCCCGGCGGCTGAGCGGTTGCGTGCGCCAGAGCGATACCGTGGCCCGGCTGGGCGGCGACGAATTCACGGTCCTGCTGGACGACATCCGCGAGCCGCGGGACGTCGAGCGCCTGACACGCAACATCCTGCGCCGGCTGGCCGAGCCTTTCCGTCTGGGCGTCGAGACCGTCTTCATCTCCACCAGCATCGGCATCACGTTCTACCCGGATGACGCCGCCGACGCGGAAGCCCTGCTGAACAACGCCGACCAGGCCATGTACGCGGCCAAGGCCGAAGGCCGCAACCGCAGTTGCTATTTCACGCTGTCGATGCAGGAACAGGCCCAGACCCGCATGCGGCTGGTCAACGATCTGCACCTGGCGCTGGACCAGAGCCAGTTCTCTCTGGATTTCCAGCCCATCGTCGATCTGGCCACAGGCCGCATCGCCAAGGCCGAGACCCTGCTGCGCTGGCATCATCCGGTGCGGGGACTGGTGTCGCCCAATGAATTCATCCCTCTGGCCGAGGAGACCGGCATCATCCGCTCCATCGGCGACTGGGTCTTCTGCGAGGCCACCCGTCAGGTCGCCGAATGGCGCCGCCTGTACGGCCTGGACATGCAGGTCAGCGTCAACATCTCCCCGGCCCAGTTGCGCCACGAGGGGCTGGATCACGTGTTCTGGCGCAGCCACCTCGATACGCTGGGCCTGTCGCCGCGCCAGGTCATCGTCGAGATCACCGAGGGGCTGCTGATCGATTCCGGAGACGAGCGCGTCCAGCGCCAGCTCGATGCGTTCCGCGATGTCGGGATGCAGGTCGCGCTCGACGACTTCGGGACCGGCTATTCCTCGCTGTCCTATCTGCGCAAATTCAACATTGATTTTCTGAAGATTGATCAATCCTTCGTGGCCAACCTCAGCCCGGATGGCCCCGACCTGGCCCTTTGCGAGGCGGTCATCCTGCTGGCCCACAAGCTGGGTCTGCGCGTGGTGGCCGAGGGCATTGAATCGCGCGAACAGTACGAGCTGCTGGCCGCCGCGGGCTGCGATTACGGGCAGGGCTATCTGTTCGCCCGGCCACTGGCGCCCATCGATTTCGAGCCGCTGCTGGCCAACGGAACGGACTTGCGGCCAGGCGGGCGCTCCGCCCTGGCCGCCTCCTAATCGCCCCTCAGGCAAGCGGGCGTGGCGGGCAGCACGGCCCAGTGCAGATCGATCACCGGTCCCCGGGGGCCGGACCAGCGCACCTCGTCCACCCCCTTCCATGGCGCCGCGTCATACAGGGCTCGCACGGCGGGCACCGGCGCGGCGCGTCCGCGTTCGCTGTAGGCGACCAGCGCGCCGCAGCGCAGTGCCGTTCCCGGCGCGAACCAGGGGGATTGCTCGTCGCTGGCGTCGATCCAGACCCGGGTTTCGGGGCCCACGTGCACGGCGATGTTGCCGCCCATCCAGGTGTTCGAGACCACGACGCGCAGGGGCCTGCCCGGTTGATGCTCCCGCCAGTGCCGCAGCGCGTGCGCCGCCAGTTCGGGCCCGGGGTAGGTGGAACGTGCGGCATGCCCCGTCCATTGGGCGATCGGCCCCCGGGCGACGGCGTAGCCGACGGCCATCAGGGCATGCAGTGCCGCCGCCAGGATCAGGATGCGCCGCAATTGCACCGCCTCGGGGCCGCGCAGCCAGCCCAGGCCGTAAAAGCCGAACAGCACGAAGAAGGTGCTGGCCCAGGAAGCCTCCAGTCGCGAGCCCAACGCCAGCGAGACGAGCACCGTGCTGAGAAAAGGCGCCAGGCCGACCCACAGCAGGAAACGCCGGTCCTCGGCGTCCAGGTCGGACCAGTAGCGCGGGGCGGCGGCCGCGCCCTCGAAGCGCTCGTCGTTGGCCGCATGGCCCGGGGCCCGGTCGCCCCGGCGCCTGCGCCACAAGGTCCAGGCGGCCAGCGCCAGCGCCATGGGCGCCAGGCGGCCGGCCTGGTCCAGGGTGAAGTCCAGCAGATCCTTCAGGGCGGCCAGCCGGCCGCCCGCCTGCAACGAGGCGTCTGCGTAGTGCAAAGGCTCGAAATGATGCTGGTCCAGCCACCACAGATGCGGGCTGAGCACGAGGAGGAACGTCGCGGTGGCGACGGCGATGCCGCGCCAGACGTCGGGGCGCCGCAGGGCGCCGCTGCGCAGCGCATACAGGAAGAAAGCGGCGAACTGGATCAAGGCGCTGTACTTCGTCAGCATCGCCAGGCCACCGACCGCGCCCAGCAGCGCCCAGTCGCGCGTCCTTGCGCCGCGGATGGCCCGGTGGAACAGCCAGATCGAAGCGGTGATCGACCAGAGCTGCGCCGTGTTGTGGTTGTAGATCGTGCCGCGCAACGAGAAATAGGCGGTCACCGAGACCAGCAGGGTGGCGATCAGCGCCCGGTGGGGCGTGGTGAGGTCGCGGCCCAGTTTCCACACGAACCACAGTCCCAGCGCCGAAAAGACCTGCCCCATCAGGAAAGGCAGCCACACCGGGCGGCCCAGCAGTTCCGTGGCCAGGTGCATGAACCAGGAAGGCAGGGGCGGATGCTTGACATAGCCCAGTTCCAGACTGGCCGCCCAGACGAGTTCTTCCATGCCGTCCAGGTCGGGGGCCGAGTGGCTGAGGGCGCACAGCGTCGTCCAGAGCACGACCATGCCCAGCAGGCAGAGCAGCACCAGGGCGGTGCCCGGCGGACGGGCGAGCAGGGGGATCTTCGGGGGGGCGGCCGGCAGCATGGCGGGGAGTATACCGGGCCGGACAGTGGGGCGAAACAGTCGGGAACGGCTCGAAACGTACCGGAATGGCGACCATGGCCGCACTGCGGGGTCGGACGAAGCGGCCGGCGCGGAGGCGCATGGTACTATCCGCACAGGCGTCCGCCGGGGGTGACGGGCGTCCGATTCCGAATATTTCCCGCAGGTTTTCCATGACGACCGAAGTCCCCATCATCCGCGCCCGCTCGGGGTCCAAATTCATCAGTCCTCAAGGCACCAAGGCCGTCAAGGACGGCATGCGGCCCAGCGAGCTGACCGAAATCCCCGATTCCGCGCCCAAACCGTCCTGGCTGCGGGTGCGCATCCCGTCGGGCGAGCGCTACCAGGAAGTCCGCGAGATCGTCGAGACGCACAAGCTGAACACGGTCTGCGCCGAATCCAAGTGTCCCAACATCGCCGAATGCTGGGGACGGGGCACGGCGACCCTGATGTTGATGGGCTCGGTCTGCACGCGGGCCTGCAAGTTCTGCGCCGTCAGCACCGGCAATCCCCATGGCTGGCTGGACCACAACGAGCCGGCCAGCGTCGCCGACGCGGTGGCGCTGATGCAGTTGAAATACGTGGTGCTCACCTCGGTCGACCGGGACGACCTGATCGACGGCGGGGCGGGCCATTACGCCGCCTGTATCCGCGCCATCCACGAGCGTTCGCCGCAGACGGCGGTCGAGGCCCTGACGCCCGATTTCCAGGGCAACCATGGCTGCGTGGAAAAGATCCTGGACGCCGGCCTGACCACTTTCGCCCAGAACGTCGAAACCGTCGAGCGCCTGACGCACGTGGTGCGCGATGTCCGGGCCGGGTACCGCCAGACGCTGGATGTGCTGGCCCACGCCAAGACCTACGCTCCCCAGACCCTCACCAAGACCAGCATCATGCTGGGCCTGGGCGAGACCGACGAGGAAATCGAGCAGGCGATGGACGACATCCGCGCCGCCAACGTCGACATACTGACCTTCGGCCAGTACATGCGGCCCACGGCCAACCACCTGCCGGTGCGCCGCTTCGTCACGCCCGAGCAATTCCGCGCCTACCGCGACCTGGGCCTGTCCAAGGGCTTCCGCGAGGTCGTCTCCGGCGCACTGGTGCGATCCAGCTACCGCGCCGAACAAGTGCTGGAAAAGGACAACGTCGGGCTCTGACATGTCCCGCCGAGCCGTCACCCGGATCCTTCCCGCCCAGCCCACCCAGGACGGCGCGGGCGTGCGGTTGCTGCGCGCCCTGGGGCAGCAGCGGCAGCACCGCATGGATCCCTTCCTGATGCTGGACGCGTTTTCCTCCGACAATCCGGATGACTATATCGCGGGTTTCCCGCCGCATCCGCATCGCGGCTTCGAGACCGTGACCTATATCGTCGATGGCCACATGCGCCACCGCGACCATCTGGGCAACGAAGGCGACCTGAAGGCCGGGGGCGTGCAATGGATGACCGCCGGGCGCGGCATCGTCCACGAGGAAATGCCCCAGCAGGAAAACGGCTTGCTGCGCGGTTTCCAGATCTGGCTGAACCTGCCGGCCGCTGACAAGATGCAGCCCGCGCGCTATCGCGACATTCCGGCCGAAGCGCTCGCGACGGCCGAATTGCCCGAAGGCGGCTTCATCAAGCTGATCGCCGGCATCATCCCCTGGGCGACCTGCCCGCTGCGGGGACCGGGCCAGGCGAATCCCGCCACCCAGCCTCTGATCGCCGACATCCGCGTCATGGCGGGACAGCCCGTGGACATCCCGGTCCCGGCGACCCATCAGGTTCTGCTGTATGTGTTCGAAGGACGGCTGGATGCCGGTGAACGTGCGGTCGAACCGGGGCATACCGTCTGGTTCGGCACGCAGGGCGACACCCTGCATATTGCCGCAGCGCCAGAAGGCGCCGATGGGGTGCGGGTGTTGTTGCTGGCCGGCAAGCCGCTGAACGAGCCCGTCGTCCAGTACGGCCCCTTCGTCATGAACACCCCCGAGGAAATCGAGCAGGCCCTGCGCGATTATCGGGACGGTGTGCTGACGCAGTAAGACGCCAGTCGCCGGACGGACTGCGGCCCGTGCCGGCGGCCTGGGCCGCCGTCGGGGCGGCCTGAGCTCAGTCGTCCCAGCCGCGGCCGCGATGGCCACGGTCGTGCTTCCAGTTTTCCTTCCAGTATCTGCGCTGGTGACGGTCGTAATGGCCGCGATCCTCCCAGCCCGCACGGTAGCCTGGGCCGGGGCCGGGCACGTAGACGGGCTCGGGCACCACGATCACGCGCGGGCGGTGGTAATGGCGCGGCGGCGGCGGATAATAGGCCGGACCACCCCAGATGAAGCCGGGGATGCCGATGGAAATGCCGACGTCCACGTCACCCGCGTGGGCGGCCGGTCCCGCCATCAGCGCGCCTGCGAACAGGGCCACCACAGCGATGCTTTTTTTCATCGCCGGGCCGCCCCAAGATGAAAAGCGTCCTTTCGGAAGGCGGGAAGCCGAAGGCACAGCGTGGGGACTCTTGTTTTTCATGGGCTTGTCCTGCGGATCGAGAGGACCCCATTGTGTCCTGTCCGGACCACCGGAGTGTGAATACCGGGAGGACAGTCGCTTCAAAAGGCTACCGGCGCGCGGTTTTCCGGGCGTGTCGGGAACAACTTTTCACGTTTGTTGCGGAAACGGCGACGGAACGCGGACCGTGGCCCGGCGTTCCGGTGCGGTTCAGGCCGTGTGAGCGGCGAAGAACGCCAGCGTCCGTTCCCAGGCCAGCGCCGCCGAAGCCGGGTGGTGGGCCGCCGTGCCTTCACGCCCGAACGCGTGGCCGGCTTCCGGATAGACGTGAACCGGCAGACCGGGCTGCGCCGCCTGGATGGCGTGTACGTCCGACAGCGGGATCGAGCCGTCCTTGCCGCCGAAGTGCATCTGCACGGGAATCCGGGGCGTGTCGTGGGCGTGGCGCGCGATGCCCCCGCCGTACCAGCAGGACGCGGCCGCGAAGGTGTCGCTCAGGCAGGCGGCGCGCCAGGACAGGTAGCCGCCCCAACAATAGCCCGTCACCAGGCGCGCGGCCTGGCCCTTCAGCGCGGCGGCGGCCGCCTCGATGTCCAGCAGGGCGTCCTCATCGCGGATCGTCTTGCGCAAGGCCAGGCCGCGGTCCCTGCCCGCCTCGTCGTAGCCGAGTTGCAGGCCGCTTCCGCCGTCCGCCGCCCGATCGAACAAGGATGGGCAGATCGCCCGGTATCCCTGCGCCGCGAAACGATCGGCCATCTGGCGGATGTGACCATTGATGCCGAAGATTTCCGGCAGCACGACGACGCCCGTGCGGGCGTTCTCGGGTCCGCACAGGTAGGTGGTGAAGGCGTGGCCATCGGCGGCCGTGAGGGTGATGTCCATGGTCGGGTTCCTTTGATTGAGTGGGCGGCCCGCGTCAGGGGCGGACGGGGCGCGGCACGCCGGCGTCTTCCAGTCGGCGCAGGGGATCCTGCCGATAATACCGCGCCAGCAAGCGGTACCAGTCGGGCCAGGCCGCCGCCATCGCCCAAGGATCGATGAAGAAACTCTCCGAACTGACGGCGAAGAATTCAGCCGGGTCCTGCGCGGCATAGGGATCCAGCGGCAGTTCCGCGTACCATCCGGCGGCCTCGTCGGATTCCGGGTCCACGTCGGGCGGGATGAGCGCCTCCACCTCGTCGAGCCAGGCGTTGAAATCGTCGAAGGTCCGGTCCAGCACCTCGCGCCAATGGCGCGGATCCAGGTCCCGGTGCGCGCGCAGCCCCGGCATGCCGTCTGCGTCGCCGTCGCGCTGGTCGAGCTTGTGGGCGAATTCGTGGATCACCACATTCGCCTGTGTGTCCGTCCCGGCGCGGGCGTCTTCCCAGGACAGGATCACCGGACCGCCTTCCCAGGATTCGCCTGACGTTTCCTGCTCGTACTCGTGGACCACGCCGGCCTCGTCGGTCTCGGCGCGCCGCACCAGGAAGCCGCCCGGGTAGACGACGATCTGCGTCCAGCCCCGGTACAGCGAAGTGTCCAGCCCCAGCACCGGCAGGGCGGCCTGGATCGCGATCGAGCGGCGCATGTCCGGCGTCACCCGCAAGCCGTGAGCGCCGTGGAAGGCCTTGTTCGCCAGAATCCAGGCCGTATGTCGGCGCAGTGTCTCGGTTTCCCGCGCGTCCAGGCCGGCCAGGAATGCGTGCCGCGCCAGCAGAGGAGGCCAGACGCGCGCGTCCAGGGAGTCCAGGGCCTGCTCGAATGCGCGGTCCCGGGCGGTGCGCCCCGTCAGCCAGCGCAGCATGACGGGATCCCGGATGGAGCGGCCGGCAGGGTGGCGCGAATGTGGTATTGCATCCTCATGGCCCCCGATTGTAATTTCATTATCTGAAAAATGCCGGTATAATAAGCATGTCCTGGGGCCGATTTGGCTTCGACGTGGGTCTCAAAACAGGATAGTGCATACCGAGCACCAGTACGCTCGTAAATCCACTGGAAAACTACAAACGCCAACGACGAGCGTTTCGCTCTGGCCGCTTAAGCGGTGAGCCGCTGCACCGACTTGTCCCTGGGTCGGGTGGGGTCAAACCCACAGCAGCGTCATTCACAGGGAATCGGGTTCGACCAGGTCGCTGGGTCGGATCTTAAATTAGTGCGAATCGCCAAGGAAGGGCCTGTCGTCCGGCATGATCCAAGGTTAAAACTCAAAATAGGCCGACTAAGTATGTAGAGCTACTTGCGGAGGGCTTGCGGACGGGGGTTCAATTCCCCCCGGCTCCACCAGTTTTCCACTTAAAATCAATAATTTGAAATTCAGGCGTGTCATTTTTCCGGGGTCATTTTTTGGGGTTCAGCCTCAGAATGACGCGATGAATGACACGCTTTTTATTGGGCGGTCGAATTTTTTTTCACCAGGCCTTCGGCCTGCCTGATCGTCAGCGGTCGGCATCCATTTTCCATGGGCCCGGACGATCATGACGCAGCCGCGGACCCTCAGTCTGAACCACCCTGCGGACGGGTCAGTCTTCGATGATCCAGTCAGCCGGCTTGCCATTGTTCTGGCGTGGCAGTTGCGGGCCGAATGTGAAGGTGCTTGGCCGCTCCGCGGCGGTCAGGTGGTCGCGGGCCCAGTCGGCCAACGCATCGGCCAGCGCATGGGTGTTCTCGCCATCCTGGCGCGGCACCACGAAAGCCTTCAGCCGCAGGCCCTCGTCGGGGCGCATCAGCCGCACGCTGGCGTCCTGCACGCGTGGGTGCCGGCGCAGCACCTGGGCGACGTGCGCCGGTGATACATTCTTGCCCCCCACTTGCACCACCTCATCGCGTCTTCCTTGCGGCAGGAAGTGGCGGCTGTCCTTCCAGACAAGCTCGTCCTGCACGGTAAAAGACGCCGTGGTGCCGTCCATCATGTGGCGCAGCATCGAACCGTCCCGGTCCGGGCCTTGCCAGTACGGAAAGCACCGGTACGGCGCCGTCTCGTCGTCTCGCCAGCCAAGGCCGGCGGTTTCGCTGCTGCCGAACACCTGCACCAGCCGCGACAGCCCGGCCGCGCGCAGTCCGGCCGCGATGTCGTCGGGGCAGGGCGCGCCGGAAGTCACCCCGACGATGTCCTCGGGAAAGGCGGGGACGAGCGTCAGGGCCGTGCGCCAATAATCGGGGTGTGCCACGACCAGGTCGCCCGCCCGCAACTGGCCGGGCAGGGCCGCGGCGCTGCTGCGGCGCAGATCGATAAGCCGGTCGGCTGGCAGGTCGAGCACCTGGGGGAGCAGCACGGTGAAAAGAAAACCGTAAATGTGGTGGCTGGGGACGGCGAACAGCAGCCGGCGCCGCCCCGGGAACAGCTCGCCCAGGGCCAGCGATTCCTGCCACAGCCATGACGCGTCGTGGGTGCAGGGTTTTGTTTGGCCGCTGCTGCCGGACGTACGGAATGTGAGCGCTGTGTTGTAACGGCGCAGGCTCGTCAGTGCGACGGACGTCCAGTCGTCGATGCGCAATCTGGCCAGCAGGTAGTCTTCGATGCCCGCTTCGTGGATATGCAGCATTTCCGACAGCCGTGTCGCCAGCGCCATCAACTCGAGCGAATCCGCGCCGAGGTCCTCGGCCAGATGCGTGTTTTCCGGCCAGGGCAATGCATGGGCTGTGGGGCGCCTGCGCAGCGCGGTGAGTTCGGCATGCGTCAGGTCACAGACAAAGCGATGCAGCACACCGTGCTGTTCCCACCACGACGGCGCCTGATCCGCAGGGTGCCGCACGACCGCTTCAGAGACGCTTGACGAAAATCCAGTAGGACTGGCCATTGATGGATGTTTTCATATGCACCTTCACCTTGGTCGGCTGCATTTTGTAGTCGAAAACATACTCGAACATGGTGTTCAGATTGTTTTCCTTGACCCCGGCATCGAATACGCCTTTGAACGACGCCTTTGAGGTGCAGGGCGCGACATCGCGGAAGAAGTTCTTGCCGATGACGTCGGCGGGGTTGCGTCCGGTGATGGCGCCTTCGGCCGCGTTGTACTTCAGGATCGTGCCGTTCTTGTCCAGTTCGATGGCGCCGAAGGCCAGTTTGTCGATCTCGCCCGGAGCCATTTTTTCCAGGGTGTTTTCAATATCCGATTTGCCAAACGAAACGATATCCAGTTCTTTCATGAAGTTGCTCTCTTTGAAGACAAAACCGGCATTGATGGCGCTGTTCTGTGTGACGAGGCGTCCTGAATCCGGCAGCCCCGTTACCGTACGCGGAAAGTGGTTATTTGTCCACAGACGCCCGCGTCATACCAGCCCTTGCTGCGGTTGACGATCCGCACGACCAGCAACATCACCGGGACTTCGATCAGCACGCCCACGACGGTGGCCAGTGCCGCGCCGGACTGGAAGCCGAACAGGCTGATGGCTGCGGCCACGGCCAGTTCGAAGAAATTCGAGGCGCCAATCAGGGCCGATGGGCAGGCGATGCTGTGCCGCTCGCCCGCCCGGCGGTTGAGCCAATAGGCCAGGCCGGAATTGAAGAGTACCTGGATCAGGATGGGCACGGCCAGCATGGCGATCACCAGCGGCTGCCGCAGGATGGCCTCGCCCTGGAAGGCGAACAGCAGCACCAGCGTCAGCAGCAGGGCGGCCATGGAGAGCGGGCCGATGCGGGCCAGCGCGGCGTCGAAGGCGGCTTGCCCCTTGTTCAGCAGGACGCGGCGCCAGAGCTGCGCCAGGATGACCGGGATCACGATGTACAGTCCGACCGACACCAGCAGCGTGGCCCAGGGTACGGTGATGGACGACAGGCCCAGCAGCAGGCCGACGATGGGGGCGAAGGCGAACACCATGATGGTGTCGTTCAGCGCGACCTGCGACAGCGTGAACACGGGGTCGCCGCCGGTCAGGCGGCTCCAGACGAACACCATGGCCGTGCAGGGCGCCGCCGCCAGCAGGATGAGGCCGGCGACGTAGCTGTCCAGTTGATCGGCGGGCAGCCAGGGGGCGAAGACCTGCCGGATGAACAGCCACCCCAGCGCCGCCATCGAAAATGGCTTGACCGCCCAGTTGATGAACAGCGTCACGCCGATACCGCGCCAATGGCGCTTGACTTGCCCGAGGGCGCCGAAATCCACCTTGAGCAGCATCGGGATGATCATCACCCAGATCAGCAGGCCGACCGGCAGGTTCACCCGGGCGATCTCCAGGTGCCCGATGGCCTGGAATACTCCGGGCGCGAATTGGCCCAGCGCGATGCCCAGCACGATGCACAGGAAGACCCAGAGGGTCAGGTAGCGCTCGAACAGGCTCATGCGGGCTCTCCCGATTGACGGCCGATGTCCTGCAAGGCGCGTTGCAGTGACAGCGCGTCCAACTGGTGGATCGGCAGCGCCAGCAGCAGGTCGATGCGCTTGCGCAGCGTCAGCGCGGCATCCTGGAACGCCTTGAGCCGTTGGGATTCCGTGCCTTCGACGGCGGCGGGGTCGGGCACCCCCCAATGCGCCGTGACCGGCTGGCCGGGCCAGAACGGGCAGGCCTCGCCTGCGGCATTGTCGCAGACGGTGAAGATGAAATCGAACACCGGCGCTCCCGGGGCTGCGAATTCGTCCCAGCTCTTGCTGCGATAGCCCGCTGCCGGCATGCGCAGCCGTTCGAGTGTGGCCAGCGCCAGGGGATGTACTTCACCCTTGGGCTGGCTGCCCGCCGAATAGGCGTGGAAGCGGCCCTGGCCGAGTGCGTTGAGGATGCCTTCGGCGAGGATGGAGCGGGCCGAATTGCCCGTGCAGATGAACAGCGCGTTGTAGTGGGTGTCGGGACTCATGGGTGTTTGCGTCAGCAACGGAAATGGGAAGTGTCGCCGCCTTCGTTGACGGCGCATGTGCCGCCCTGGCAGCAGTGTTCGGTCAGGTAGCCGAGCAGGCCGTTCATCCGGACGAAGTCGGCGCGGTAGATGAGGTTGCGGCCCTGCTGTTCGATCGTGACGAGACCCGCGTGGGCCAGTTCCTTCAGGTGGAAGGACAGCGCGTTGCGCGCCACGTCGAGCTGGCTGGCGAGGAGGCTGGGGGTCAGCCCCTCGGGGCCGGTCGTCACCAGGGCACGGAACACGCGCAGACGCTGAGGATGGGCGAGTGCGCCCAGGGCTGAAACGGCTTGGATTTCATTCATTGTTCAATGATACATCGTTTATTGAATTGATTGTGGGAAGGAGGGAAGGATCTTGGCCCCAAAGGTGGGCAACGCCGGCAGGCGGGTCCGGAAAGGTCACTGGATCGCCATGGGGTCCCTTCATCCCACCCGCACCACGTCTTCCCACTTCGTCGTATAGTTCGGCGAACGGTGCGCCTGGCGCATCTGCCACCGCGCGTCCGGTTCATGCAAGGCGCTGGCCACCTGGATCATCCGGCTCCCGAACCGTTGATTCAGCCGGTCCATCACCGCCATGGCCCGGGCGGACTTCGCCGCTGGTTCCGGATCCGGCCCAAACAGCTCCCCCTGCGTCTCGACCGGCGCCGCCGGCCCGACATCCAGCAAGCACACCCCCGCCTTGGCATAATCGAATCCCGGACGGAACACCGATCGCAACCCGCACAGCGCGGCCTTCAGCAGCGCGGATGTGCCGTCCGTGGGCGCATCCAGCGGCACGACGGCGCTGTCGGCATGCCATGGCCCGCTCCGGAAACGGCTGGTCCGGATGTACACCTGAACGGCCCCGGCATGGGAATGCTGTCGCCGCAGTTTTTCGGCGGCGCGGCTGGTGAACAGGCTGACGGCCTGTTCCAGTTCGGCCAGGTCGCGCACGGGCAGGCCGAAACTGCGGGTGGACATGATCTGCCGCCTGGGGGTGGGCGCGTCTTCCCAGTCGATGGCGGGTTCGCCGCACAGTTCCTGGGCGGTCCTGGCCAGCATGATCGAGTATTGTCGCCGCAGCACATGTCGGTCCGCCTGCGCCAGGTCGGCAGCGGTGCGGATCCCGGAGGCTTCCAGGCTGGGCCCCAGGCGCCGGCCCACACCCCAGACGTCCTGGACGGGAACGTGGCGGATGGCGCGCATCAATTCCGCCCCGCCCAGGCCGGACAGGTCGCAGACGCCTTGCAGGCGCGGCAGGGATTTGGCCAGATGGTTGGAAAGTTTGGCCAGGGTCTTGGTGGCGCCGATGCCGACGCAGGTGGGGATGCCGACCCAGCGCAGCACGCGCTGGCGGATTTGCGCGCCAATGTCGCGGCCCGGGCCGGGCAGGCCGGTCAGATCCAGGAAGCATTCATCGATGGAATAGATTTCCTGGGCGGGTGAAAATTGGCCGATCACGCGCATCATGCGGTCGCTCATGTCGCCGTACAGGGCAAAGTTGGCGGACAGGGCGACCAGCCCCCGGGCTTGCAGATGCCGGATCCTGAACCAGGGGGCGCCCATCGGGATGCCCATGGCCTTGGCTTCGGCCGTGCGGGCGATGGCACAGCCGTCGTTGTTGGACAGCACGATGACGGGCCGGCCTTCCAGGGCGGGCCTCATGACCCGTTCGCAGGCGCAGTAGAAGCTGTTGCCGTCGATCAGCGCGATGCGTGATGGCGGCCGACGGGCTTGAGCACCCATGTGACGACTCCCCAGATGGCCAGTTCCTGGCCGTGGCGCGGCACGATGTCCTGGAAGGCGGGGTTGGCCGCCCGCAGGCGCACCCGGCCGTCCTGGCGATGCAGGGTCTTGACGGTGAAATCGCCGTCGACGACGGCGACGACGATGTCGCCGTGCCGGGCCTCCAGGGCGCGGTCCACGATCAGGGCATCACCATCGCCGATCCCGGCGTCGCGCATGGATTCGCCCCGGGTCCGCATGTAGAAGGTGGCCTCGGGGTGTGGAATCAGGACGGCGTTCAGGTCGATCCGCTTCTGCGCGTGGTCTTCGGCCGGGCTGGGGAAGCCGCAGCGCGCCGGGATTTCGACGTGCCGACAGACGGCGGGCTGTTGGGAGAGGGGGGCGGGGGGTTCCATGGCGGGCGGATTGCTGTATGTATGAACAGTATTATATCCTCGGCATCCCGCCCTCGATTGATGCGAGAATTGAAATTCTTTCCCTCATTGCCGCATCGCGCCGCACATCATGCCGACCTTCGATTTCAAGCAAGTGGACGTCTTCGCCAGCGAACCCCTGAAAGGCAATCCCCTGGCGGTGGTGATCGCCGCCGACGGGCTGGCGGACGACCGGATGGCCGCGTTCGCCCGCTGGACGAACCTGAGCGAGACGATCTTTCTGCTGCGGCCGTCGACGCCGCGGGCGGACTATCGCGTGCGCATCTTCACACCGGGCGGCGAGTTGCCGTTCGCCGGGCATCCCACGCTGGGCGCCTGCGCGGTGTGGCTGGCCAGCGGGGGCCGGGCGCGCGGCGATACGATCGTCCAGGAATGCCCGGCGGGCCTGATCACCCTGCGCCTCGACGGATCGCGGGTGGCGTTCGCCGCGCCGCCCCTGGTGCGCTCGGGGCCGGTCGAATCCGCGCTGTTGCCACGCATCGCCGCGGGGCTGGGCCTGGCCGTCGGCGAGATTCGCGAGGCGCGGTGGGTGGACAACGGGCCCGGCTGGCTGGCGGTGCTGCTGGGCACGCGCCGGCGGGTGCTGGAACTGCGTCCCGACCCGGCCGTGCTGGGCGATCTCAAGGTGGGCGTGGTCGCGCCCTGGGATCCGGTCGCCGACGGCCCGCAGGCGCAGTTCGAGGTGCGGGCGTTCGTACCCGGTCTCGGGATCCCGGAAGACCCGGTCACGGGCAGCCTGAACGCAGGCGTGGCCCAGTGGCTGATCGGCGCCGGGCTCGCGCCCGAATCCTATGTGGCGTCCCAGGGGACGGTGCTGGGCCGCGCGGGCCGCGTACACATCGGGAAATCCGGAGCGGACATCTGGGTGGGGGGCGAGGTCGTCACCTGCATCGAGGGGACGGTCACGCTGTAGCGGCGCGGGCGCCGTCTCAGCCGGCCTTCCGCCGCGTCATCCAGTCCCTGTGTCCCCGCGCGCGCAGCGCGCAGGCCGGGCATTCGCCGCAACCGTAGCCCCAGGCGTGCAGGGTGTCGCGGCGGTTCAGGTAGCAGGTATGGGTGTCCGTGCGCACCAGCTCGACCAGCGCGTCGCCGCCCAGGTCCTGCGCGAGCGCCCAGGTGTCGGCCTTGTCCAGCCACATCAGCGGGGTTTCCAGCGTCAGGGGACGGTCGATGCCCAGGCTCAGGGCCACCTGCAGCGCCTTGATCGTGTTGTCGCGGCAGTCCGGGTAGCCGGAATAGTCCGTTTGCGACATGCCGCCCACCAGCACGTCCAGGCCGCGCCGGTAGGACAGCGCGGCTGCCAGGGTGAAGAACAGCAGGTTGCGGCCCGGCACGAAGGTATTGGGCAGGCCGTCGGCCTGCATGGCGATCTCGATGTCGCCTGTCATCGCCGTGGCGCCCAGTTGCCCCAGTACGTCCACATTCAGCAGATGGTCCTCGCCCAGGCGCCGGCCCCAGTCGGGCCGCAGTCCCGCCAGGCTGCGGCGCAGCGCGAGGCGGCAGTCCAGTTCGGCCCGGTGGCGCTGGCCGTAGTCGAAACCGATGGTCTCGACGTGATCGTGACGCGTCAGCGCCCAGGCCAGGCAAGTGGTGGAATCCTGGCCGCCGGAAAACAGCACCAGGGCGCGGCGGCCCGGCGCGGTCATGGCGCCCCCTTGGCGCTGCGCGCCATCCCCCCAAGGGGGAATTCGCGCTTGGGGCGGCCCGGCGCGCTCATGCCGTGGCCGGCAGGGCTTCGCGCCGGCGCATGAAGCGGGTGATCGCGTTCAGGGCGACGCCGTACATCGGCACGAACAGCAACAGGCTGACGGTCAGTTTGATGACGTAGTCGACGGCGGCGATCTCCCCCCAGTGGGCGGCCATGAAGGGGTTGCTGCTGCGCCAGAAGGCGATGCCGAAGAAGGCCACCGTGTCCAGCGCCTGGCCGAGCACGGCGGACGCGGCGGGTGCGATCCACCATTGCACGTAGTCGCGCCGCATGCGGTCGAACACGTACACGTCCAGGAGCTGGCCCAGGACGTAGGCCGCGAAGCTGGCGAAGGCGATGCGGAACACGAAGAGGTTGAATGTGCCCAGCGCCTCGAAGCCCTTGAAGCCGCCTTCGTGGAACAGGACCGACACGACGTAGGAGGCGGCCAGCGCCGGGATCATGGCGCGCAGGATCACCCGGCGCGCGGGATTCTTGCCGATCAGGCGCACGGTCAGGTCGGTGGCCAGGAAGATGAAGGGAAAGCTGAAGGCGCCCCAGGTGCTGTGGAAGCCGAACAGTTCGATGGGCAACTGCACCAGGTAGTTGCTGGCGATGATGACCAGGATGTGGAACGCGACCAGCAGGGCGAGCCAGAACGATGTCCGCGGGTGCGGAACGGATGCGGATTTCATGCGGACCTTTTTGATGGATGGGGTGAGGGAACCCATGGATTGAGGCGGTGCAGGGGCGCATTATACGCCGGTCCGGCGCCGTGCATCCGAAGGGGGATCGGCCGGACGGGTGGTTCCAGGCGGGCGTCGGCGCGACCCGTTCCGCCCTGTGGCGGATGCGCTGTGGCCCCTCTCGGCGTGGTAATCTGGTCTTCTTCGTGATGCGCGTGCGGGGCTGATCATGCGGGATCCATACCAGGTGCTCGGCGTGGCGCGGACGGCGTCGCTCGACGAGATCAAGAAGGCCTATCGGGGCCTGGCAAAGAGACTGCATCCGGACCTGAATCCGGGCGACAAGGCGGCCGAGGAAAAATTCAAGGACGTCTCCGTAGCCTACGGCCTGCTCGGCGATCCTGAAAAGCGCCGGCGGTTCGATGCGGGCGAGATCGATGCCAGCGGCGCCGAACAGCCCAAACGCCAGTTCTATCGGGACTTCGCCTCGGCCGATCACGGCCGGAACCCTTACACCAGCGACGCGGGCTATGCGGATTTCACGGATTTCGCGGATGACGACGTGTTTGCGGAGATCCTGCGTCGCGGCCGTGAGGCCCGCGCCAACCAGCGGGGCGAGGACCGTCTCTACAGCCTGTCGATCCGTTTCGTCGAATCCGTGACGGGGGCCGACAAGCGGATCACCCTGCCCGACGGCGGCACGCTGGATGTGACGATTCCGCCCGGGATGCTCGACGGCCAGATGTTGCGCCTGAAAGGCAAGGGCGCGCCTGGCCGGGGGGCTGGCGGACCCGGCGATGCGCTGATCCGGGTCGAGGTGCTGCCCGACCCGCGCTTCAAGCAGGATGGCGCCAACGTCATCGTGGAATTGCCGGTGTCCCTGTCCGAGGCGGTCCTGGGCGGCGAGGTGCGGGTGCCGACCCCGACAGGCGATGTGATGCTGACGATCCCGAGGCACTCCAGCAGCGGCGCCACGCTGCGTCTGAAGGGCAAGGGCGCGCCGCGCCGCGAAGGGGGATTCGGGGACGAGCTCGTCAAGCTGAGGATCGTGCTGCCGAAGTCGCCCGATCCCGAGCTCGATGCGTTCGTTGCCCGGTGGGAAAAGGGCAAGGCCCACGATCCGCGCGGAGGTGAATCATCATGATCATGACCAAGCAGGAATTCCTGGTCAGCGCGAACATCAGGGAACAGACCCTGGAATTCTGGCTGGAGCGGCGGTGGCTCATTCCGGATGACGCCGCGTCCGAGGTCCGCTTCTCCGAATGCGACATCGCGCGGGCGGTCCTGATCCAGGACCTGCAGCGGGATTTCGGCGTCAATGAAGCGGGCATCGACCTGATTCTGCATCTGGTGGACCAGCTCCATGGCGCGCGGCAGGCGCTGAGCCTGCTGCGCGAGTCGCCGCGTTTCAAGTGAGGCGGGCGGCGACTTTCTCCGGCCGTCATTCCACTTCCTCGATCCGCTCGACCTCGGACTTGTTGACCTTGACGTCGCGGCCGCCTTTTTCGTAAGTGACGAAGCCGTCGTCCGTATCGGTGACCGGCGCGTCGGCGGTATAGTCTGTCCGGCCGTCGCGCGTGGTGACGGTCGAGGGTGTCGAGCACGCGGCCAGGACGCCACTGACTGCGAGGATGGCAAGGGTCGCAAGGATCGTCTTTGACATGAGAGTCTCCTGAAAAAACGGTCTCATGGACACCTTATCAAGGTCTTGCGGGCGGCATTGTAAGCAGGCCCGACAGCGGGCCGGGACGGACGCCCGCCGCGATCGGCCCCGAGGCCCTTGGCTGCAGCCGGGAATGGACGGGGCGCGGCCAAGGGCGCGGCTGTAAGCGCCACTGACAAAATCACACGGAAGCGGCCATGCTTGCGGGCGTCGTGTAACGGTGGTTCGGACATGTATCCTCACCGGACTGAAACGATGGGAAAGAGGCCATCCATGAAACTGCCAGCCATCCTGCTGGGTATTGCCATGATGATCGCGGGGGTGTGCGCCCGCGCCGCGCCGGCGGCCGACGATGCGATTCTTGCGAAGGCCCGCGAGATCGAGGGCAGGCTGGGCGCGCGCGTGGGCCTGGTGATCCAGGACACCGGGGATGGCCGAAGCTGGCGTTATCGGGCCGAGGAACGGTTCCCCATGATGAGCACCTTCAAGGCGCTCGCTTGCGGCGCGCTGCTGCATCGGGCGGACGAGGGCGGGGGCGACCTGGAAAAGACGGTGCTGGTCGCGCAGGCCGATCTGGTCCCTTATGCGCCTGTCTCGAAAGCGTGGGTCGGGCGGCGGGTCGCCCTGGGCGATCTCTGCGCGGCCACGATGCGCACGAGCGATAACGTGGCCGCCAACAAGGTCTTGGAGTCCATCGGCGGCCCGGGGGCCGTGACGGCATTCGTGCGCGGCTTCGGCGACCGGACGACGCGTCTCGACCGATACGAGCCCGGCCTGAATGAAGGAACGCCGGGTGACGCCAGGGACACGAGCTCGCCCGCGGCGATGGCGGATACCCTGCGCGCGCTCGTGCTCGGTGACGTGCTGTCGGCCTCTTCGAAAGCGAGGCTGACCGAGTGGCTGGTGGGCAACGAAGTGGGCGGCCCGCTTCTGCGCGCCGGCATTCCCCGGACATGGCGTATCGGCGACCGGACGGGGGCGGGCGGACATGGCTCGCGTGGCGTGATCGCGGTGATGTGGCCCACCGCGCGCGCGCCGGTCGTGGCGGCGATCTACATCACCGGCACCGATGCCTCGATGGAGGATCGCAACGCGGCCATCGCCGGACTGGGCGCGGCCCTGGCAGCGGAAATTTCCCGGTGATGCCGGGGAACCCTGGCCGCGCGCCACATTCCTGCGTACACTTCCCGGCATGCTGCGCATCGACAATCTCACCAAGCGTTACGGCGACCAGCTCGTCTTCCAGGAACTGAACCAGGTGTTCGGACCCGGATGCGTGGCGCTGTGCGAAGAAGAAAGCACCGGCAAATCCACCCTGCTGGGTATCGTCGCGGGCATGATCGCGCCCGATGCGGGCGACGTCTGGATCGGCGGGCATTCGATGGTCCGTGAGCCCGCCCTGGCCAAGGCCCGACTGGCCCATGTGCCCGACGATTGCCTGGTGTTTCCCTCGCTGACGGGACGGGGGCTGCTCGAACAGGTCGCCACGGAGAATCGGGCGACCCTCGACGGCGATGTGCTCGACCTGGCCCGCCGGCTTGGGCTGGAGCCGCATCTGGACAAGCGCTTCGAGCAGATGTCGACGGGGACGCGGCGCAAGGTCTTTCTGACGGCCGCCGCCCTGGGCGATCCGGCCGTCGTCGTCGCGGACGGCCCGGGCAACGGGCTGGACGCCCAGGCTCGCGCCGTGCTGGCCGATCAGTTCAGGCTCTGGGCACAGGACCGCCTCGTGCTGTTCGCCAGTCATGACGCCGAGCTGGTGCGGGCGTGCGGGGCGAGGGAGACCGGGTTGGCAGCGCTGCGCTAGCAGCTAGCCGGCGCCCCGCAGCCACGCCAGATAGGCCGAGCGGGTCGTGTCGGACACCGCGTCCAGCGCTTGCTGGTGCTTCACCTGATGCCGCAGCGCCAGACGCGCGTCGGCCACGGATCGCGACTTGCAGTACCAGTGGCAACTGTGCTGCAGTAGATAGAGTTCCGCCGACAGATGGTAGGCACGGTCCTTCGGATTCATATGGCTTTCGTTGTCCACGACATGCCGCAGGCCGGCCGCGTGGATCCGCAGCAGCGCGCGGAAATCCCGCGTCGGTACGGGCAGGAAGCGCTCGGCGTACGGCACGCAGAACGGCAGCATGCTCATGCGGGTGGCCTGTTCGCTTTCCCGTTGCATGGCGTCGGCCAGCGATTGCGCCTGCGCCGCCACCGTGCGTTCTGTCTGGGCGAAGCTTTCCAGCACCTGGGTCTGGCGTGCCTCGGTCGTTTCGTGGATGGCGCGGGTGTAGCCCTGCGTCAGGGTCTCCATGCCATGTTCGAGCCGCAGCCCGGCCAGGTGATGCCCGAGCAGGGCGATGCGGGCGCGCTGGTAGCGCATGCGCAGCACCAGCCATGCCGCAACGGCGATCAATAAGGAAGAGGCGATATCCATAGCGGGCATTCTATAGTGAGGAATGCCCGCCCGTGGCCGCGGCTTGCCCATCAGCCACGGTGTATTCCGATGGATCCTGACACGAAAAACAAAAAGGCCCAAACCGAAGTCTGGGCCTTTTTTTGATCTGGAGCGGGAAACGAGTCTCGAACTCGCGACCTCAACCTTGGCAAGGTTGCGCTCTACCAACTGAGCTATTCCCGCGTTTTTAGCTATTCAGCTAAGCCTTGCATTGTAAGGTGTATTTTTTAGTCTGTCAAATCGTTTGATTCTTCAGATCAGGCTTCAGACCTTTGAAAGGCGCTGCTGCCGGTACGCAATCAAGCAAGAGGCAGAACTATAAAGCACGATATCCAGGCCTGTCAAATCGCCCGGACACCCGCCCCGAAACCCGTCCATCCGAAGCCCGCGCGGTATGCTTACGCCTTCCACTTCAGCCCTCTTGCCTCATGTCCGTCCAGCCCCTCGTCTTCTCCGATCAGGACCTGCAAGCCCGCAACACCCTGGGCCTGCCGGCGCGGGCCGCCGTGGCGGTCCTGGA
>DISE01000042.1 GCA_002421865.1 Castellaniella sp. UBA6218
GGCGCGAGATGCACCAGTCGGGTCGTCCCGCGATCATGTCGCGCAGGCGGACCCTGCCGTTCTCGGGGTAGAAGCGGGTCTGCTCTATGGCTTCGAGCGCGATCTGGCGCAAGGTCTTTGCGGGCTTCTGGGCCGGGTCGGTGAACACGCCCTCGCCCTCGTCCATGCGGATGAACCACTGCGCGGCGGCGCGGTAGATCACCGGCGTCTTGTGGCGCCAGCAGTGCGGGTAGCTGTGGGTGATGGTGATGGTGTCAATCAGCCGGCCTGCGGATTTCAGCGTGTCGAGGATGGCGGGCACGGCTTTCCAGATATGCTGCCCGCCGAACAGCGGCAGATCGTCCGCATACACGCCGTGGCCCTGCACGGGGTTGAGGATGTCCTCGTACGCCAGGCCGTTGGACATGCAGGAATTGAAGTCATCCATGCCATAGGCGGGCGACGAGTGCACGATCCCCGTGCCGTCCTCGGCCGTGGCGTAGTCGGCCAGGTATACGGGAGAGAGGCGGTCATAACCCTTGTGCACGTGCGCCAGCGGATGCCTGAAAGGCATGTGGTCGAGCTTTTCGCCCTTTGCCGTGGCGACGACCCGGCCTTGCAGTTTCCAGCGTTCGAGACATTTTTCGACCAGCGCCGAGGCGACGATGAGCAGGCCGCGTTCCGTATCGACCAGGCTGTATTCGAGTGCCGGGTTGACGTTGAGCGCCTGGTTGGCGGGGATGGTCCAGGCCGTGGTCGTCCAGATGACGATGAAAGCTTCCTTGTCGAGCCGGTCCAGGCCGAACGCGGCGGCCAGTTTTTCGGGCTCGGCGGCCGGGAACATCACGTCCAGCGTCTGGCTTTGCTTGTCGGCGTATTCGATCTCGAACTCGGCCAGCGACGAGGCGCAGTCGAAGCACCAGTACACGGGCTTGAGGCCGCGATAGACAAAGCCGCGCTCCATGACCTTCTTCAAGGCGCGCAGCTCCAGGGCCTCGTTCCCATGGTTCATGGTCTTGTAGGGGTGATCCCAGTCGCCCAGCACGCCCAGACGCTTGAAATCCACCATCTGCTGCGCGATCTGCTCGGTGGCGAAGGCACGGCTCTTTGCCTGCATCTCGTCGCGCGGCAGATTGCGGCCGTGCAGTTTTTCGATGGCGTTCTCGATCGGCAGGCCGTGGCAGTCCCAGCCCGGCACGTATACCGCGTCGAATCCTTCAAGCTGGCGGCTCTTGACGATCATGTCCTTGAGGATCTTGTTGACCGCGTGACCGATGTGGATCTTGCCGTTGGCGTAGGGCGGGCCGTCGTGCAGGATGAACAGGGGCTCGCCCCGGCGGGCGTCGCGCAGCCGCTTGTACAGGCCTTTTTCCTCCCATTCCTTGATCCAGCCCGGCTCGCGCTTGGGCAGATCGCCGCGCATGGGGAAGGGGGATTCGGGCAGGTTCAGGGTGTCTCTATAGTCCATGGGAGGCAAAATAGTCGCGAGCGCCTTGCGCATCCTGGCGGATGGCGGCGGTCAGGGAGGTCAGGTCGGGAAAGTATTCCTCGTCGCGCAGGAACTCGAGGAATTCGACGCACACCAGTTTACCGTAGGCGTCCACTCGCCGATCGAGGATGTGCGTCTCCAGCAACAGCGCGCCGTCGCGGGTGACCGTGGGGCGAACGCCCAGGCTGGCGACGCCCGGCAGCGGCCGTTCGTCCAGTCCGTGGACACGCACCACGTAGATGCCGGAACGGGCCGCGCAGGGGGCGGGCACGCGCAGGTTCAGCGTCGGAAAGCCCAGGTCGCGGCCCAGCTTGCGGCCGTGGATGACGTGTCCGCCGATGCGGTAAGGGGCGCCAAGCAGTTCGCCACTGCGTTCCAGATTGCCCACCGCCAGCGCGGTGCGCAGCGCGGAACTGGAAATGCGCTGACCCTGGTCGTCCCCGACATCGGCCAGGGTCCGCACCTCGAAGCCGTGCTCCCGCCCCATGCGGCGCAGCAGGTCGATGTCGCCGCTGCGTTTGTGGCCGTACCGGAAGTCTTCGCCGACCAGCAGCCAGCGCGTGTTCAGGCCGCGCACCAGCAATTCGCGGATGAAGTCCTCGGCGCCCATGTCGGCCAGGCGCTGGTCGAAGCGCTGAATCACGATCTGGCGCATGCCGTGTTCGGTGAGCAGGACGGTCTTGTCGCGCAGGGAACTGATCTGCGTGGGGATCAGTTCCGGGCGCTGCCCCTTGCGTGCGAAGAAAGCGCGCGGGTGGGGCGCGAAGGTCATTACGGTGGGTACGAGCCCGAGGGCGGCGGCCTGTTCCCGGACCTGGGAGAGGATGGCCTGATGGCCCCGGTGCACGCCATCGAAATTGCCGATGGTCACGGCGCTGGGGGCCGTGGAGTCGTGCCGGGGCAGGTGGCGGTAGAGGCGGAATTCGGTATTCACAGGCGAGAGTTTACAATTTTGCGTTTATGCCCAGGATTCCTGCCGGGCAGCATCCTCATCTTTCCTGCTGGAGACCCTGCGCATGCCGCACCCCCCCGACCGGCCGATCCGGGTGGCCATCCTGATTTCGGGCCGCGGCTCGAACATGCAGGCGCTGGCCGAGACCGTCGCGGCCGAAGGCCTGCCCGTCGACATCTGCACCGTCCTGTCCAACCGCGCCGACGCGGCGGGTCTGGACTGGGCGCGCGCGCGCGGCCTGCCCGCCGAAGTCCTGGCGCATCGCGACTTCGACAGCCGCGAGGCCTTCGACGCCGCACTGCGGGACCGGCTGGACGCCCTGGCGCCCGACTATATCCTGCTGGCAGGCTTCATGCGGGTGCTGGGCGCCGATTTCGTGCGCCATTTCGATGGCCGCATCGTCAACATCCACCCCTCGCTGTTGCCGGCATTCCCCGGCCTGCATACCCACGAACAGGCCCTGGCCCAGGGCGTGCAGTGGCACGGTTGCACCGTGCATTTCGTCACGCCCGTGCTGGACCACGGACCGATCATCGCCCAGGCCGCCATCCCGGTGTGTGCCGATGACACACCCGACTCGCTGGCGGCCCGGCTGCTGCCGGTCGAACATCGGATTTACGCCCAGACGCTGCGCTGGCTGGCGCAGGGCCGCGTGCGGCTGGGGACGGATGGCCGGGTCTCGGTCGAGGGCGCTCCGCACCGCGCCTGGGCCGGTCCGGCCCTTTTCCAGGAGAATCATCATGAGCAGGAATGACACGCGGGATGGATCCCGCTCCCGGCCGCGCGCCCGCATGGACGCTGCTGACGGCGGGCGCCGTTCCGGGTCGCCGGACCGCCCCAGCGCCGCGCGAGCCGAAGAAGGACGGGAGGTCCGGGGGACCCGGGGCAAGGACGCCGCGCGCAGCCAGGCCCCTGCGCGGCCCTACGTGATGGCGGCGGCGCGCATCGAGCAGGTGCGCCAGGTGCTGGGCGAGGTCCTGCAATGGAAATACCCGGCCGACGCCGTCCTGTCGCACTGGTTCCGCGCCCACGCCAACGCCGGGCTGCGCGACCGGGGTGAAATCGCCGAGGCGGTCTTCGATGTGCTGCGTCATCTGCGGCGCTACCGGCAGTTCGCGGAAATCGGCGCGGGTTCGGGCACGCGGCGCCTGGCGGTGCTGGGTCTGGCCTCCGTCTGGCCGCGTGAAACCCTGGACACCGGTCTGGACGAGCACGAGCGCGCCTGGCTGGACCATGTCCTGTCCCTGTCCGCCGCCGGCCTGACCAGGGCGGTGCGCCATAGCGTGCCGGACTGGCTCGACGAGCGACTGGCGGCCCTGCCGGACACCGAATCCCTGCTTCAGGCCCTGAACACGCCCGCGCCCCTGGACCTGCGGGTCAATCCGCTCAAGGCCGAGCGCGACGCCCTGCTGGCCTCCTGGGCCGAGGGCCCCGAGGCGCGCTGGGCGGCGCGGCCGACGCCGTATTCCCCCTGGGGTATCCGCATCGAGGGACGCCCGCCCGTCAACCGCTGGGGCGCCTTCGAGCGCGGCGAAATCGAAGTCCAGGACGAAGGCAGCCAACTGCTGGCGGCGCTGGTGGCGCCCCGGCGCGGCGAGATGGTCATCGACTATTGCGCCGGAGCGGGGGGCAAGACTCTGCTGCTGGGCGCGCTGATGCGCTCCACAGGCCGCCTGTACGCCTTTGACGTGTCCGCCGCCCGCCTGGCTCGGGCCAAGCCGCGCTTCGCGCGCAGCGGCCTGTCCAACATCGTGCCGGTGGTCATCGCGGAACGCAACGACCAGCGCGTCAAACGGCTGCGTGGCAAGGCCCACCGCGTGCTGGTGGACGCGCCGTGCAGCGGCCTGGGCACACTGCGCCGCAATCCCGACCTGAAATGGCGCCAGCACCCCGACTCCCTGGCCCAACTGCGTCAGACCCAGGCGGCGATCCTGCGCGACGCGGCCGCTTGCGTGATGCCGGGCGGACGGCTGGTCTACGCCAGCTGCAGCCTCCTTCCGGAGGAAAACGAACTGCAGGTCGAGGCCTTCCTGGCCGAACATCCGGAATTTTCCTTGCTGGATGCCGGCGCCATCCTGGCGGACCGCGACATCCGTCTTGCGCTGGACGGCCCGTATCTGCGGCTGCGCCCCGACATCCACGGCACCGACGGCTTTTTCGCCGCCGTCATGGAGCGCGCGAAGGGCTGACGCGGCAAAACCGCCTGGGCTAAACTGGAAACATCTTTCAGTACCACGCGGGCAAGACCCGGAGACGATGAATACCTGGCTTTCCTTTCTTCAGGGCGGCATGCTGGATCTGGGCCCCTGGGCCCTGGTCGGCGTGACGCTGGCGCTGACTCATGTCACCATCGCGGCGGTGACCCTGTACCTGCATCGAAGCCAGGCGCACCGGGGACTTGACCTGCATCCAGTCGTGGCGCATTTCTTCCGCTTCTGGCTGTGGATGACCACCGGCATGGTCACCCGTGAATGGGTCGCCATCCACCGCAAGCATCACGCCAAGTGCGAACGCGAAGGCGACCCCCATTCGCCCGCCGTGTTCGGCCTGGCCCAGGTCTTCTTCCGCGGGGCGGAACTCTATCGTGACGAGGCCCGCAACGCCGAGACCCTGGCGCGCTACGGCCACGGCACGCCCGACGACTGGATCGAGCGCCGCCTGTACGGCCGCTACAATCTGCTGGGCGTGGGCCTGATGCTGGTACTGGACGTGACCCTGTTCGGCGTCCTGGGCCTCACGGTCTGGGCGGTGCAGATGGCCTGGATTCCGTTCTGGGCCGCCGGCGTGATCAACGGCCTGGGCCATGCCTGGGGTTATCGCAATTTCGGCTGCCCGGACGACAGCACCAACGTCGTGCCCTGGGGCCTGCTGATCGGCGGGGAAGAACTGCACAACAACCACCATGCCTACGGGACCTCTGCGAAATTCTCCTCGCGCTGGTACGAGTTCGATCTGGGCTGGGCCTACATCCGCATTCTGCAGACCCTGGGTCTGGCCAAGGTGCGCCGGGTCGCGCCCCGGCTGCGGTTGCGGGCGCCGGAATCCGCCGATACGCTGGGGCAGGATCAGCTCCAGGGGATCATCGCCCACCGCTACGAAGTCCTGGCGCGCTATTCGGGGGTCATCAAGGCCGCCGTGGCCCACGAGATCAAGGCGCTCAATCTGCGCCAGCGGCGCAGCGAGCGTTTGCTGCTGCGGCGCTGCCGCAAATGGCTGGTGCGTGACGCCGCTGCGCTGGCACCCCAGGAACGGGTCCAGGTGGACCGCGCCCTGTCGCTCGCGCCCGCGCTCTCGACCCTGGTGCAGATGCGCCGCGAATTGACCGCCTTGTGGGAGTCCTCCAGCGCCAGCAGCGAGCAACTGCTGGCTGACCTGCGCGCCTGGTGCCAGCGAGCCCAGGCCAGCGGCATCGACGGCCTGGAACAGTTCGCCCTCCGGCTGGGTCGCTACGCGGCATGATCGATGGAATGCTCGAAGGGCTGAATCCGCAGCAGCGGGCTGCCGTCACCCTGCCGGCCGAGCACGCACTGGTGCTGGCTGGCGCAGGCAGTGGCAAGACCCGCGTCCTGACCACCCGCATGGCCTGGCTGATCCAGACCGGCCAGGTCGGTCCGCACGGCCTGCTGGCCGTCACTTTCACCAACAAGGCCGCGCGGGAAATGCTGACGCGCCTGTCGGCGCTGCTGCCCATCAACACCCGGGGCATGTGGGTCGGGACATTCCACGGCCTGTGCAACCGGCTGTTGCGCGCGCACCACCGCGAGGCGGGCCTGCCGCAAGCCTTCCAGATCCTGGACAGCGCCGATCAGCTTTCGGCCATCAAGCGCATGCTGAAGGCGGCGGGCATCGACGACGAACGCTTCCCGCCGCGCGACGTGCAGCGCATGATCAATGGCGCCAAGGAGGATGGCCTGCGTCCGGGCGACCTCGACGCGCGCGACGCCCATGCGCGGCGGCTGGCCGACCTGTACCAGCGCTACCAGGATCAGTGCGAACGCGAGGGGGTGGTCGATTTTGGCGAACTGCTGCTGCGCGCCTACGAACTGCTGCGGCGCGAGGCGCCGATCCGCGAACACTACCAGCGCCGCTTCCAGCAGATCCTGGTCGACGAGTTCCAGGACACCAACGTCCTGCAGTATCGCTGGCTGATGCTGCTGGCGGGCGCGCACACGCCCGTGTTCGCGGTGGGAGACGATGACCAGTCCATCTACGCTTTTCGCGGGGCGAACGTGGGCAATATGGCCGATTTCGAACAGCGTCATGCACAGGGTCGCGTCATCCGCCTGGAACAGAACTACCGTTCGCACGGCCACATTCTGGATTCCGCCAACGCCCTGATCACCCACAACAACAATCGTCTGGGCAAGAACCTGTGGACCGATGCGGGCGAGGGCGAGCCCCTGCGTGTGGTCGAGCAGGCCTCGGACACGCTGGAGGCCCAGTGGCTGGTGGACGAGGTCCGCGCCCTGATCCGCGAAGGCCGGCCAGCCCATGAAATCGCCATCCTGTACCGCAGCAACGCCCAGTCGCGCCCGATCGAGCACGCCTTGTTTTCCGCCCGGGTTCCGTATCGGGTCTACGGTGGGCAGCGCTTCTTCGAGCGCCAGGAGGTCAAGCACGTCCTGGCCTACCTGAGACTGATCGACAATCCGGACGACGATACCTCCTGGATGCGGGTGGTGAACTTTCCCACGCGAGGGATCGGCGCGCGCACTCTGGAACAACAGGCCGACATGGCGGCGCTGCAAGGCACCAGCCTGGCTGGCGCGGTCGCGTTCGTGCCGGGCAAAGCCGGCGCCAGTCTGGCCCGTTTTGCCATGCTGATCCGCGAACTGGCCGAGGAGGCCCGGACGCTGGACCTCCCGGAACTGATCGGCCATGTGGTGCACCACAGCGGCCTCGAAGCCCATTACCGGGCCGACCGCGAGGGCCAGGATCGGCTGGAAAATCTTCAGGAACTGGTCAACGCCGCCGCCGCCTTCGTGGCCGAGGAAGGCTTTCAGGGCCTGCCCGCCGGCCGCATTCCCGAGACTGCGACCATCGCCGCCGATGCGGCGTCCGATCCGGGCACGGCCTTCGCCGCCGATGCGCAGCCGTCGCCGGCCGTCATGTCGCCCCTGGGCGCCTTTCTCAGCCACGCCTCGCTGGAAGCCGGCGACAACCAGGCGCAGGCCGGCGAAGACGCCGTGCAGCTCATGACCGTGCATGCGGCCAAGGGCCTGGAATTCGACGCGGTGTTCATCACCGGGCTGGAGGAAGGCCTGTTCCCCCATGAGAACAGCCTGCTGGATCCGGGGGGGCTGGAAGAGGAGCGCCGCCTGATGTACGTGGCCATCACGCGGGCGCGCGAACGGCTGACGCTGACCCTGGCGCAAAGCCGTATGCTGCACGGCCAGACCCGCTACGGCATGCGTTCGCGTTTCCTGGACGAAATTCCTGAAGAGCACCTGAAATGGATCACACCGCGTCAGCGTCCGGAATCGGCCCAGGCGCCCTGGAGCGGCGCATTCCGGCGTGGCCTGGGAGGCTGGCAGGGCGAGGCGGGCAGCACCTTCGCGCCGCGCGCGCCCCGCTCAGAGTCTTCCGGTGTGACAGTGGGCGAACAATGCTTCCGCATCGGCACGGGAGTGCGGCACGGCCGTTTCGGCGAAGGCACCGTGGTGGCGCTGAGCGGCAGTGGCGCCGATGCCCAGGCGCGCATCGAATTCCGCGACGCCGGCACCAAGACGCTGGCTCTGGGCGTGGCGAAGCTGGAAGTCCTGGACTGAATCCGGGTTTTCGGCCGCAGCCGCCGGAGCGGCGGTTTTCTTTGCGGCTGGATGTCAAATACCTGGGATGCCTAGGGAAATCCCCGGGGAGACTATACTGATCCAGGAAATTCGACTATGGATTCGCCATGGGGTCTTTCAAGTTCGAGCAGCATCCAGCGATGTATTTTGCGGATTTCGTGCTGTATCCGCTGGTGATCGCGGGCGGGGCGGCCGTGCTGATCTGGCATGCGCGCGGTTCGGACTGGGTGCTGCTGGTGGCTGCGGTCCTGGGGTTCCTGGCCTGGAGCCTCGTCGAATACGCCATGCACCGGTTCATCCTCCATGGATTGCGGCCCTTCAAAAGCTGGCACGAGACGCACCATGAGCGCCCCTTCGCGCTGATCGGCTCTTCCACACCGGTCAGCATGGCGGCGTTCGCCCTCTTGGTATTCTGGCCCTTGTCCGCCGTCGCCGGATCGTGGATCGCCCTGGCGGCGACCCTGGGCATGACTGCTGGCTATCTGCTGTATGTGGTCGTCCACCACGCGACGCATCACTGGAAGGCGCGGTCAGGATCCTGGATGCAGGCCCGCAAGCGCGACCATGCCAGGCACCATCGGCCGGGCGTCGAGGGCTGGTACGGTGTCACCATGCCGTTCTGGGACCATGTCTTCGGAACGAATGAATCCGTGGACAAGCCCTGAAGCGGCGTTCCGGATCCGTGGGGCTGGCTTCGCCCGGCCGATCAGCGCCGGGCCCAGCGTCGATGCAGCCGCTGCGCGGTGGCATCCAGCAGGAAACCCAGTGCGCCGATCAGCACGATCACGGCCATCAGCTCGGAATAGGCCAGGCGGTCGCGGGTATCCAGGATGAAATAGCCCAGGCCGGAACTGACACCCAGCATTTCGCAGGGCACCAGGATGATCCAGACGATGCCGATGGCCAGGCGCAGACCGGTCAGCATGTGGCCCAAGGAGCCGGGGATCACGATCTTCCATAGGATTTCCCGGCGCGTGGCGCTCAGGCTGCGCGCAAGCATCAGCCAGCGCGGATCCAGCTGCCGCACGCCCGCGCTGGTGTTCAGGATGATGGGCCAGACGGCGGCGAAGCTGAGCAGGAAATAGATGGGCGCATCGCCGATGCCGAACAGCATCACGGCGACCGGCATCCACGACAGAGGCGAGACCATGCGCAGGAACTGGAAGGCGCCGCTGGTGGCCAGTTCCAGTTTCTGCGAGGCACCGACCGCCAGCCCCAGAGGGATGCCGAACACCAGTGCCCAGAACAGGCCCACGGCCACGCGCCGCAGGCTGACCAGGGTGTGCACCGTCAATTGGTTGTCCAGGATCAGGTGGGCCAGGCTGGGCAGGGCTTTCAGCGGCGAGAAAAGGGCGGCCATGGTCGTTTCCTCACCAGCCATGCCGATGCCGCCGGCCCATAGCAGCAACAGAACCAGCAGTCCGCTCAGGCTCAGGGCCAGGCGTCTGTGTGCGGGCAGCGGGGAAGTACGCATTTTCATGGGCTCCAGGTCCGTTCGCTCAAGCCTAGGCGACCGAGAAGGTTTCCGTGCGCGTGTAGCCTTCGATGCCGAAGGCGGCCGGTCCGCCCTGGGCCTCGATGGCTTTGCGCACATAGCGGTCGTCCACCAGGTCGCGGGCGACTTCAGCGGGGTCCAGATCCTTCAGGAAGGCGTTCTCGCCCAGCACGTAGGTGGCCTTCAGCATTTCCACCAGCTTTTCCGTGTAGCTGGGAAAGGGGTAGGGCTGAAAGTCGATGCGTTGTTCCTTCCAGTCGGCGTGGCGGATCGCGCCGCTGCGGACGTATTCCGCGTCGCGCTCGGGCGAGGGCAGCAGCACCCGCGCCAGGGTCGAATGCTCGTGGGGGGTGTAGTCGGCGGGGTTGCCGCGCTCGAGGATCTTCACGGTTTCCTCGCGGTGGCCCCGGGTCCAGGCCTGGGCCTCGACGATGGCGTCGACGGTCTTCTGGGACCATTCGGGGCGCTCCTGCAAGTCGCGCTCGTGCATCGTGACCACGCAGCAGGCATGGTTGCGCCAGACGTCTCCGGTGAAGCGCCAGACCTTGCCCACGCCCAGTTCCTCGGCCTTGGCGTTGAACGGCTCGGCCACGATGTAGCCGGAAATCCGCTTCGTGCCCAGGGCGGGCAGCATGTCGCCAGGCGACATGACCACCAGCTTGACCTGTTGCTTGGTCGGTTCGCCGTCACTGATGAATTCCAGCCCGGCCTCGCGCAGCATGGCTTGCAGGACGATGTTGTGCACCGAATACCAGAATGGAATGGCGACCGTGGTGCCACCCAGGTCGGCGAGGCTGGCAATGTCGGGCCGCACGGTCAGGCAGGAGCCTTCCATGTGATTCCAGGCCACCACCTTGGCCGGTGACTTGCTGCCGTAGCGTGACCAGACGGTCATGGGCATGAGCAGATGGACCACATTCACCTGACCGCTCAGGAACGCCTCGACGATCTGCGACCAGCTGCGGAAGCGCCTCGGTTTTTCCACCTGCAGTCCGCGCTTCTCGAACAGGCCGTTGTGATGCGCCACCAGCAGTGGCGTGGCGTCGGTGATTGGCAGATAGCCGATGCGCACTGGCGCATCCGGTTCGGCGGCGCGAGCCGCCTGACCCGCCTGCAGCAGCGGCAGGGCGCCGGCCATCGTGAACAGCGAAGACAGTTTCAGGAATTGTCGGCGGCCGGCCAGTGCGCTGGCGGCGGCGCCGCAGCAGGGATCGATCAGTTTCAGGGTCATGATGCCGGAGTCGGTTTTGGGGGGCGGGCGGCGCGCAGGGCCTGCAGGATCCGGACGCGCAGTGAAGTGAGGTGGGGATCGGTCTCGTCCCGTGGGTGGGGGCGGTCGGGCCGCCATTGGCCAATCAGGCTGCCCGGCTGGCCGCCCAGCAGCAGGATGCGGTCGGCGAGCAGCAGCGCCTCGTCGATGTCGTGGGTCACCAGGATTGCGGCGGCGCGGTGGCGCGCGCTGATTTCCAGCAGCAGGGTCTGCATTTCGCCGCGGGTGACTTCGTCCAGAGCGCTGAAGGGTTCGTCCAGCAACAGGATTTCGGGGGCGCGCGCCAGGCTGCGGGCCAGAGCGGCCCGCTGTGCCATGCCGCCCGACAGTTCGTCGGGGTAGCGTGTCCGGGCGTGAGTCAGGCCGACTTCCGCGATGGCCTGTTGAACGCGCATGCGGCGCAGAGCCTCATCCAGCCGGGGCTGATGGCGAAAATCCAGGCCGAAGGCGACATTCTCCTCCAGGGTCAGCCAGGGCAGCAGGCATGGATCCTGGAAGACGAAGCCTACGTCAGGGGCGGGACCGGTCAGTTGACGGCCGCGCAGGCGGACCTGGCCGGCTTGCGGTTGCTGCAGGCCCGCCAGCACCCGCAGCAGCGAAGATTTGCCCACGCCGCTGGGACCCAGCAGCGCAACGATTTCCCCTGCCTGCAAATGCAGGGAAAAATCCTGCAGAATGCGGTGGGGGCCGGCCCCCGGCCGCGCATAGCCCAGCGCCACGTCCGTGGCGCTGAGCACGCCGGTCTCGGTGGCGCAGGCCCCGGCGATCGGGACGGGAAGATCCAAGGCCAGACTCATGGGTCAGGCCGCCTGTCGTTCGAGCGCATGGATTTCCTTGCGCAAGTGCTTCAGGGCCGGCGTCACGATGGCGACGAACAGGGCCTCGCGCAGGCGGCGCTGGGCGGGATGGCTCATCAGGTAGCCGGCTGCTCCCGCGTGCAGGGCGGCCGATTGAGTGGCCCGCAGGCTCAGCTCCGATGCCCGGGCGCGGGCGCGCAGGATGTCCAGGAGCAACGCGTCCCGGTCCAGGCGGGCGAGCCGCACGGTTTCCGTCAGCAGGGCCTCGGCATCCTGGCCCAACGTGTCCTCCTGGTCGTCCAGGAAAGTGTTGACGTGGCTCAGCCGCTGGTTGGTCGCATGAATGGTTTCCAGGCTGGCCCGGACCAGACCCAGGCCCATGCCGATCTGCATCAGCAGGAAGCCGGGCTTGATCCGGCCGATGTAGTCTTCGAAGGCGGTGGGCTCGGCCAGCACGTCCTCCGCAGGAATCAGCGCGTTCTTCAGGTGCACGCCGTAGGTGCCGGTGCCTTCCATGCCGGCGAAGGCCGGGCAGGGGCGCAACGTCAGCGCGGCCGAGCCCGGCGGCACGGCGAACATGATGTAGCCGCCTTCTTCCACGGCCGCGGCGGCGATGACCAGGTGGCCGGGTCCCAGGTTCGAGACCCAGGGCAAGGCGCCGCTCACGCGGTAGCCTTCGCCGTCGCGCCGCGCGCGCAGATTGATGCGTTCGATGCCCGCGAGATGCTTGACGCAGTTGGACATGCCGGTGCCGGCCAGGATCTCTCCCCGGGCGATGGGTGCCAGGTAGCGTTCGCGCGCGGCAGCGTTGTCCGTCTGCTGGAAATACCAGGCGCAGGCGGACTGGCACCAGGCCAGGAAGGCAGTGGAGCCGCAGACGCGCCCGACGTGGGCGATGATCTCGATCTGGGCCGCGAGGTCCAGGCCCAGGCTGCCCGATTCGACGGGCAGCGCAGCGCCGAAGCCGCCCAGGCGGCCCAGCGCGCGCATGAAGTCGCCCGGATACCGGCCCTGATCGATGGCTTCCGCCTGGGGCGCCAGGCTTTCCCGGATCAGGGCGTCGATGCCGTCGCCATGGACGGCGGGCAACAGGTCGGTGGACATGCGGGCCTCCAGGATCAGGCGTAGGCCTGCAGTTCCGGGTTGATGGGGGTGCGGGCCAGATTGTTGGCGTAGTTGCACAGCGTGGCCAGGCTCACGCCCAGCACCACGTCCAGGGCCTGGGCGTCGTCGTAGCCGGCCGCGCGCAGCGCGGCCAGTGCTTCGTCTGACACCTGGCCGCGGTGTTCCAGAACCTGCAGGGTGAATTGCGCCAGTGCGTTCAGTTTGGGATCGGACAGTGCCTGGGTGCCGCGCAGTGCTTCGACCAGTTCCTGGGGAAGTTGCAGCTTCTTGTAGGCGAGCTTGGTGTGGCCGGCCACGCAGAAGCCGCACCCGTTGTAGGTGGCGGCCGTGATCTGCACGACTTCGCGTTCGGTGGGGGTGAGGCTGTTGCGGCCGTTGATCGCGCCGACGACCTGGTAGGTTTCCAGGGCGGTGGGCGCGTTGGCCAGGACGCCCAGCAGGTTGGGCAGAAAGCCGTTGGCCTGGGCGGCGGCGCGCAGGCGGTCCTGGGCTTCGGCTGGAGCGGATTCGACGGATTGGATGGGGAGACGGCTCATGGCGCGGATCTTTTGAATGGACGGTTATAAGACCAGTCCATTCTAAGGATCGCCATCCTCATGCCGAACGAATATAAGAGTATTAAATTATTCAGCCTTGGAATATGCAGGAAAATCAGAGGGCTGCCGGGGGGTCAGGTTTTTTCCAGTGCCTCGATCTCAGTCTGCAGATCCAGCCAGTCCTCTTCATGACGCTGGAGCGCCTTGCCCAGTTCGCCGTGCTCGGCCATCAGGCCCGGACGGACGTCCTTGTGAGCATCCGTGTAGAAATCCGGATCGGCCATCAGCGCGTCCAGTTCCGCCAGCCGGGCCTGCGCCCTGGCCATCGCGTCTTCGACCCGCTTCAGGCGGGCCTCCAGCGGCTTGCGGCGGGTGGACAGTTCCTGCCGCGCCTGCGCCTGTTCGCGGCGCTGCGCCTTGCGGTCCTGGCTCGGGGCGGGAGCCGCCGCGCGCGCGACCTGGTTGCGTTGCGCCTGACGCTGCTGCAGCCAGTCGCGATAATCTTCCAGGTCGCCGTCGAAAGGCTGGACCCGGCCGTCGGCGACGATCCAGAAACTGTCCACGGTGGTGCGCAGCAAGTGCCGGTCGTGAGACACCAGCAGCACGCTGCCGGGGAATTCCGCCAGCGCGCGCGCCAGGGCCTCGCGGGTGTCCACATCCAGGTGGTTGCTGGGCTCGTCCAGCAGCAGCAGGTTGGGCTTGCGCCAGACGATCAGGGCCAGTGCCAGGCGCGCTTTCTCGCCGCCGGAAAAGGGCGCCACCGGCTGGCTCACCATGTCGCCGCCGAAACCGAAGCCGCCCAGCATGTTGCGCAGTTCCTGCTCGCGTGTGTCCGGAGCGATGCGCACGAAGTGCTGCAGAGGGCTCAGCTCCGGATCGAGCACGTCCAGTTGCTGCTGGGCGAAATAGCCGATCTCCAGACCCTTGGCCGGCCGGTAGCCGCCCGCCAGGGGCCGAAGTTCGCGGGCCAGGGTCTTGACCAGGGTGCTCTTGCCGGCGCCATTGACGCCCAGGATGCCGATGCGGCTGCCGCCGCGCACCATCAGGCCTACGTCCTCCAGGATGGCGCGCGCCGTGCCGGCGTCGTTCGCCGGATAGCCCAGGATGGCGTCCTCGAGCGTCAGCAGCACGTCGGGCGTCTGAGCGGGTTCGGGCAGGCGGATGTCGATGCCCGACTCCACGGCCAGCGGCGCCAGGGTCTGCATCCGCGCCAGGGCCTTGACCCGGCTTTGCGCCTGCTTGGCCTTGGTGGCCTTGGCCTTGAAGCGGTCGATGAAGGATTGCAGGTGGGCCGCCTCGCGCGTCTGGCGCTGGATCGCCAGGCGGTTCTGGCGCAGCCGCTCCGCGCGCTGTTCCAGGAAGGATTCGTAACCGCCCTTGTAGCGCACCAGCTTGTCCTGCTCGAAATGCAGGATCACGCGCGCCACTGCGTCCAGGAATTCGGTGTCGTGGGAAATCAGCAGTACCGTGCCCGGATAGCCGGCCAGCCAGCGTTCCAGCCACAACATGGCGTCCAGATCCAGGTGGTTGGTGGGCTCGTCGAGCAGCAGCAGGTCGGAGGGCGCCATCAGCGCGCGCGCCAGGGCGATGCGCATCTGCCAGCCGCCCGAGAAGCTGGCGACAGGCCGGGTCCATTCGTCCGGGGCGAAGCCCAGGCCGGCCAGCAACTGTTCGGCGCGCGAAGGTGCGCTCCAGGCCTCGGCCTCGACCAGGGCGGCCTCCAGTTCGGCGATCGCCTGGCCCTGATCCGGGTCCAGAGCGGCGCGGCGCACCTGCAGATCGCGCAGATGACGGTCGCCGTCGATGACGAATTCACGCGCCGGACGATCGGTATCGTGCAGGATCTGTTCGACGCTGGCCAGTCGCCAGGACGCGGGGATGTCCAGCGTGCCCGCGTCCGGGTCGATCAGGCCCTGCATCAGGGAGAACAGTGAAGACTTTCCCGCGCCATTCTTGCCGACGATGCCGACGCGTTCGCCCGGGTGGACGACGAATTCGGCGTTTTCCAGCAGGACCTTGACGCCGCGCCGCAGGGTCAGGCCGGCGGCGCGGATCACGAGGCCAGCTGCGCGCGGCGCAGCAACAGGATCTGGTCGTTGGTGGCGGCCGTGTCCAGCCAGACGGGTTCCAGGTCGGGGAATGCGGCTTCGAAGTGCGCACGTTCGTGGCCGATCTCAAGCACCAGCAGGCCCTCGGGGGCCATAAAGCGGGGCGCGTCGGCCAGGATGCGGCGCACCAGATCCATGCCATCGGCGCCGCCGGCCAGTGCCAGCCGGGGTTCGTGCCTGTATTCGGGCGGCAGCCCTTTCATCGACTGCTCGTTGACGTAGGGCGGGTTGCAGACGATCAGGTCGTAGCGGCGGTCCGCCGGCACCTGGGAGAACAGATCGCTGCGCAGCGCCTGGACACGGTCCCGCAGGCTGTGGAGTTCGATGTTCGATTGCGCGACCGCCAGGGCGTCGATGGACACGTCCACCGCGTCCACGGCGGCGTGGCCGAAGGCGAGGGCCGCCAGGATCGCCAGACATCCCGAGCCGGTGCACAGGTCCAGCACCTGTCCGACCGCGTCCGGGTCTTCGATCCAGGGCGCCAGACCTTCGGCCAGCAATTCAGAAATGGGCGAACGCGGGACGATGACGCGCTCGTCCACCAGAAAGCGTTCGCCCTGCAGCCAGGCCTCGCCTGTCAGGTAGGCGGCGGGCTTGCGCGTGTTGATGCGCTCGTGGATCAGGTCCACGCAGCGCTGCCGTTCGCGCTCCAGCAGGCGCGCGTCCAGAAAAGGTTCGAGCGTGTCGGGCGGCAGGTGCAAACCGTGCAGCAGCAGATAGGCGGCCTCGTCCCAGGCGTTGTCGCTGCCGTGGCCGAAGACCAGGCCGGCGGCGTGAAAGCGGCTGATGGACCAGCGCAGCAGGTCGCGCAGGGTCAGAAGTTCGGTATGTGGAGAGGGCATGGTGTGCGTGGGGAACGGGGTCGGCCGCGCTGTCCGGCGCGGACCGCGATGGGGTCAGGCCAGCAGCTTTTCCAGCATGCGGCGGTAAATGTTCTTCAGTGGAGCGAGACTGTCCAGGGGGATGTGCTCGCCCGTCTGGTGAATCGTCCGGTTCAACGGACCGAATTCGACGACTTGCGGGCAGATCCGGGCGATGAAGCGGCCGTCCGAGGTGCCGCCCGTCGTAGACAGTTCCGCGCGGACGCCGGTTTCCTCGGCAATCGCCGCCTGCAGTGCCCCGCACAGGGTGCCCTGGGGGGTCAGGAAGGGCAGGCCGCTGATCGTCCAGGCGATGTCGTAGTCCAGACCATGACGGTCCAGCAGGGCGGCCGTCCGGGTTTGCAGTCCTTCCGGAGTGCTGGCGGTCGAGAAACGGAAATTGCAGTCGATCACGGCGACGCCGGGGATGACGTTGCCCGCTCCTGTGCCCGCGTGCAGGTTCGAGACCTGGAAGGTGGTGGGTGGGAAATACTCATTGCCTTCGTCCCATCGGACCGTCGTCAGCTCGGCCAGGGCAGGCGCCAGTTCGTGGATCGGGTTGCGGGCCAGGTGCGGGTAGGCCACGTGGCCCTGAACGCCTCGCACCGTGATCCGGGCCGACATCGACCCCCGACGGCCATTCTTGATCGTGTCGCCCAGGGCTTGCATCGAGGTCGGTTCTCCGACGATGCAGTAATCGAGCGTTTCGCCGCGCGCTTCCAGGACGCGGCAGACATGGACCGTGCCGTCGGTCGCCGGGCCTTCCTCGTCCGAGGTGATCAGTAATGCGATGGAACCCGGATGGTCCGGATGGGCGGCGATGAATTCCTCGGCCGCGACCACGAAGGCGGCGATCGACGTCTTCATGTCGGCGGCGCCCCTGCCCACCAGCATGCCGCCGGTTTCAGTGGGCACGAAGGGAGGGCTGGGCCATTCGATTTCCGGCCCGGTGGGGACGACGTCCGTGTGGCCCGCGAACACCAGCAGGGGCGCTGACGTGCCGTGGCGCGCCCAGAGGTTGCTGACCGGACCGCTGGGCAGCGATTCGCAGGCGAAACCCCATGGCCGCAGGCGTTCGGCGATCAGGTCCTGGCAGCCGGCGTCGTCCGGCGTGACGGAGGGGCGGGCGATCAGAGTCGCGGCCAGGGCGCGGACGTCGGCGTCTGCCATGCTTCTAGGCTCCTTGATTCGTGTGGACCGGGCGCGGGCCCTAGGCCCTCAGCAGGTCGTTGATGCTGGTCTTGGCGCGGGTTTTCGCGTCCACACGCTTGACGATCACCGCGCAGGCCAGACTGTGGCTGCCGTCGGCGGCGGGCAGCGAGCCCGGCACCACCACGGAACCCGCCGGCACGCGACCATAGTGGATCTCGCCGGTGGCGCGATCGTAGATGCGCGTGCTCTGGGAAATGAAGACCCCCATGGCCAGCACCGAGTTCTCCTCGACGACGACGCCTTCGACGATTTCCGAGCGCGCGCCGATGAAGCAATTGTCTTCGATGATGGTGGGGCCGGCCTGCAGGGGTTCCAGCACTCCGCCGATTCCGACGCCGCCCGACAGGTGGACATGGCTGCCGATCTGCGCGCATGAGCCCACCGTCGCCCAAGTGTCCACCATCGTGCCTTCGCCCACGCGTGCGCCGATGTTGACGTAGGAGGGCATCAGCACCGCATCGGGAGCGATATAGGCGCCGCGCCGCACCGTGGCGGTCGGGACCACGCGAAAGCCGGCCTGCTGGAAGTCCGACGAGGAATAGTCCTGGAATTTCAGCGGAACTTTGTCGTAGTACAGTTGGGGCGCCTGGCCCATGACGCGGTTGTCAGACAGCCGGAAGGACAGCAGCACGGCCTTCTTGATCCACTGGTGGACCTGCCATTGGCCGTCGACCTTTTCCGCGACGCGCAATGTGCCATCATCCAGGCCGGCGATCACTTGGTCGACGGCCTGGCGCAGGGCGTCGGGGGCCTGGCCGGGGTTCAGGGACGCACGGTCTTCCCAGGCGGTTTCGATGAGATTCTGGAGGGCGGTATGCGGCATGATGGCGGAGTCTGGTCGGTGTCTTGTAAGAAGTGAACCAGAAATTTTAGCAGCGTGGCGCCTTCTTGCGACAATCAGGACTCGTCCCAGCCACCGCCGATCGCCCGGATGAGCTGGACGGCCGCCTGCGCGCGCAGGCCGTCCAGCTGCACGAGGGTGCGCCGGTGCCGCAGCACGTCGCGGTCGGCGTCGATGACTTCCAGATAGCTGACCGACCCGGCTTCATATTGGTTTTTCGAGAGTTCCGCCGCGTGGGTTGCGGCGGCCACGGCGGTATCCTGCGCTTCGGTCTGTTCGCCCAGCAGGCGCAGCGCGGACAGGCCATCCTCGACTTCGTCGAAGGCTTTGAGCACGCTCTGCCGATAGAGGGCCACGTCTTCCTCGTAGCGGGCACGGGCGCGGTCCACGCCGGCCTGGCGCCGTCCGCCGTCGAAGATCGGCAACGTCAGCGCCGTACCGATCAGAGGGCCGAGCAGAAAGCTGCGGCTCGACCAGCGCAGCAGTTCGTCCAGTTCGGACGATTCGAAGCCGAAGGTGCCGGTCATGACCAGTTGCGGGAACAGGGCGGCCCGTGCGGCGCCGATCCGTGCATTGGCGGCCGCCAGCGCTCTTTCGGCGGCGGCGATGTCGGGGCGCCTTTCAAGCAGGGAGGAGGGCAGTCCGGCCGGGATGGCCACCGAAATCCTGGCCAGTGGCTGCCGCGGCAGGGAAAAATTCGCGGGCGGCTGTCCCAGCAGCAGCGCCAGTCCGTGCTCGGCGGCGGCGCGTTGCCGCTCGACGCCGAGCGCCTCGGCGCGTGCCGAGGCGAGTTCGGACCGGGCCCGTGCGACGTCGAGCTCGCTGATGTCCCCTTCGTGAAAACGGGTCTCGACCAGCTCCAGGCTCATTTGACGCAGGGAGATCGTGTTGTCGTAGAGCTGGGTTTCACCGTCCAGTCGACGGATCAGGAAATAGGTCTGCGCGACGTCGGCCTGCAGCGCCAGCAGCACAGAATGGTACAGCGCCTGGACCCGTTGAGTATCGGCGCCAGCCGCGTCGATTTCCGAGGCTACGCGGCCGAACAGATCGACCTCGTAGGACAGGCCGGTCTGTGCGCGCCAGAGCGTGGTGGTGACGCCCGTGTCGACCGAGTCTCCGGCCGTGTTGGCGGTGCGCTGGCGGTTGGCGCTCAGGCCGGCCGTCAGTTCCGGAAAGCGGTCGGCGCGCGCGTTCCGCTGCATCGCGCGCGCCTGCTTCACGCGCGCGGCGGCCGCCTTCAGATCCTGATTCGCCCGCATGGCTTGCTCCTGCAGGGCATCCAGTGCCTGATCCCTGAAAATGGCCCACCAGCGGCCCCGTGCCAGATCGTCGGCCGGCTGGGCCTGCTTCCAGTGCTGCCGTTCGGCTGCGCTCAGACGGGCTTCCTTGAAGACACTGGGCACTTCGACGGTGGGCCGTTCGTATTTGGGGGCGATGGCGCATCCGGCGAGCAGAGCGGCCAGCAGGCCCGACACGGCGGCGAGAGAGAAGCGTTCGATCATGAGCGGATTTCCACTGTGGGGTTCGTGGCGGGGACGAGGGCGCCGGGGGTTGCCGGTTCGGCATGCCGGGCCGGGGAGGATCGGCCGGAGAGCCGGCGCAGCAGCGCGTAGAACACCGGGGTCAGGTACAGGCCGAACGCGGTGACGCCCAGCATGCCGAAGAAGACGGCGATCCCCATTGCATGACGCATTTCCGCACCTGCGCCTGTGGAAAGGACCAGAGGCACGATTCCCATGATGAAGGCGATGGATGTCATCAGGATGGGACGCAGGCGCAGACGGCTGGCTTCCCGGGCGGCCTGTGCCGCGGACATCCCCTGCGCTTCCAGTTCGCGGGCGAATTCGACGATCAGGATGGCGTTCTTGCAGGCCAGGCCGACCAGCACCATGAGTCCGATCTGGGTGAAAATATTGTTGTCGCCCCGGGTCAGCCAGACGCCGGCCAGGGCGGCGAGCGCGCTCATGGGGACGATCAGGATGACCGCCAATGGCAATGTCAGGCTTTCGTAGAGCGCGGCGAGCACCAGGAAGACCAGCAGGACGCTGATGGGGAACACCCAGATCCCGGCGTTGCCGGCCAGAATCTGCTGGTAGGTCAGGTCCGTCCATTCGAACTTGATGCCTTTGGGCAAGGTGTCCGCCGCGATGCGTTCGGCGGCCGCCTGGGCCTCGCCGGACGAGTAGCCGGGCGCGGGGCCGCTGTTGATGTCGGCGGCCGTGTAGCCGTTGTAGCGCACCACCATCTCCGGGCCGTACGTCGGCGTCAGGGACACTAGAGAGCCCAGCGGCACCATGGCGCCCGAATCGCCGCGTGTCTTCAGCCGGAGAATGTCCTCCGGGCTGGACCGGAAGGGCGCGTCGGCCTGGGCCTTGACCTGGTAGACGCGTCCGAAGCGGTTGAAGTCGTTGATGTAGAGCGAACCCAGGTAAATCTGCATGGTGTCGAACACGTTTGTGACAGGCACGCCCAACTGCTTGGCTTTGACCCGGTCGAGATCCACGTCCAGCTGGGGCACATTGATCTGGTAACTGGAAAACGCGGGACCCAGTTCCGGCGCGTGTGCCGCCTTGTCCAGGAAGGACTGGACCGCGTCGTTCAGGCGGTCGTAGCCCAGGCCGGCCGTGTCCTCGATCTGCAGCTTGAAGCCGCCGACCGTTCCCAGACCCATCACCGGCGGGGGCGGGAAGACCGCGGTGAAGGCTTCCTGGATGCTGGCGAATTGCCGGCTCAGCGCGGCCGTGATGGCCTGCGCGGATGTCGCCTCGTCCCGGCGTTTGTCGAAATCGTCGAGTGTCATGAAGACGACGGCCGCGCTCGAGCTGTTGGTGAAGCCGTTGATCGATAGGCCCGGGAATGCGACGACGCTCTTCACGCCCGGCTGGGCCAGGGCGATCTCGCCCATGCGTCGGACCACGGCATCCGTGCGTTCCAGCGAGGCGCCGCTTGGCAGTTGCGCGAAACTGACGAGGTACTGCTTGTCCTGGCCGGGTACGAAACCGCCCGGGACGAGGTAGGCGATCCCCGCCGTCAGCGCGAGCAGGACCAGATATACGCCCAGGGTCGCGCCCTTGCGTCGCACGACTGCGCCCACGCCCCGCGCGTAGCCGTCCGAGGCGCGACCGAACATGTGATTGAAGACGCGGAAGAAACCGCCCAGGACGCGATCCATGCCCCGGGTGAGTGCGTCCGGCCTGGCATCGTGGGGTTTCAGCAGCAGGGCCGCGAGCGCTGGCGACAGCGTCAGCGAATTGAATGCCGAGATGACCGTCGAAATGGCGATCGTCATGGCGAACTGCTTGAAGAACTGCCCGCTCAGCCCCGTCATGAAGGCCAGCGGCACGAACACGGCGACCAGCGTCAGGGCGATGGCGATGATCGGCCCGCTGACTTCCCTCATGGCGCGATAGGTGGCGTCGCGGGGGCTGAGGCCGGTCTCGATGTTGCGCTCGACGTTTTCGACGACCACGATGGCGTCGTCCACGACGATGCCGATCGCCAGCACCAGGCCGAACAGGGACAGTGCGTTGATGGTGTAGCCGAACGCCAGCATCAGGGAAAACGTGCCGATGATCGAGACGGGCACCGCCAGCAGCGGAATGATGGAGGCGCGCCAGGTCTGCAGGAAGACGATGACGACGAGCACGACCAGGGCGATGGCCTCGAGCAGCGTCGACACCACCGCCTTGATGCTGGACCGGACGAACTGTGTGGGATCGTAGACGATGCGGCTTTCGAGCGAGGCCGGAAAATCGGCCGACAATGCCTTCATGGTCTGGCGCACGGCGTCGGAAATGGCCAGGGCGTTGGCGCCCGGGGCCTCCATGATCGCCATGGCGACCGCTGGCTTGTTGTCCAGCAGGGATCGCAAGGCGTAGTCCGAGGCTGCCAGTTCGATGCGGGCCACGTCGCGCAGCCGGATGATGCCACCGTCCGCGGAGGACTTCAGGACGATGTCGCCGAATTCCTCCTCCGTCCGCAGGCGGCCCTGCGCGTTGACCGAGAATTGCATGGCGACGCCGGGCCCGCTGGGCGCCGCGCCGATGACGCCTGCGGCCACCTGCACGTTCTGTTCCCGGATGGCGGCGACGACATCGCTGGCCGTCAGGCCACGCTCGGCGATTTTCTCCGGGTTCAGCCAGACGCGCATCGAGTAGTTGCCGGCGCCCCACAATTGCACCTCGCCCACGCCCGGGATGCGCGCCAGCCTGTCCTTGACGTTCAGGACGGCGTAGTTGCGCAGATAGGTCAGGTCGTAGCGTTGGTCGGGCGAGACCAGATGCACGACCATCGTCAGGGTGGGGGTCGCCTTGATCGTCGTCACGCCCAGGCGCTGAACGTCCTCGGGCAGGCGCGGCAGGGCCTGCGCGACCCTGTTCTGCACCAGTTGCTGGGCCTTGTCGGGGTCCATGCCCAGGTGGAAATTGACCGTCACCACCAGGTTGCCATCGCTGTTGGCCTGCGACTGCATGTACAGCATGTTTTCGACCCCGTTGATGGCTTCCTCGAGCGGTGCCGCCACCGTTTCCGCGATCACCTTGGGGTTGGCGCCGGGAAACTGCGCGCGCACGACGACCGAGGGCGGCACGACCGCCGGGTATTCCGAAATCGGCAGGCGGAAGACGGCCAGCAGGCCGGCCAGCAGGATCAGGACCGAGAGGACCGCCGCGAAGATCGGCCGGTCGATGAAGAATCTGGAAATGTTCATGGAAAGGCGCTCAGGATCGGTGCTGTTCGTCCGGCGACTGGCCGGGCAGGGGGGCGGCGGCGCCCGTTGCAAGCGCACCGCCATCGGCGTGGACTGGCGTCGGCGCCACGGTGTCGCCCGGGCGGATGCGCTGCATGCCGTTCACCACGACCCGGTCTCCCGCCGTCAGGCCGGTCTGGATGACACGCCAGCCCTCCCGGCTGGCGCCCAGGGTCACTTCCCGGTAGGCCGCTTTGTTCGCGTCGTCCACGACCATGACGAAACGCTTGGCCTGATCGGTGCCGATCGCCTGCTCGCGCAAGAGCACGGCATCGTGGGGGGTGCCCGCGCCCATGCGGATCCGGGCATAGAGGCCGGGCCTCAGCCGGCCGTCCGGATTGTCGAACAGCGCCCGCACGCGGATCGTGCCGGTCAAAGGGTCGAGGCTGTTGTCCAGAAACGCCAGCCGGCCCTGGCGGGGGTATCCCGGCTCGTTGGCCAGGCCCATGGACACGGGGACGGCCGTCCGGACGTCTGAGGCGGCTGTGCCGCTCATCTCCAGGAAGGCCTGTTCGTCCATCTCGAACGAGGCGTAGAGCTGCGAGACGGAGACCATGGTGGTCAGCGGGCGCGCGTCGCTGGCGCCGACGACGTTGCCTTCGGTCACCGCCGCTTTCGAGACGCGCCCGTCGATGGGGGCGGCGATGCGGGTGTGCTCCAGATCGAGCTGTGCCGATCGCAGCGTGGCCTGGGCGGCTTGCACGCGGGCGGAAGCCTCGCGGGCCGCATTGCGCTTTTCCTCAAAGTCCCGTCGGGCGATGGCGTTGCTGGCGAGCAGCCGTCGGGCCCGGGCGAGGTCCGTGCCGGTGTAGGCGGCCTGTGCCGTGGCCGCCGTCAGCTGTGCTTGCGCCTCGTCGACGGCGGCTTGATAGGGGCGCGGATCGATGGCGAAGAGCGGATCGCCGCGCCGGACCAGCGTGCCGTCCTGAAAGTGGACCTGGGTCAGGGTGCCGGACACCAGGGGCCGGATCTCGACCCGTTCCACGGCCTCCAGTCGTCCGGAATATTCGTGCCAGTCCCTGATCGCCTGATACCGGATCGTGGCGACGTCCACCGGGATCGCGGGTGACGGAGACGGATGGCCGGTATCGGCCAGTGTGCCGGCGCTCTCGCGCATCAGCAGCAGGCCGCTGGCGAGCACCAGGCCGGCCAGTGCGAGCGCGGCGTGTCGTACATGGAAAGAAAACATGACGGGATTCCTTTTGAACAGTGCGCTATTATTTGTTTTTCGCGAATTTGGATAAATATCCAATTTTTGCCATCACTGTTCAAAACAAAAGAACAATGGCGCACGGCCGGTGCCGTCCCGCGCCAGGAGCACGGATATGGATCATCTTCAAGCCATGCGCGTTTTCACGCGGGTCGTCGACGCCAATAGCTTTACTCTGGCCGCTGACAGCCTGGACATGCCCAGAGCCACGGTGAGCACGATCATCCGCAAACTCGAACGGCACCTGGGCGCGCGGCTGCTGAATCGCAGCACCCGTCGCCTGAGTCTGACCCCCGATGGCGCGTCCTACTATGAACGCTGCGTCGGCATCCTGGCTGACGTCGAAGAGGCCGAATCGTCTTTCCGCGACCGCGCGCGCGGCCCGCGCGGCCGTCTGCGCATCGACGCGCCGCCCTCCCTGGGCCGGCTGGTCCTGATACCGAGGCTGTGCGATTTCCATCACCGCTACCCGGACATCGAACTGGTGGTCGGCCTGAGCGACCGGCCGGTCGACATGGTGCAGGATGCCGTCGACTGCGTACTGCGTATCGGTGAATTGCGGGATTCTTCGCTGATCGCCAAGCGCATCGGCGTCTTCAAGAGCGTGACCTGCGCGGCGCCGGCCTATCTGGAACGCTACGGGAAGCCGGAGACGATCGACGACCTGCCGCGTCATCGGGCCGTCAACTATTTCGTGACCCGGACCGGGCGCACCATCGACTGGAGTTTCAAGGTCGGCAACGAGGTCGTGACCGTTCCGGTCAAGGGCTCATTGGCCGTCAACGATGCCGACGCCTACGTCAACGCCGGGCTGACGGGGTTCGGCATGATCCAGCCGCCGCGCTATATGGTTGCGCAGCATCTGGATCGCGGTGAGCTCGTCGAGGTCCTGGAGACCTGGTCGCCGCCGCCGATGCCGATTTCCGTTGTCTATCAGCAAAGCCGGCATCTTTCTTCCAAGGTCCACGTGTTCGTCGACTGGATCACCGAGGTCTTCAGCGGCTGCGTGCTGATGGACAAGTGCAGGGGCAACTACCCCCTGGATCAGGATTGCCGGTTCGCGGGCGAGCGGGCGATGCCCAATGGGCTGCAGGAGATCATGGAGCGGCAGAATCTGCTGGAAAGCGCGTTCTAGACCGGGCTTTGCGGTCAGCGGAAGCGGGGGGAGGGGGCCACAGGATGGAGTGGGAGCCGCGTGGTGCGAACGGAGCGCAATGAACGGCTAGGATTCATGCGGAATTTACCGGTTTGTGGGGCTTTTTTGGGGCCTGGCGCACGCTACTTTGATGTATCGAGGGCTAGATAGCGCCGTAATTCAGCGTCCGGTGATCCGTCCGTCGACGGGGCGAATTTTACCCTCACGGATCCGCTTCTGCAGGGTGTTGTAGCTGATGCCGAGGTGCTCACAGGCATCGGCATAGTGGTAGCACACCATGTCCTCGATGGCCAAAGCCGCGCCACGGCGGGCCGCCTCCGTCAGCATAGCTTCGAGCGCATGAGATTCCCATGTAATCATGTCGGCCGCTCCTTGATCAAAGTCTTCTCGACCCGCGCCAGCCCTTGCTGTCGCAAATCTGTCATAGGTTTTTCCACTAGGTTATCCACGGTGGCTGTGGGTAAGTCAGGCATGGTCGAATTCCTTCGTCGTTGGCGCTGCGCCGATCATTGCGCGGTACGCAGACGCCATCGTAGCGATCAAGGACGCCAGAAGGTCCAGGTTCACTGTGGTCGGCAGATTGATGCACTGGCGCATGATGATCATCGCCGCCTGGTGGGCCTGTCCCATGTCGGCTGCAGCTGGAGCAAGGATAGCCATGGAGGCGCCGCGGCCATCATTTCCGGCGTCGGCTCCGTGGGGACGGTTTTCCAGTCCATCATTCCTCCTTCGCCGCATGGGAGGAATAGAACGCATCAGCGCGCTTGTCATATCCTGGCAGCAGGCCGGGCAGGGCTTTCAGGATCTTGCCGACTTCGGAGTCGCGGTCATTGTCCCAGTGGTCGTATGCCTCTACGGGCAGATCCACGATGCCATCGGAAATGCTGCGATCCTGTGCGCATTCTGCAAGCCCGCGCTCATACCGGCCTTCAACCTGTTCGTGTCAGTCGCCAATCAGTGGCGCGCCGGGGGAGCCGGGCCTTACGCGCTGGATTACAACGTCGTGCTACGGATCATGTATCGAATGGAGTTGGATCGAGACGAGTACGACCGGCTATTCGAGGACATCCGGACGATGGAGGCGGCCGCGCTGGATGCGACGGGTCATTGAGGGTACATTCTTCGTAATCAAGAGTTACGGAGACGGCATGGAGCAAGAACAGGCAAGCAGCGATGATCTGCCCGCAGGCAAAAGCAATGTCGGGAAGTACGTGTTGGCGAGCTTCGCTGCTGTTGCGCTGCTGGCTTATGGCGCTTTTCAGGTGGTCGCCAGCAGCCGGGCCGGGCCACCGGCCGCACAAGTTGAGCCTCGTTTTTCGCAGGCCGAGTCGCGCCAAGCGCCAAAGGCCGCGCCGCAAGACGTGCGAATGAATGAGATCAAGCTGCAGCGCCTTGTCAGAAGCTGGGTTGTTGCTGGACTGAAAGACCCGGAAAGCGCGAAGTTCCGTAACCAGTATGGCGTCTGCGGTGAAGTGAACGCCAAGAATGCGATGGGTGGCTACGTTGGATACAGGCGGTTCATCGCTGTGCGCGAAGATCTTGTTGTTGTGGATGATGGGCTGACAACTTCGCCAAGCGACTTCGAGAAGGTGTGGACCTCGTCTTGCGATTCTTCACCCACGGGAAGCGCGCGTCTTCCGTAGTGATCTGGCAGCATGTGTTCCGCCGCCTACGGGCGGCTATTTTCACGCATGCGCCGGCTCTCGAAAGGCAGTGACGACGGGTCGAGGCTTTTGCTCTGCCTGCCACAAATCGTACTGAGCCTGCATGTTGACCCACATTTCGGCGCTGGTTCCCAGGGCATCACGAAGGCGCAAGGCCATGTCTGCCGAGATGCCGGCTGAGCCGTTGAGGATGCGGGATAGGGCGGTACGAGTGACGCCCAGATGTTCCGCCGCTTCTGTGACGGTCAAGTCGCCCAAGAATTCGCGCAGTGCCAGGCCTGGGTGTGCTGGATTGTGCATACGCATGATGTTCTCCTAGTGATAGTCCTGGTAATCCACCAGGATGGCGTCCACACCCTCGAAGTAGAAGGTGAGGCGCCAATTGCCGCTGACCGACACGGACCAGTGATCTTGGACTGATTGGCCCTTTGGGTTGTTCCTTGTGCAGCTTCCACCCGGTAGCGTTCATGTCTTGAGGGTCGATTGCCGCGTTGAGGACCGTCAGTTGAACGTGCAGCCGTGCTACGTGCTTGGCCTGGATGCCAGCCTTTGATCCTGTCTCGAAGAAGGCTTGCAGGCCCTTGTGTCGGAAGCTCTTGATCATTCGTGTAGTGTATAGCGTCGCTACACGGCAGGCAAGGAAAGAATGGGATCTTCAGCGCGGTGTGGCCTGCTGAGGTGGCGCGCCGGGAACCGTTGTCTACTTGACAGGGGAGCTTATGCTCGCGCCGCCGATCCAGAAAAAACCGCGCCCCACTCAGCATTCACCAAGCGGGGCGCGAAACGAGGCCACGAACAGCCCCGGGAGGAGACAACCAGATAGCCGTGGTTTGCGGTGGCGTTACAAAGCTCATCCGAAACCACGGAACTAAAAACTAGATTTATCTGTCAACCTTACTTCTACCTGAACAGCAGAAGGATGGACCTATGAAGTGCCCTGTATGCAAAGACATGGATCTGACCATGTCATCGCGCCAGAACATCGAGATCGATTACTGCCCACAGTGTCGCGGAGTGTGGCTGGATCGTGGTGAACTCGATAAGCTGATTGAGCGTAGCGCCCAAGAAACCTCGCCAACACCCCAACATCAACAGCCCTCACACCCTGCTCGCGACTACGACAGGACATATTCTGGTTACGAAAAACGATACAAAAAGAAATCGTTCTGGCACGAAATCTTTGATTGATTCGATCGCCCGGAGATCAGCCCGGGCGGCCTGCAATGCAGGACTTCAGCCGCACCCAGCAAAAGCCGGGACGGTAATCGAATGGATCCATCGCATTGAGCGCCATGCGTCGGAGACCGATAGACAGAAAATCACTGGAGCTCCAACGAAAAAGGCCCCGCGATTGCGAGGCCTTACGTTTCTTCAGGGCGTAAGAGCCCTGCACGTATGGTACGGTTCTTGATGCGGTTTTGCACAACTTGATGTTACGGTTTTCCACCAGTATTCCGCGTCCGAGTCGAACCCCTACGGCAACACGACGCCGCGCGCCAGCGCGTTGCTGGCCGGCATTGTGTTCGGCATCACGGCCGTGGAGGGCATCGTCAACGTCCTGGCCGATATCAACAGCGTTCAGATCGGCTGACGCAGGGTGTGCAGCATGGCCGGGGACGTGGTGCGCGTGGCCTTCAATTCACGCTCTCGATCAGCAGTCTTCTGGATGGATGCCGTGCGAGTGGTGTGGGGCTTCGTGTGGGGCCTTAATGGGGCTTGCCGCTTGAAAAGTTTGGTCTTAGGCGATCAAACCACACCAACGCAATTATCTAACACTCTGATTCTGCTGTGTTTTGATACTATATTGTCAGCAGATTTCAGTTCCGTGGTGCGAACGGAGAGACTTGAACTCTCATGCCTTGCGGCGCCAGAACCTAAATCTGGTGCGTCTACCAATTCCGCCACGTTCGCCAGACAAGCTGATCATTATAGCGTGATCCGGTAGGGTTCCCCGACCTCCTACGGGTCGTTCCAGTTTCCGCTAAAATACCCCGTTTATTGTTCATCTTTCAATAGGTTCCGAATGCAGCCCGTGGTTGAAAAATTGTCCGGCCTGGAGCGCCGCGTTGATCTGACCGTTTCGGTCGCCGACATCGAAAAGGAAGTCCAGGCCCAGCTCAAGCGCGTCGCCAGGACGGCGAAGGTGCAGGGCTTCCGTCCCGGCAAGGCGCCGCTGTCGGTCATCGAGCGCAGCCATGGCCCGTCGGTCCGCTATGACGTGATCAACACGCAGATCGGCAAATCCCTGGACAAGGTGATCGAGGACGCGAACCTGCGCGTGGCCGGCACCCCCAGCCTGGAACCCAAGGTCGAAGGCGCCGAAGACGGCGTCATGGCGTTTTCCGCCACCTTCGAGGTCTATCCCGAGATCCAGTTGCCGGACCTGTCGTCCCTGAAGATCACCCGCAACACCGTCCAGGTCGGTGACGCAGAAGTGCAGCAGACCCTCGACATCCTGCGCCGCCAGCGCACGATCTTCAAGCCGGCCGCCGACCGCGCCGCCCAGAGCGGCGACCGCGTCACACTGGACTTCGCAGGCACCATCGATGGCGTGGCCTTCGAGGGCGGTACGGCCCGGGATTTCCCCTTTGTGCTGGGTCAGGGCCGCATGCTGCCTGAATTCGAAGTCGCCGCCACCGGCCTGAAGGCGGGCGAGACCAAGGTCTTCCCCCTGGCCTTCCCCGAAGACTACGGCAGCCCCGCCGTGGCCGGCAAGCAGGCCGAATTCACCATCACCGTGAAAGAAGTCGCCGAACCCGAACTGCCCGCGATCGATGCCGATTTCGCCCGCGCCCTGGGTCAGGCCGAAGGCGATGTCGACGCCCTGCTGGCCGATGTGCGCGCCAACGTCGAACGCGAAGCCCAGGCCCGCGCCAAGAACCGCACCAAGGCCAACGTCATGGACGCCCTGGCGGGCGCCTGCGATTTCGATCTGCCCAAGGCACTGGTCGACAACGAGGTCGCCAGCCGTACCGCCGCCGCGCGCGAGGAACTGAAGCAGCGCGGACTGCCCAACGCCGACAGCATTCCCATCCCCGAAGACACGTTCCGTCCGGAAGCCGAGCGCCGCGTGCGCCTGGGTCTGCTGGTGGGCGAACTGATCAAGTCCGCCGACCTCAAGGCCAAGCCGGAGCAGGTCCGCGCCCGCATCGAGGAATTCGCCAAGAGCTACGAGCAGCCCGCCCAGGTCGTGGCCTATTACCTGTCCGACCGCCAGCGCCGTGCCGAAATCGAATCGCTGGTCCTGGAAGACAACCTTGTCGAACATGTCCTGGCGTCCGCCCAGGTTACCGACGAGGCCGTCGATTTCGACACTTTGATGGGTGCCCGCTGACATGAACCGGTTCACCGATTTCTACGCGTCGATGTACGGCGGGGACTCGGTCGTCCCCACCGGCCTGGGCTACGTGCCCATCGTGATCGAGCAGTCCGGCCGGGGCGAGCGGTCCTACGACATCTACTCGCGCCTGCTGCGCGAACGGGTGATCTTCTTCGTGGGGCCCGTCAACGACCAGTCGGCCAATCTGGTCGTTGCGCAACTGCTGTTCCTGGAATCGGAGAACCCTGACAAGGACATCTCGCTGTACATCAATTCCCCGGGCGGCTCGGTCTATGCCGGCATGGCGATCTTCGACACCATGCAGTTCGTCAAGCCCGATGTCTCCACCCTCTGCACGGGACTGGCCGCCAGCATGGGGGCATTCCTCCTTGCCGCGGGCGCCAAGGGCAAGCGCTATGCGCTGCCCAATTCGCGGATCATGATCCACCAGCCCTCGGGCGGCGCCCAGGGCCAGGCCTCGGACATCCAGATCCAGGCCAAGGAAATTCTCAGTCTGCGCGAGCGTCTGAACAACATCCTGGCCGAACGCACCGGCCAGGACATCGAACGCATCGCCGTGGACACCGAACGTGACAACTTCATGTCCGCCGACGACGCGCGGGAATACGGACTGATCGACAAGGTACTGGTTTCGCGCATCGACGAAGCCAAGTGATTGGATAGCCATGACCGAGAAAAAAGGTTCCAGCGAGGACAAGGCGCTGCATTGCTCCTTCTGCAACAAAAGCCAGCACGAAGTCCACAAGCTGATCGCGGGGCCTTCCGTATTCATCTGCGATGAATGCATCAGCCTGTGCAATGACATCATCCGCGAAGAGTCCCAGGACGAGGCGCGCGCCGCCGTGCGCAAGGAACTGCCTACGCCGGAGGAAATCAAGTCCTTCCTGGACGGCTACGTCATCGGCCAGGAAACGCCCAAGCGCAATCTGGCGGTGGCGGTCTACAACCACTACAAGCGCATCCGCTACCAGGACGCCAAGGACGGTGACGTCGAGCTGTCCAAGAGCAACATCCTGCTGATCGGACCGACGGGATCGGGCAAGACCTTGCTGGCCCAGACCCTGGCTCGCATGCTGGACGTGCCCTTCGTGATGGCCGACGCCACCACGCTGACGGAAGCCGGTTATGTTGGCGAGGACGTCGAGAACATCATCCAGAAACTGCTCCAGAACTGCAATTACGAAGTCGAAAAAGCCCAGCGGGCCATCGTCTATATCGACGAAATCGACAAGATTTCGCGCAAGTCCGACAATCCTTCCATCACTCGCGACGTTTCGGGCGAGGGCGTGCAGCAGGCCCTGCTGAAGCTCATCGAGGGCACGGTGGCCTCGGTGCCGCCGCAGGGGGGGCGCAAGCACCCGAACCAGGACTTTGTCCAGGTCGACACCACCAATATCCTGTTCATCGTGGGCGGTGCTTTCGATGGCCTGGAAAAGATCATCCGCGACCGCAGCGAGCGCTCCGGCATCGGCTTCGCCGCCACTGTGCGCGCGCGTTCCGAGCGCGGCGTGGGCGAACTGTTCGCCGAGGTCGAACCCGAAGACCTGATCAAATTCGGCCTGATTCCCGAACTGGTCGGCCGCCTGCCGGTGGTCGCCACCCTGGAAGAGCTGACCGAGGACACGCTGGTTCGCATCCTCACCGAGCCCCGCAACGCCGTGGTCAAGCAGTTCCAGAAGCTGTTCGAAATGGAGGACGTCGAGCTGGATGTGACGCCCGAGGCACTGACGGCGATCGCCCGCCGGGCCATCAAGCGCCGCACCGGCGCGCGGGGCCTGCGCTCCATCATGGAACAGTCGCTGCTGGGCACGATGTATGAATTGCCCTCGCGCCGGGACATCAATCGCGTGATCCTGGAAAAGGACGCGGTCGAAGGTCGGGACACACCGACGCTGGTCAAGGGCCCCCGGCCCGACCGCCAGGCCGAGGAAAAGACCCTCCGATCGGCCGCAGCCTGATCGCGCGCCGGGCTCGTTCCCGTCCCGACGGACGGGGATGGCCCATCCCGGAGGGCGGTTGGTTCCCGTATACTGGCAGCGTGCCCTCGGCTCTTGAAAAGCGCCTGTACGGCACCATATTCATCAGCAGGCACCATACGAAAAAGGAAGCCCCCGCTTCCTTTTTCTTTCAGATTCAATAGCTTGAGGAATCAACCATGTCTGCTAGCCAGATCCTGACCAAGGAACCTGTGGAACTGCCGCTGTTGCCGCTGCGCGACGTCGTGGTCTTTCCCCACATGGTCATCCCCCTGTTCGTGGGGCGGCCCCGTTCCATCAAGGCGCTCGAACTGGCCATGGAGGCCGGCAGCAGCGTCATGCTGGTGGCCCAGAAGTCCGCGGGCAAGGACGAGCCCACGCCCGACGATTTGTACGAAATCGGTTGTGCGGCCAACATCCTGCAGATGCTCAAACTGCCCGACGGCACCGTCAAAGTGCTGGTCGAAGGGCTGCAGCGCGCCCGCGTGCACGAAGTCACCGATGCCGAATCGCATTTTTCCGCGCGCGTCTCGGGCATCGAGGAAGACCAGTCCGATCTGGCCGAGGCCGAGGCCCTGCGCCGCGCCGTCGTGGCCCAGTTTGAGCAATACGTCAAGCTGAACAAGAAGATCCCCCAGGAAATCCTGACTTCCTTGTCCGGAATCGAGGATGCCGGCCGTCTGGCCGACACCATTGCGGCCCATCTGCCGCTGAAGATCGAGCAGAAGCAGTCCTTGCTGGACATGCCCGCCGCCTCGCGCCGCCTGGAAGCGCTGCTGGCCCAACTGGAATCGGAAATCGAGATCCTGCAGGTCGAAAAGCGCATCCGCGGCCGCGTGAAAAAGCAGATGGAAAAGAGCCAGCGCGACTACTACCTGAACGAGCAGGTCAAGGCCATCCAGAAGGAACTGGGCGAAGGCGAGGAAGGCGCCGACCTTGAGGAACTCGAACGCCGCATCGCGGCGGCGCATCTGCCCAAGGAGGCCCGCAAAAAGGCCGACGCCGAGTTGAAGAAACTCAAGCTGATGTCGCCCATGTCGGCCGAGGCCACTGTCGTGCGCAACTACATCGACACGCTGCTGAGCCTGCCATGGCGCAAGAAGAGCCGTGTCAACAATGCCCTGAAGAACGCGGAGGAAGTCCTCGATGCCGATCACTACGGGCTGGAAAAGGTCAAAGAGCGCATCGTCGAGTATCTGGCGGTGCAGCAGCGCGTGGACAAGCTCAAGGCGCCGATCCTGTGCCTGGTAGGCCCCCCGGGCGTGGGCAAGACCTC
>DISE01000053.1:0-747 GCA_002421865.1 Castellaniella sp. UBA6218
CACAAGTCGATCCTGCACGCCATCACCATGACCGGCGCCATCCCGGTGTTCCTGCGTCCCACGCGCAATCACCTGGGCATCATCGGGCCGATTCCCCTCGAAGAGTTCGATCCCGAGAACATCCGCAAGAAGATCGAAGCCAACCCCTTCGCGCGCGAGGCCGCCAACAAGCGCCCGCGCATCCTGACGCTGACCCAGAGCACCTACGACGGCGTGATCTACAACGTCGAGATGATCAAGGAAAAGCTCGGCTCGGAAATCGACACCCTGCACTTTGACGAGGCCTGGCTGCCGCACGCTGCCTTCCACGAGTTCTACGAAGACATGCACGCCATCGGCCCCAACCGGCCGCGCAGCAAGGACACGATGATCTATGCGACGCACTCCACGCACAAGCTGCTGGCGGGCCTGTCGCAGGCCTCGCAGATCGTGGTGCAGGATTCCGAGACCCGCGCGCTGGACCGCAATCTCTTCAACGAAGCCTTCCTGATGCACACCTCGACCAGCCNNGCGACGTGGCGGCGGCCATGATGGAACCCCCGGGCGGCACGGCCCTGGTCGAGGAATCCATCCGCGAGGCGCTGGATTTCCGCCGCGCCATGCGCAAGGTCGAGTCCGAGTTCGGCAAGAACGACTGGTGGTTCAAGGTCTGGGGCCCCAACCGGCTGGTGTCCGACGGCATCGGCAACCGCGAGGACTGGATCCTGGGTTCGGGCGACGAATGGCACGGCTTCGGCGATCTGGCCG
>DISE01000053.1:833-13287 GCA_002421865.1 Castellaniella sp. UBA6218
TCAAGGACGACTACGACCGCAACCAGCCCCTGTGGCGGGTGCTGCCGGAATTCAGCCGTTCGCACAAGCGCTACGAGCGCATGGGGCTGCGCGATCTGTGCCAGCAGATCCACGAGGCCTATCGCCACTACGATTTCGCGCGCCTGACCACGCGGGTCTATCTCAGCGACATGGTGCCCGCCATGCGTCCGGCCGACGCCTATGCGCGCATGGCCCACCGCGAGGTCGAACGCGTCCAGGTCGACCAGCTCGAGGGCCGCGTCACCGGGGTGCTGCTGACGCCCTATCCGCCGGGCATCCCGCTGCTGATCCCGGGCGAGCGCTTCAACCGCGACATCGTCGATTACCTGAAGTTCACCCAGGAATTCAATCAGCAGTTCCCGGGGTTCGAGACCGACGTCCACGGGCTGGCCTACGAGACCGACGAGCAAGGGGTGCGGCGCTACTACGTGGACTGCATCCGCGAAGGCGCCTGATTTCCGTGGGGGACCGTTTCGACGCGGCCGTCGTCGGCGCCGGCGCGGCCGGCATGATGGCCGCCGCCGTGGCGGCCCGGCGCGGCCTGCGGGTGGTCCTGATCGACCACGCCGAAAGGCTGGCGGAAAAGATCCGCATCTCCGGGGGCGGCCGCTGCAACTTCACCAACCTGGGTGCGAGTCCCGCGCAGTTCCTGTCGCGCAATCCCGATTTCTGCCGTTCCGCCCTGCGGGCCTACGGGCCGGGGGATTTCCTGGATCTGCTGCGCGCGCACCGCGTGTCCTGGCACGAAAAGCACCGGGGCCAGCTGTTCTGCGACGACTCCAGCGAATCCATCATCCAGGTCCTGCGCCGCGAGTGCGAGGCGGGCGGGGTGCGCTGGCGCATGCCGTGCGCGGTCCGGGCCGTGGGCCGGGAGGCGGACGGCTTCCGGCTGGACACCGATACGGGGCCGATCCGGGCCGCCCGGCTGGTGCTGGCGACCGGCGGCATGGCGATCCCGCAGATGGGCGCCACCGACTTCAGTCTGCGGATCGCGCGCCAGTTCGGGTTGCGCATCGTCGAACCGCGTCCGGCGCTGGTGCCGCTGACTTTCGACCCGGACCAGTGGCGGCCCTATGCGGCCCTGGCCGGCGTGTCCCTGGAAGTGCGCCTGTCGCATGAAGCCGCCGCGCCCGAAGGGGGCGGGAAGCGGTCCCGCCGCCCGATGCGCGCCGAGTTCCTGGAGGATCTGCTGTTCACCCATCGCGGCCTGTCGGGACCAGGCATTCTGCAGATTTCCAGTCATTGGCGTCCCGGCGATCCGATATGCATCGATCTGTCGCCCGGCCGCGACATGGCCGAAACCCTGGTGGCCGCCAAGACGGGCGGCCGCCAGACCGTGGCCGCCGCGCTGGCCCAGGTCTGGCCCCGGCGGCTGGCCGAGGCCTGGCTCGGGGCCGCGGGCCAGGCATCCGGCGGGAACGCGGGGGGCGCCGCGGACAGGCGGGAACTCGAAGGGCTGGCCGGCCTGCGTCTGGCCGACGCCCCCGACCGACGCCTGCGTGTCCTGGCCGGGCACATCCACGGCTGGACACTGTGGCCCACGGGCACGGCCGGCTACAAGAAGGCCGAGGTGATGAGCGGCGGCGTGGATACCGACGAACTCGATCAGCGCAGTCTGGAATCGCGCCGCTGTCCGGGCCTGCACGTGATCGGCGAGGCCGTGGACGTCACCGGCTGGCTGGGGGGCTACAACTTCCAGTGGGCCTGGTCTTCCGGCGTGGCCTGCGGGCGGGCGCTGGTGGCCGACTGATCGCCGGGCGGCCTCGAGCGGGCAGCGCCGGCCCGGTGACGATAGAATCGTCCAGTATCCATTGTCATCGGAGGACGGACATGCGCAAACCCCTGGACGGCATCCGGGTGCTGGAAATGGGCCAGCTCATCGCCGGACCGTTCGCCGCCAAGATCCTGGGCGAATTCGGCGCCGAGGTCATCAAGATCGAACCCCCCGGCCAGGGCGATCCCCTGCGCAACTGGCGCCTGCTGCACGAGGGCACCTCGGTCTGGTGGCAGGTGCAGTCGCGCAACAAACAGTCCGTGACCCTGGACCTGCGCCAGCCGGAAATCCAGGCCGTCGTGCGCCGCCTGGCCGCCGAATGCGACGTGGTGGTCGAAAACTTCAAGCCGGGCACTCTGGAATCCTGGGGTCTGGGCTGGGACGACCTGCGCGCCGTCAACCCGCGCCTGGTCATGCTGCGCGTGTCGGGCTACGGCCAGACCGGCCCCTATCGCGACCGGCCCGGCTTCGGCGTGGTGGCCGAGGCCATGGGCGGCCTGCGGCATCTCAGCGGCGAACCGGGGCGCACGCCCGTGCGCGTGGGCGTGTCCATCGGCGATTCCCTGTCGGCCCTGCACGGCGTCATCGGCGTGCTGCTGGCGCTGCGTGCGCGCGACCGCGACGGCGCGGGCCAGATGATCGATGTGGCGTTGTACGAGTCGGTCTTCAACATGATGGAAAGCCTGTTGCCCGAATACGCCGTGTTCGGCGAGGTCCGCCAGCCGGCCGGGAGCAGCCTGCCGGGCATCGCGCCCAGCAATGCCTATGCCTGCCGCGACGGCTATGTGCTGATCGCCGGCAACGGCGACAGCATTTTCCGGCGGCTGATGCAGGCCATCGGCCGGCCGGACCTGGGAGACGACCCGGCCCTGGCGCACAACGCCGGGCGCGTCGCCCGGGTCGCGGACATCGACGGCGCCATCGGCGACTGGGCCGCGACGCGCACCCAGGACGAGGTGCTGGAAATCCTGAACGCGGCGCGCATTCCGGCGGGGCGCATCTACGACATCGCCGACATCGCCGCCGACCCGCACTACCGGGCCCGCGACATGATCCTGGACCAGCCGCTGCCCGACGGCACACCCTGCCAGGTCCCCGGGATCGTGCCGAAATTGTCGGCCACCCCGGGCGGCATCGACCGCCCCGCGCCGACGCTGGGCCAGGATACCGATACCGTGCTGGAACGGCTGGGCGTCGATGCGGACACGCGCGCACGCTGGCGTGAACAGGGCTATATCTGAAGCCCGGGGGCGATGGGGTAGCATGTCGTCTCCCGGGCCATCAGGCGCGAACCACAAGGAAAAAGGAGATTGGCGTGAGAGCGGTTGGATATGTGGACAGTCTGCCCATCGAAGACGAGCGGTCGCTGTTTGATTTTGAATGCCCGGTCCCGGAACCCGGCCCCCGGGATCTGCTGGTCAGGGTTGAAGCCGTAGCGGTCAATCCACGGGACATCAAAAGCCGCAACACTTTGCGGGGCACGCCGGAACAGCCGCGGATCATCGGTTATGACGCCTCCGGCGTGGTCGAACGGGTGGGCAAGGACGTGACGCTGTTCCGTCCCGGCGATGCGGTGTTCTATGCCGGTGTGCTCGACCGGCCGGGTTCCAATGCGCAGTTTCAGCGGGTCGATGAACGGATCGTGGGGCATAAGCCGGCCACGCTCAGTCATGCGATGGCAGCTTCCTTGCCGCTGACGTCGTTGACAGCGTATGAGATGCTGTTCGACCGTCTAGAGGTCGATGTGCCGCGCCCGGCCTTGCCAGGGCGGTCGATCCTGATTCTGGGCGGCGCGGGTGGCGTGCCGTCGATGGCGATCCAGCTGGCCCGCAGAGCGGGTCTGACCGTGCTGGCCACCGCATCGCGCCCCGAAAGTGCCGCCTGGGTCCGTGATTTGGGTGCGGATCATGTGATCGATCACAGTCAGCCGCTGGAAGCGCAGGTACGGCAACTGGGATTCAAGACGGTCGATTATGTTTTTTCGTCTTACACCAGCACCCAGGCCTGGGCCGAGATCGCTCGCTTCATCACCCCTCAGGGCCGCTTCGGCCTGATCGACGACCCCGATCCGCTGGATTTGCGGCCCTACAAATCCAAGTGCGTGTCCTTCCACTGGGAGGCCATGTTCACGCGGCCGATGCAAGACACGCCCGACATGATCCGTCAGCATGAAATCCTGAATGAAATCGCCCGTCTCGCGGATGCCGGGGAAATCCGCGCCACCCGGACACGTGAGCTGGGGCCGATCAATGCCGCCAACCTGAGAGCAGCTCATGCGCTCATTGAAGGCGGCCACACCATCGGCAAGATCGTCCTGTCGGGGTTCTGACCGCCGTGGCGATCATCCCCGGCCGGCTCTGGCTCTAGAGATACGCGGCCTTGCTTTTGCGTTGATGGGTGGCCGCGGGTGCGGGCGCGGTGTTGAATTCCTGTTTGCGTTCCAGCAGCCAGTCGCAGAACAGCTGAACCAGGCGCGAATCTTTTTTGTGTTCCGGGTAGACGAAACAGTAGCGTTTTTCATGCCGCAGCTCGATGTCGAACGGGATGATCAGGTCCTGCCGGTGGATCTCGTTTTCCACATAGAAACGGGGGACGAGTCCCGCACCCAGGCCGGAGCGTGCCGCCTCGATGATCATGCCGTACATATCGAACCGGATGCCCAGCGCGGATGTGCCCCGGGCGTCCTGCCCGGACAGTTCGAACCAGTGCCGCCAGGCCTCCGGACGGGTGGATTTGTGCAACAGGGGGATGCGCAGCAGGTCTTCGGGGGCCGTGAGCTGCGACACGTCGAAGAATGCGGGGTTGACGACCGGAACCAGGCGTTCTTCGAACAGGTCCACTTTGGCCACGCCCGTCCAGCTGGGGTGCTCGAAATGCAGGGCGGCGTCGAATTGCGTGTCCTGGAACAGAAAAGGCAGCGGCTTTTCCGTCATGTTGATCGTGATGTTCGGGTGCCGGTTCTGGAAACTGCGCAGCCGGGGCATGAGCCAGCGGTTGGCGAATGTGGGCAGCACGGCCAGTTCCAGGACGCCGTCATTGCCCTTGTTGTTCATCAGGGACAGGGTGTGCGCTTCGAGATCGGCCAGGCTTTTGCTGATGTTCTGCAGATAGGCGCGACCCATGTCGTTCAGGATGACCTGTCTTTTGACGCGCGTGAACAGCTTGAGTTCCAGATATTGCTCCAGGGCTGCGATCTGCCGGCTGATGGCGCTTTCCGTCAGACAGAGTTCGTTGGCTGCCCGGGCGAAGCTGCCGTGCCGGGCGGCGGCTTCGAAGACGGCGAGAGCGGTCGTGTTGGGGATTTTTCGACGCATGCCCGGCTCCTGATCCGATAGTTGATGAAACCTCATCAACTATTGAATATTAATCAATTTACGCATCATCTTCGGGCCATCATACTCGATTCAGCCTTCCAAATTCGAGTGTCTTACACAGGAGCCCAATGATGTCGCGTTACCAACTGTTCATCAACAACGAGTGGGTCGATCCGCATTCGTCCCGCTGGCTCGAAAGCCAGGATCCGTTTTCCGGAGAGGCCTGGGCCGAAGTGCCGCAAGCCGACACGGTGGATGTGGATCGCGCCGTCAAAGCGGCGGCCGATGCCTTCGTGGGCCCCTGGTCGCGCCTGTCCGCATCGGACCGCGGCTTGCTGCTCCACAAGCTGGGCGCGCTGGTCGAGCGCGATGCCGAACGGCTGGCCTACGCGGAAAGCCGTGACAACGGCAAACTGATGAGCGAAGTGCTGGGTCAGGTCAAATACATGGCCAAGTATTTCTATTACTACGGCGGCCTGGCCGACAAGATCCAGGGTTCGGTCGTGCCCATCGACAAGCCGGGCGTGTTCAACATGGTGCGCTACGAGCCCATGGGTGTCGTCGCCAGCATCACGCCCTGGAATTCGTCGCTGCTGCTGACCGCCTGGAAGCTCGGCACCGCGCTGTGTGCGGGCAATACCATCGTTTGCAAACCGTCCGAATTCACTTCGGTGTCGATGTACGAGCTGGCCAAACTGGTCGAAGAGGCCGGTTTCCCGCCGGGGGTCATCAATGTCATCAGCGGCTATGGCAAGGACATCGGCGATCACATCGTCAGTCATCCTCAGGTGGCCCGGATCGCCTTTACCGGCGGCGACGAAGCCGGCCGCAGGGTCTACACCACCGCTGCCGCGCACCTGAAACGTGTGTCGCTCGAACTGGGCGGCAAGTCGCCCAACATCATTTTCGACGACGCCGATCAGGAAAAGGCCGCCAATGGCGTGATCACCGGCATCTTTTCGGCGGGTGGCCAGACCTGCATGGCGGGCTCCCGCCTGCTGGTGCAGGAGTCGATTCACGATGAATTCGTCGAGCGTCTGCTGAAAATCACCCGTTCCGCCAAGATCGGCGATCCGAGCAAGCCAGATACGCAAATCGGCCCCGTCGCCACCCGCCCGCAGTTCGAAAAAGTCCTGCGCTACATCGATATCGCCAAGAGCGAAGGTGCGCGCTGCGTCGCTGGCGGTCGTTCCCTGGAAGGTCCGGAATACGGCGCCGGCCAGTTCGTCGAGCCGACCATTTTCGTGGACGTGGACAATTCCATGCGGATCGCCCAGGAAGAAGTCTTCGGCCCCGTGCTGTCCATCCTGCGGTTCAAGGACGAAGAGGACGCCATCCGCATCGCCAATGACATCCGCTTCGGCCTGGCGGCCGGCGTCTGGACCAAGAGCCTGCACCGCGCCATGTTGCTGTCGGAACGCCTGCGCGCCGGCACGGTGTGGATCAACAATTACCGCTCGACCAGCTACACGACGCCTTTTGGCGGTTTCAAAGACAGCGGCCTGGGCCGGGAGGGCGGTGTGGAGGCCGTCAAGGAATACATGGAAGCCAAGAGCGTCTGGATTTCCACGGACCTGAACATGCCCAACCCGTTCGTGCGTCGTTACTGACGCACCCCGTCTCGAACAAACATCGCATAAGGAGGAAGTGCCATGTCCACGCATGCGGACAATTTGAATTTTGATGTTGTCATCGTCGGCTGTGGCGCGGCTGGCCTGTCGGCCGCGATGGAAGCCCTGGAGCAGGGCGCCAGCGTGGCGCTGCTTGAGCGTTCGGATATTGAAAACCGTGGCGGCCAGACCCGCTGGACCGAGGCGCTGATGCGCATGAAAAGCGAAACGGAGGTCGCCGATGACCTGGAGAGCCATTTCGCTGAAAATGCGGGTCATTATCTGGACCCGGAACTGGTTGCCGAGACCGCTCGGGATTTCGAGAACTGGTCCTCGATCGTCAAGGTGCTGAATTTCACCGATCCGGAACTGATCAGCACCCTGGCCGATCGGGCAGGGCCCTCTTTGCAATGGTTGAAACGTTATGGTGTGCGTTTTGACAGCCAGCCGGGCTATTTCATTACGACCTGCACCACGCGCCTGGGGCCGGTGGGCGGCGGCCTGGCCATCGTCGAAGCCCTGGCTCCGGCGGCCGAAAAGGCCGGCGCGCGGTTTTTCTACGAGACGACGGCGCGCCGTCTGGTGTTGAATGACGCGGGCGTCGTCGTCGGTTTGGAAGCCAGCGGCAAGGGCAACCGACGCCTGCGTTTCAATGCCAGGTCCGTCGTCCTGGCGTGCGGCGGCTTCGAAGGCAATGCCGAGATGCTGGTGCGCTATATGGGACCGAATGCGCGCTATCTGCGTCCGGTGGCCCGCGGCGGCTATTACAACAAGGGTGAAGGCATTCGCATGGCGCTGGACATCGGCGCTGCGCCTGCGGGCGATTTCAGCGAAATCCATGCCGAACCGCTGGATCCGCGTTCGGGCGCGCCCGAACCGATCGTGCTGGTCTTCAATTACGGCATTCTCGTCAACAAGCGTGCGGAGCGATTCATCAACGAAGCGCCCAGCACCGTCGATGCCACCTATGAAAACATCACGCGCCAGATTCTCAAACAGCCCGAGGGCATTGCCTGGGTGATTCTGGATTCGAAGATCGACGACGTGCCCAACTGGAAACGTTCCGTGCGTTCTGACCAGCCGCCTGTCAGCGCCCCCAGCCTGGAAGCCCTGGCCGAAGCTCTGGGCCTGGATCCCGCCGCCTTGCGGGCCACGGTCGGGCAGTACAACGCGGCCTGCACGGACGGTCCTTTCGATCCGCTGCGGAAAGATGATCTGGCGACCGCGCCGGGTTATCAACCGCCCAAGTCCCATTGGTCGCGCCGCATCGACCAGGGGCCGTTTCTCGCCTACCCGGTGATTTGCGGCAATTGCTTCACCTTCGGCGGCATCAAGGTCAGCCCCCGGAGCGAGGTCCTGAATACAGATGGCGAGCCGATCGATGGCCTGTATGCGGCCGGAGAGATGACCGGGCTGTACTACGGCACCTATACCGGTGCCACATCCGTCCTGCGCGGCGTTGTATTCGGGCGCATCGCAGGCGCTCAGGCGGCGGCTCGCCGCCACGCCTGATCGACCCAGCAGTCAAAACAATACCCAGGAGGAAACAATGAAGAAATCCCTAGCAACGGCGGCCCTCTTTTTGGCGGCCTCCATGGCGACGACGGCGTCGCCGGCTTTGGCCGAAACCGGCGTGACGGACACGACGATCCGCATCGGCATGTTCGGACCCCTGACAGGCCCGACGGCGGTCGGCTCGCTGCCTCTGTTCGGCGCAGCCGCCGTCTACAAGGACGTCAACGCGCACGGCGGCATCAATGGCCGGCAGATTGAATTGCTGATCGAAGACGATGCGTGCGATCCGAACAAGACGATTTCGGCAACCAAAAAATTGATCTCGCAGGATCAGGTTTTCATGGTGCATGGCGGGTGGTGCAGCGGTACGGTCATGGCCATCAAGCCGGAACTCGCACGGAACCCTGATCTGCCCTATATGGTCCTGGGCGCCGCCAGCTCGGCGATTTCTTCGCCGGTCATGGCCAATCTGTTCCACCCGATCGCGACCACCACCACGGTCACCCACACCATGCTGGATTTCGCGCTGTCCAAGCCGGGCGCCAAGCGGATCGCGATCATCAGCCATTCCGACGAATGGGGTAAATCGCATATCAATCCTCTGCTTGAATACATGAAGAGCAAAGGGATCGAGCCTGTGGAATCCGTCTGGCTCGAACGCGGCAGTACCAGCGCGACTTCCCAACTGCTCAAACTGCGCAACGCCAAGCCCGACGTGGTGCTGGCGATCCTGTATCCGCCCGAACTGACGCTGTATCTGCGCGATGCCGCCAAATACGGTGTCAAGGCCCCGACCGTCACCACGCAAGGCGTGTCGATCGAAGATATGGTCCATCGTGTCGGAAACCCGGAAGCGACCAAAAACCTGTTCGTCTTCTATCCCTTGTCCAGCACCCTGGATGCGCCGGAATTCGGCAAATGGAAGGACATGTACCGCAAGTACTATCCGAATGAGCCGGTGGAAACGCTCAGCTTCATGGGCATGACGGGCGCGCTGGCGGTTGTCGAGGCACTGAAGCAGGCCGGACCCGACCTGACGAGGGCGAAGTTCATCGATGCGCTGAACAAACTGCATGATTTCAATCCGGGTCTGCAGTCCGGTCCCCTGACTTTCACGCCGGAAGTCCACGCGGGGATCAGCAGCGGCAAGATGATCTATTGGCCCAAAGACCACGCCGAGATCGTCGCCACGTATCCGGCCGACCATTGAGATCGCCGTCCGGCACACGATAAATGCGCTGGCCGGGCGCCCCGTACGGGAGCGCCCGGAGCGGCTGCGGATGAGGGTGAATGTATGCTGGCTCAGCTGATTGTGAGTGGGCTCGTGAATGGCAGCGTGTACGCGGTGGTGGCATTGGGCATGACCGTGCTCTACCGTTCCACGACGATCGTCAATTTTTGTCACGGTGAATTTTTCATGCTGGGGGCGTTCGCGATCTTGATCGCCCAGCAGACGCTGGGCTGGTCGTATGCGGCCTCCATCGTGTTTGCGCTGGTTCTGCTGGCGGTGTTCGGCAGTCTGGTCGAGCGCCTGCTGATGCGTCCTTTGCAGAATGCGCCGCACATCAGCCTGGCCATGATGACGATCGCGCTGTCCTATCTTTTCAAGGGCGTGTCGCGCTTTTTCTATGGTCGCGAGGTTGCGCCGTTGCAGCCGCTGGTGGATGGCGATCCCATCGAGATTGGTTCGGTCGTGTTGCTGCCGCAGGATCTGCTGGTGGCCGGCGCTTCGGTGATCATCGTCCTGGGATTCTTCTATTTCTTCCAGCGCACGCAGACGGGCAAGGTCATTCAGGCCGCTTCGCAGACGCCGCGCGGCGCGGCGCTGGTCGGCATCAACGTGCCGCGATTCCAGAATCTGATGTGGGGCGCGAGCGCCGCGCTCGGCGCGGTGGCCGGCATTCTGATTGCGCCCAGCACGCTGGTCTATCCGGACATGGGCGCCCACATGCTGATTCAGGCGTTCGCGGCCATGACGCTGGGCGGTTTCGGTTCCCTGCCAGGCGCCGTGCTGGGGGCTTTGATGCTGGGGGTGCTGGAAAATCTGATCGGCGGTTATGTGTCCAGTGCCCTGGTGGAAATCACGGCATACCTGGCGATCATCCTGGTCCTGGTGGTTCGGCCGCAGGGCTTGCTCGGAGAATGGAGGCAAGGTCGTGGATAAAGCGCTGCCCGTATCGACGATGCGATATGTCGTCATCATCATTCTGGCCCTGCTGCTGGCGCTGCCGCTGCTGGCCAATGATTATCAGCTGTTCGTGGCCAGTACCATGCTGGTCTATTGCCTGGTCGCCGTGGGCCTGAATACGGTTCTGGGCTATCTTGGCCAGCTGGCTTTTGCCAGCGCCGCCTTTTTTGGCATCGGCGCCTATGCGGCGGGTCTGTCCATGGTGCACCTGGGTTTTGGCAGCCTGTCGGCCATCCTGGTGGCAACTGTCTGCGGCGGATTGGCCGGCATACTGGTCGGCTTGCCGGCGCTGCGTGTGCGCGGCTATTACCTGGCCATCATCACGCTGGCGTTTGGCGAGCTGATGCGCTGGTTCTACGTTCATGGCGATGCCATCACCTATGGTTCGGGCGGCTTCAACATGCCGGACGTCTCCATGCTTGGCTTCGCCCTGAGCGACATGAAGAAGTATTACTTGTTCCTGTTCATGGTGGTCATCGGTGTGGGCGCCAGCGCTTTGCTGCTGCACTCGCGCTACGGGCGGGCGTTCGTTGCCGTGCGCAATAACGAACCGGCCGCCGGTTCCCTGGGGATTGCCGTCAACCGGACGAAGATCATTGCCTTTGCCTGGAGTGGCCTGATCACCGGTCTGGCTGGCGCCTTGTATGCCATTCTCAATGGCCGGGTGTCGCCGGATACGTTCGGCATTTCGCAGATGCTCATGCATTTCGTCATCGTGATGATCGGCGGCCTGGGCAGTCTGGCCGGATCCATGATCGGCGCCGTGCTGCTGACAGGTCTGCCTGAACTGCTGCGCAATTTTCCGGGCCTGGAAGAAATCGTCTTCAGTGCCCTTCTGATCGTGGTGCTGTTCTTCATGCCCAAGGGCGTCGGCGGGTTTCTGGCTGCTCATCTGCCCTGGATGAGGGAACGCTTGTACCGGGAGGGCCGTCGAAATGCTTGAGGTTCGTGATTTGACCGTCCGCTTTTCGGGCTTGACCGCCGTCAATGGGCTGTCGTTTTCCGTCCAGCGGGGCGAAGTGCTGACGTTGATGGGGCCGAACGGTGCCGGCAAGACGACCGCATTCAACGCCATCGGCGGGTTTGTGCCGATGGCGCAGGGGCACGTCACGTTCAAGGACCAGCCGATCACCGGCATGCGCCCGGCGCAGATTGCCGCGTTGGGGATCCGCCGTACGTTCCAGAACAATGGCATCCTGCGCGAAATGTCGGTCCTGGAAAACGTTCTGACGGGGCTCGAACTGGATACGCCCAGCACGTTCTGGGGCTGCGTCACGCGCTGGCCCGCATCGGACCGGGCCGAACGCGCCGCGACCGGACGCGCCCGGGCGATGCTGGACAAAATGGGCATCGCCGATCTGGCGGATCGACCCGCTGGCGATTTGTCTTTCGGCCAGCAGCGGCTGGTGGAAATCGCCCGCGCCATGGTGGCCGGCGCCGAACTGATCATGCTGGACGAGCCCGCCGTGGGTCTGTCGCCCGGTGATCGCCTGCATCTGGGCCAGTCCTTGCGGGACCTGGCGGCCGAGGGCATTGCGATTCTTCTGGTCGAACACGTCCAGGATCTCGTGATGGCGGTGTCGGATCAGGTGCTGGTGCTGAATTACGGCGAAAAAATCGCCCAATGCCCGCCCGGCGAGATCCGGAACAACAAACATGTGCTGGAGGTTTATTTAGGCCATGCCTGATCCCATTCTCCATCTCTCGAATCTGGACGTGCGCTATGGCAGGACCCAGGCCCTGTCGGGCATTGGCCTGTCGCTGTACGAAGGCGAGGCGGTCGGCCTGCTGGGCACCAACGGTGCGGGCAAGACGACGCTGCTGAATGCGGTGTCGGGGTTCCTGCGGCCATCCGGCGGGACCCTGGAACTGTTCGGCGAACCGATCCATCAGTGTCCGCCGCATCAGATCGTGCGTCGCGGCCTGCTGCAGCTGTCCCAGGAGCGTGACCTGTTCGGCGACCTGACGGTGCTCGACAATCTGCGTCTGGGCTCCCTGGCGCGGGCACCCAAGACCTTCGACCGCAATCTCG
>DISE01000092.1:0-5805 GCA_002421865.1 Castellaniella sp. UBA6218
ACGTCCAGGATCTCGTGATGGCGGTGTCGGATCAGGTGCTGGTGCTGAATTACGGCGAAAAAATCGCCCAATGCCCGCCCGGCGAGATCCGGAACAACAAACATGTGCTGGAGGTTTATTTAGGCCATGCCTGATCCCATTCTCCATCTTTCAAATCTGGACGTGCGCTATGGCAGGACCCAGGCCCTGTCGGGCATAGGCCTGTCCCTGTACGAAGGCGAGGCGGTCGGCCTGCTGGGCACCAACGGCGCGGGCAAGACGACGCTGCTGAACGCCGTGTCGGGGTTCCTGCGGCCATCCGGCGGGACCCTGGAGCTGTTCGGTGAACCGATCCATCAGTGTCCGCCGCATGTGATCGTGCGTCGCGGCCTGCTGCAGCTGTCCCAGGAGCGTGACCTGTTCGGCGACCTGACGGTGCTCGACAATCTGCGTCTGGGATCCCTGGCGCGGGCGCCCAAGACCTTCGACCGCAATCTCGAAAGAGTGTTTCACTACTTTCCGCGCCTGAAAGAACGGGTTGCCCAGCGTGCGTCGACCATGTCGGGTGGCGAGCAGCAGATGCTTGCCATTGGCCGGGCCTTGATGGCCGAACCCCGCATCATGCTGTTTGACGAACCCTCGGCCGGCCTGTCGCCGCTATTCGTCCAGGAAATCGGTGCCATGATGCGTGCGTTGCGCAATGACGGCGACGTGTCGATTCTGCTCGTCGAGCAGAACATGCTGCTGGCCGCCCAGGTCATTGACCGGTTCTACATGTTGCGTGCCGGCACCGTGGTTGCCGAAGGCCCCGTGTCCGAACTGGAACAGGATCATGAAGAGCTCGCGCGGCGGTACTACCTATGACCCGATCCATGATCGATCCCCCATCGGATCGCCCTTTGCCGGGCACGGACAGCCTGCCTGCGGTTTTCATGCGGGGCGGCACGAGCAAGGGCCTGATCCTGCATCGTGCCGACCTGCCCGCCAGGCAAGAGGACTGGAGTGCCTTGTTCCTGGCCCTGATGGGCAGTCCGGATGCCTATGGACGTCAGCTCAACGGCATGGGCGGAGGCGTGTCGTCCGTCTCGAAGATCTGCGTCGTGGGGCCGCCCAGTTTGCCCGGGGCGGACGTGGACTATACCTTTGCCCAGGTGATGGTGGACGAGGCCCGTGTCGATTTTGGCGGCAATTGCGGCAATATGTCTTCCGCGATCGGCCCGTTCGCCCTGGATGAAGGCCTGATCAAAGCCGCAGGTCCTGAAGCCTGTGTCCGCATTCACAATACCAATACGGGCAAGATCATCCACGCATTCTTTCCGACGGAGGGCGACAAGGCCAGGGTGCGGGGCGATTTGCGGATTCCGGGGGTCTCGGGGACGGGTGCGCCGATCCGGCTGGAATTCCTCGACCCGGGCGGCGCCAGCACCGGCAGGCTGCTGCCAACCGGCCAGGCCGCGCAATGGCTGGACATTCCCGGGCGGGGCCGCTTCCGGGTGTCCATGGTCGATGCGGCCAATGCCTGTGTGCTGGTCGATCCGCAGTCGGCCGGACTGACCGGTCTCGAAATGCCGGCCGAACTCACGGCACGGCCGGATGTGCTGGAGATGTTGAATGACATCCGGATTCATGCTTCGGTGGCGATGGGTATCGCCGGCAGTCTCGAAGAGGCACGCGGGCGCCGGATGATTCCTTTCGTGGGCATCGTGTCGCCGCCCCGGGATGCCGTCATGTTGTCGGGCGAAATGATCCGTGCCGAAGAGGTCGATCTGACCGTGCGGATGATTTCCAGCGGGCAGCCGCATCAGGCGTTGCAATTGACGGCGTCGCTGTGCATTGCCGTGGCCGCGCGCATCGACGGCACCGTGGCTGCCGTTGCGGCCCGGAGCGACGGCAGCCGCAAAGAACTGCGGATCGGCATGCCGTCGGGGATCCTGACGGTCGGTGCCGCCGTGCGGCAGGACGCGGCAGGCTGGGTGGCGGAGCGCGGCTATTTCTTTCGCACGGCCCGACGGCTCTTCGAAGGGCGTGTCTATCCGATGCCCTGACCCGGATTGTGGCGCCCGGAGCCGGGTGCCACAATCCGGCCGGGACCGATTGTTTCGTGCCCCCGTTTCAGAGTATGCTTCACCCTTGCTGTCACCCGATGCGGGTGGGAGAGTGCCGCCCCGCGCATCGGGCGGCCGCCGAAGGCGCAATTCGCCCGGAATCGCTCAGGCACCCCGTACCATTCGCATGATGCCGTCATCGCATCGCAGCATTCTGGAGAGACCCGCCACCCGTTCCGGGCGCGGGCGCCGAAGGTGAACCCCCTGCAGTGCGGGGCAACTCTCAGGCAAAAGGACAGAAGGGCGCTGCCGGCATTCATTGCCGCCCCTTTTTCTCGTCCGGAGTTTCCATGCCCGCGCAAACCCCCCTGTACGAAACCCACGTCGCCCTGGGCGCCAAGATCGTCGACTTCGGCGGCTGGGACATGCCCCTGGCCTANNCGCGCCCAGGATTTCCTGCGCCATCTGCTGGCCAACGACGTGGCGCGCATCGCCGGCCAGCCGGGCAAGGCCCTGTATTCCTGCATGCTGCGTCCCGATGGCGGGGTGATCGACGATCTGATCGTCTACTTTTTCGCCCCGGAACGCTGGCGCGTGGTCGTCAACGCCGGCACGGCGGACAAGGATCTCGCCTGGATGCGGGAACAGGCCGCCGCCTACGGCGTGACCGTCGCCCCCCGGCGCGACCTGGCCATGGTGGCCGTCCAGGGCCCCGCCGCGCGCGAGGCCGTCTGGTCCGTGCATCCCGACTGGAAGCCCGCCACCCAGGACCTCAAGCCCTTCACCAGCACGGCGATCGACGAGAACACCCTGGTGGCGCGCACCGGCTACACCGGCGAAGACGGCTTCGAGATCATGCTGCCCAAAGAGAAGGCAGAGGAACTCTGGTATGCGCTGAACAAGGCGGGCGTGCCGCCCATCGGCCTCGGTGCACGCGACACCCTGCGCCTCGAGGCGGGCATGAACCTCTACGGACAGGACATGGACGAGAGCGTGAATCCGCTCGAATCCGGGATGGCCTGGACGGTGGACTTGCAGAGCGCGCGCGACTTCATCGGCAAGGCCGCCCTGATTGCCGCGCCAGCAACACGCAAACTGGTCGGGCTGGTGCTGCTGGATCGCGGCGTGCTGCGCGGCCACCAGAAAGTGCATACCGCGCACGGCGAGGGCGAGATCACCAGCGGCAGTTTCTCCCCCACCCTGAGCCAGTCGATCGCGCTGGCGCGCGTGCCGAAGGAGGTGCAGATCGGCGACCAGGTGCAGGTGGCGATCCGCGATAGAATGCTTGCGGCGAAGGTGGTGAAATACCCGTTCGCGCGCAACGGCAAAGCAGTTTGCAGTCCTTAGACGTTAGTCGCCAGTTAAAACGAAACAACGCGCAGCGACAACATCAACTAACGACTAGCCACCAACGACTAACAACTATCGACTGAAAGGAGATTTGAATGAGCAACCCGAGCAGCCTGCCAAGTGATCTGAAGTACACCGCCTCCCACGAATGGGTCAGGAGCGAAGCGGACGGCACCATCAGCATCGGCATCACCCAGCACGCACAGGAACTGCTGGGCGACATGGTGTTCGTCGAGACCCCGGCAGTGGGGCGCAAGCTCAAGGCCAGGGAAGAATGCGCGGTGGTGGAATCGGTAAAGGCCGCTGCCGACGTGTACGCGCCGGTCTCCGGCGAAGTGGCCGCAGTGAACAATGAACTGGACAGCGCCCCCGAGAAGATCAACGCCGACCCTTATGGCGCGTGGATGTTCAGGATGAAACCGGACAATGCGGCCGACGTCGCCGCGCTGATGGATGCGGCGGCTTACCAGGCCGTCGTGGACAGCGAAGCACACTAAAACGCTGATTGACCTGCTGCGCGGTCGGGCTGCGGTGTTGCGTGCTCGCTCACTCCTCGCCTACCAGTACGGTATGTTTCGTCGTTCGCTGCGCAGCGCCTTGCATCCCGACCGCTCGCGACGAGCCACTCAACGTTTTAGCAATTTGTTCCAAGGATAGATAAATGCCATTCATTCCCCATACCGAGCAGGACATCGCCGCGATGCTCGCCAGCATCGGCGCGAAGGACATCGATGCGCTGTTCGACGAGATACCCGCCGCACTGCGCAGCGGCAAGCTGACCGCCATCGGCGACGGGCTGAACGAGATGCAGGTAGCGCGCCTGATGCAGGAGCGCGCCGCGCAGGATAATCAGCCGCTCAACTTCATCGGCGCGGGCGCCTATGAGCACCACATCCCCGCCGCGGTCTGGGAGATCGCCACGCGCGGCGAGTATTACACCGCCTATACACCGTACCAGGCCGAGGCCAGCCAGGGCACGCTGCAGACGCTGTACGAATACCAGACCATGATCGCGTCGCTGACCGGCATGGATGCGTCCAACGCCAGCCTGTACGACGGCGCGTCCGGTTTGGCCGAAGCGATGCTGATGGCGGTCCGTTCGCACAAGTCCTCGCGCCGCGTGCTGTTGCCCGCCAGCGTCAGCCCGCTGTACCGCAGCGTGGCGCGCAACATCGTCAGGCTGCAGGACATCGAGCTGGTGGAAATTCCGTTCGATTCCGCGACCGGCACCACCGACCTCAACGCCTTGCAGCAGCACGTTGGCAGCGATATCGCCGCGCTGGTCATACCGCAGCCGAATTTCTTCGGTGCGCTGGAAGACGTCGATGCGCTGACCGATTGGGCGCATGCGCAGGGCGCGCTGGCCATCGGGCTGGTCAACCCGATCTCACTGGCACTATTGAAAGCACCGGGCAACTGGGGCGCAAAAGGCGCGGACATCGCGGTGGGCGACGGACAGCCGCTCGGCGCGCCGCTGTCCAGCGGCGGACCGTATTTCGGTTTCATGTGCTGCAAGCAGGCGCTGGTGCGCCAGATGCCGGGACGCATCATCGGCCGCACCGTCGACCTGGACGGCAAGCAGGGTTTCACGCTGACGCTGCAGGCGCGCGAGCAGCACATCCGCCGCGCCAAGGCGACTTCCAACATCTGCTCCAACCAGGGATTGATGGTGACGGCGGCGACCATCCACATGGCGCTGCTGGGCGTCGACGGCCTGCGCCGCGCCGCCGCGGCATCACACGCCAACACTCAGGCGCTCGCAGTGCAGGCCTGCGGCGTGCCCGGCGTGAAGCGCCTGTTCAGCGCGCCGCATTTTCACGAGGTGGTCCTGCATTTGCCCGCATCCTCCGCAAGGGTGCTGGAAAGCATGGCCGATCAGGGTGTCTCGGGCGGCTTCGACCTGCAGCCGCACTACCCGCAACAGGGCAATGCGATCCTGGTATGCGCCACCGAGACCAAGACCAATGAAGATCTGCAGCGCTATGTGGCGGCATTGCGCCACGCGCTCAGCCAAGTGAGGCCATCATGCTGATATTTGAACGCTCCCGCCCCGGCCGCCGCAATGCGGCACAGGCTCCGCATCACGTCGCAGCGACCAGCGGCATTCCCGCCGCGCTGCTGCGCCAGGATCAGCCGCTGCTGCCGGAAGCCTCCGAGATGGACGTGATACGCCACTACACCGGGCTTTCGCAGAAGAATTTCTCCATCGACACGCATTTCTATCCGCTCGGCTCCTGCACCANNGAAGTACAACCCGCGCGCCTGCAACCGGCTTTCAATGCTGCCGAACTTCCTCGCGCGCCACCCGCTCGCGCCGGAAGCCACCGGACAAGGCATGCAGGCTTGTTTATATGACTTGCAGGAAATCCTCAAGGACGTGAGCGGCATGGCCGGCGTTTCCCTGATGCCGATGGCCGGCGCGCAGGGCGAA
>DISE01000092.1:5840-6040 GCA_002421865.1 Castellaniella sp. UBA6218
GCAACCGCGGTGATGTGCGGCTACAAGGTAAGGGAAATCCCGACCGATGCGAATGGCGATATCGACCTCGATGCGCTGCGCGCCGCCACCGGCCCGCAGACCGCCGGACTGATGCTGACCAACCCATCCACGCTGGGCGTGTTCGAGAAACAGATCCAGACCATCCAGAAAATCATCCACGACGCGGGCGGCCTGCTGTA
>DISE01000127.1 GCA_002421865.1 Castellaniella sp. UBA6218
AGAAGGACATGAAGCCGAGCTTGACCCCGTGTTCTTTTTCGAAGGAGTCCTTGTACTTCTTGCGTAGGTCGATCACCGCCTGCATGTTGACCTCGTTGAAGGTCGTCAGGATGGCGTTCTCGGTCTGGGACTGGATCAGGCGCTCGGCCACGCGGGCGCGCAGGCGGCTCATGGGCACGCGCTGTTCGGGACGACCGTCCAGGCTGACCGGCACCGGGGCCGCCGGCGTGGCGGGGGCCGCCGGCGACTGCGCGGCGTTCAGGGCGTCGCCCTTGGTCACGCGGCCGGCGCGGCCCGTGCCTTCGACCGTGGCGGGGTCGATGCCTTTTTCGGACAGGATCTTGCCGGCGGCCGGAGACGCCACCGAGGACTTGGCCGCCGGCTTGGCGGCCTCGGCCGCAGCCGGCGCGGGCGCCGCCGCAGGGGCTGCGGCCGGCGCGGCGGCGGCCTTGGCCGCGGTGTCGATGCGCGCCAGGACTTCGCCGGAAGTGACGGTGCTGCCATCGCCCTTGACGATCTCGGCAAGCACGCCCGAGGCCGGGGCCGGGACTTCCAGCACGACCTTGTCGGTTTCGACCTCGATCAGGATCTCGTCGGCCTGCACGGCTTCGCCGGGCTGCTTCTTCCAGTTGAGCAGGGTGGCTTCCGACACCGATTCGGAAAGCTGCGGAACGAGGACTTCGGTAATGGCCATGATATTTTTTCCGTGTTGTCTGTATTTGAGGGAGGTCGGATTACTTGATCAGCGAGAAGCTCTTGAGCTTGGGCGCGAAGGCCTGCTCGATCAGGGAGCGCTGCTGTTCCTGGTGCTTGGCCAGGTAACCGACGGCGGGCGAGGCCGAGGCCGGGCGACCGGCGTAGCCGAGCTTCTGGCCGTCGCTCATGTTCTCGTACAGATGATGCTGCACGTAGAACCACGGCCCCTGGTTCTGCGGTTCGTCCTGGACCCAGACCAGTTCCTTGGCGTTGGGGTATTTCTGCAGTTCGGCCTGGAAGGACTTGTGGGCGAAGGGGTAGAGCTGCTCGATGCGCAGAATGGCGACATCCTTGCGGCCCTGCTCTTCGCGGGCGTGCGTCAGATCGTAATAGACCTTGCCGGAGCACAGCAGCACGCGCTTCACGTCGTCCGGCGCGATGTTCGCGTCGACTTCGCCGATCACGGGCTGGAAGCTGCCGGTGGCCAGGTCTTCCAGAGGCGAGGTGGCGTTCTTGTTGCGCAGCAGCGACTTGGGCGTGAAGATGACCAGCGGCTTGCGGAAGGGACGGATCATCTGGCGGCGCAGCACATGGAAGATCTGCGCGCCGTTGGTGGGCTGCACGACCTGCATGTTGTTGTCCGCGCACAGCTGCAGGAAGCGCTCGATGCGCGCCGAGGAGTGCTCGGGGCCCTGGCCTTCATAGCCGTGCGGCAGCATCAGCGTCAGACCGCACTGGCGGCCCCACTTGGCCTCGCCCGACGAGATGAACTGGTCGATCACGACCTGGGCGCCGTTGGCGAAATCGCCGAACTGGGCTTCCCAGATGGTCAGCACGTTGGGCTCGGCCGTGGCGTAGCCGTACTCGAAACCCAGCACAGCGGCTTCGGACAGGACGGAGTCGATCACGGTGAACGGCGCCTGGCCTTCGGACACGTTCTGCAGGGGCACGTAGGTGCCGTCGTCCCAGCGCTCGCGCTTCTGGTCGTGCAGCACGGCGTGGCGGTGGGTGAAGGTGCCCCGGCCGGAATCCTGTCCGGTGATGCGGATGGCGTAGCCATTGGCCACCAGGGTGGCGAAGGCCAGGTGCTCGCCCATGCCCCAGTCCACGGGGTGCTCGCCGCGCGCCATGGCCAGGCGGTCGCCCAGCAGCTTCTTGACGAGCGGGTGCACGGTGAAGCCGTCCGGCACCTGGGTGAGCCGTTCGCCGATGCGGGTGAGTTCCGCCAGGGGCACGCCGGTGTCGGCGTGGTCCGTCCATTTGGCGCCCAGGAACGGCGACCAGTCGGTGGAGTACTTGTTCTTGTAATCGGTCAGCACGGGCTCGACCGTGCGCTGGCCGTCTTCCATCAACTGGCGGTAGTCCTTGACCAGTTGGTCGGGTTCGTCCGCGGCCAGCACACCCTGGGCCACCAGGCGGTCCCCGTAGAGCTTGCGTGTGCCCGGGTGCGTGCCGATGCTCTTGTACATCAGCGGCTGGGTCAGGGACGGCGTGTCCTGTTCATTGTGGCCCAGCTTGCGGAAGCAGACGATGTCCACGACCACGTCGTGCTTGAACTGCTGGCGATAGTCCAGGGCCAGCCGGGTGACGAAGACCACGGCCTCGGGATCGTCGCCGTTGACGTGGAAGACCGGCGCTTCGATCATCTTGACCACGTCCGTGCAGTACAGCGTGGAACGCGTGTCGCGCGGATCGGAAGTCGTGAAGCCGATCTGGTTGTTGATGACGATGTGCAGCGTCCCGCCCGTGCCGTAGCCGCGCGTCTGGGCCAGGTTCAGGGTTTCCATCACCACGCCCTGGCCGGCGAAGGCCGCGTCGCCGTGCACAAGCACCGGCAGGACCTGGTCGCCGGCTTCGTCGTCACGGCGGTCCTGGCGGGCGCGCACGCTGCCTTCGACCACGGGGTTGACGATTTCCAGGTGCGAGGGATTGAACGCCAGTGACAGGTGGACCGGGCCGCCGCGCGTGGACAGGTCGCTGGAAAAACCATTGTGGTATTTGACGTCGCCGTCGCTGAGCCCCTGGGCGTGCTTGCCCTCGAATTCGGCGAACAGGTCGCCGGGCATCTTGCCCATGATGTTGACCAGCATGTTCAGGCGGCCGCGGTGGGCCATGCCCACGACGATCTCCTGGACGCCGTTCGCGCCGGCGTGATTCACGACTTCGTCCATGGCGGCGATGAAGCTTTCGCCGCCTTCCAGGGAAAAGCGCTTCTGGCCGACGTACTTGGTGTGCAGGAAGCGTTCCAGGCCTTCGGCTTCGGTCACCTGGCGCAGGATGTGGCGCTTTTCATCGACGGTGAATTCGGGGATGCCCAGCGTGGATTCGAGTCGTTCCTGGATCCAGCGCTTGACCGCCGGATCCGCAATGTGCATGAACTCGGCGCCGATGTTGTGGCAGTACGTGTCGCGCAGGGCCTTGAGGATGTCCCGCATGGTCATCGTATCGGCCTTGGTGAAATACGTATTCGTGGCCGAATAGATCTGATCCAGGTCCGCCTCGGAGAGGCCGTAGAAAGCGGGGTCCAGTTCCGGAATTTCCGGACGGTCGCGGCGCTTCAGGGGATCGAGCTGGGCGATGCGCGAGCCCAGCGAACGATAGGCGGCGATGATGGACTGGACGTAGACCTGCTTGCCGGCGATGGCCAGCGCCTGGTCGGAAGCCTGCGCGGGACGGATCTGGAAAGCGTTCTCTCGGGCGCGCTGCGCGAAGGAGGCGACGATCGGAGCATGGGCCTGGTCGCGGGTGGCTTCACGGCCATCGGCGGCGGGCTGATGCTGCAACTGATCGAAGTAGGAACGCCACTGATCCGGAATGGAACCCGGGTTGTCTAGATAGGCTTCGTAGAGGTCTTCTACGTAGGGCGCGTTGGCGCCGAACAAATAGGAATTGGACTGGAGTTCTTGTTCCGTGGGCATTGTGTGCTTCACCTGACGGGTGCTTCACCCGAACGATGCAGATTGATAAACCTTCCGCGACTCGGCCAGACCGATGGGCGGATAGCAGGGGCAGAAGGCAACGGTACGACGCCTTGCATAAGCCGTATTAAGGCAAAAGTATACCCGCCCGATGGCATGGGTTTAAACTGATCGGCCGAAAACGCCCGTTCCAGGCCGTTTTTCGTCCGGTTGGCGTTGGAATTAACAAACACTTCCACAAACAATCGGACGGAATGGGGTTTACTCAAACCATTCCCTCGCGGCGACACGAATGCAACGACACCAGCAGGAGCACAGGCAGTCATGGACCTGAAAGACGACCGCGCCAAGATGGCGCTCGATTACCACGCCTTTCCCACCCCCGGGAAGATCTCCGTGGTGCCGACCAAGCCCCTGGCCAACCAGGACGACCTGAGCCTGGCCTATTCCCCAGGCGTGGCAACCGCCAGCATGACCATCCACGCCGAAGGCGAATCGGCTGCGGCCAAGTACACCTCGCGCGCCAACCTGGTGGGCGTGGTCACCAACGGCACCGCCGTGCTCGGCCTGGGCAACATCGGNNGGCAAGGGCTGCCTGTTCAAGAAATTCGCCGGCATCGACGTCTTCGACATCGAGCTGAACGAGAACGACCCGGACAAGCTGGTCGACATCATCGCCGCGCTGGAACCGACGCTGGGCGGGATCAATCTGGAAGACATCAAGGCGCCCGAATGNNCGACCAGCACGGCACCGCCATCATCTCCTCGGCCGCCGTCCTGAACGGCCTGAAGGTCGTGGGCAAGGACATCGGTCAGGTCAAACTGGTGTGCTCGGGCGCGGGCGCCGCCGCCATCGCCTGCCTGGACCTCATGGTCAAGCTCGGCGTCTCGCAAAAGAACATCTACGTGGTCGATTCGCGCGGCGTGATCTGGGAAGGCCGCGACGAGAAGATGGAGCCCAACAAGGCCCGCTACGCCCAGAAGACCGACGCCCGTACCCTGGCCGACGTCTGCAAGGGCGCCGACGTGTTCCTGGGCTGTTCGGCCCCCGGCGTGCTGACCCAGGACATGGTGCGCACCATGGCCGACCGTCCGCTGATCATGGCCCTGGCCAACCCCGACCCCGAGATCCGTCCCGAGGACGCCAAGGCCGCCCGGCCCGACTGCATCATCGCCACCGGCC
>DISE01000115.1 GCA_002421865.1 Castellaniella sp. UBA6218
CGTGGGCGGTATCGACCACGATCACGTCCACGCCGGCGGCGGCGAGTTTTTCCACCCGTTCGTCCGTGCCCTCGCCCACGCCGACGGCGGCGCCGACGCGCAACTGGCCCTGGGCGTCCTTGCTGGCCAGCGGATGCTCGGTGTTCTTGACGATGTCCTTGACCGTGGCCAGGCCGCGCAACTGGAACTTGTCGTTGACGATCAGCACGCGCTCCAGGCGGTGGCGATGCATCAGGGCCTGGGCTTCTTCCAGGGTGGCGCCCTCGGTCAGGGTGACCAGGCGGTCCTGCGGCGTCATGACCTCGCGCAGCGACACGTCCAGGCGATCCTCGAAACGCAGGTCGCGGTTGGTGACGATGCCCACCAGCTTGCCGCCCTCGACGACCGGCAGGCCGGAGATGCCGTGCTGGCGCTGGAGCGCGATGGCGTCGCGCACTTTCATTGTGGGGGTGACTGTGACCGGATCGATCACGATGCCGAATTCATGGCGTTTGACGCGCGAGACCTCGCGCGCCTGATCGTCCGCGCTGAGGTTCTTGTGGACGATGCCGATGCCGCCTTCCTGGGCCATGGCGATGGCCAGGCGCGATTCGGTCACGGTGTCCATGGCGGCGGACACGAGCGGGATGTTGAGCTGGATGCCCCGGGTCAGCTGCGTGACGAGGCGCGTATCGCGCGGCAGGACCTGGGAAAAGGCCGGGACCAGGAGGACGTCGTCGAAGGTCAGGGCTTTTTTGATCAGACGCATGGATGAACTCCGCACAAAGATCGATTATACCGTTCCTGCAAAGGGTTTTCCCGCCCCGGCCCGGATGCCGCGGCGCAGCCAGGGCCCGAGGGGCGCCCGGGCCATCCCGGACCCGGGATCCGGGATCGTGACCGGGGCGTCAGTCCAGGTAGGCCCGCGCGTTGCGGAACATGCGCATCCACGGCGTATAGCCGCCGTGCGGGGCGTCGTCCCCGCCCCGGTCGGCCGCGCCCCAGCGTTCCGGCCGCCAGGACATCATGACGTTGCGGGTCACCCGTTCCGGGTGCGGCATCATGACGGTGTAGCGGCCGTCGGCCGTGGTCACCGCCGTCAGGCCGGCAGGACTGCCGTTGGGGTTGGCCGGGTAGGATTCCGTGCGCACGCCCCGGTTGTCGACGAAGGCCATGGCCCCGGCCACCCGGGCGGCGTCGCCCTGGCGGCTGAAATCGGCGAAGCCTTCGCCGTGCGCCACGGCGATGGGCACGCGTGCGCCGGCCATGCCGGCGAAGAAAATGGACGGTGAATCCAGGACTTCGACCAGCGACAGGCGCGCCTCGTATTTTTCGGACACGTTGCGGGTGAAGCGCGGCCAGGCGTCGGCGCCCGGAATGAAGTCGGCCAGCGCCGCCATCATCTGGCAACCGTTGCACACGCCCAGCGCGAAGCTGTCCGGACGCGCGAAGAAGGCACCGAACTGGTCGGCCAGCGCCGCGTTGAAGCGGATGGTGCGCGCCCAGCCCTCGCCGGCGCCCAGCACGTCGCCGTAGCTGAAGCCGCCCACCGCCACCAGGCCGCTCATGCCGTCCAGACGGATGCGGCCGGACAGCAGATCGGTCATGTGCACGTCCACGGCCTCGAAGCCGGCCGTGTCGAAGGCCCAGGCCATCTCGACCTGGCTGTTACAACCTTGTTCGCGCAGGATGGCCATGCGCGGGCGCGCGCCGGTGGCGATGAAGGGCGCGGCGATGTCGTCCTGGGGATCGAAATCCACCCGCGGCGAGAGGCCCGGGTCTTCGGTGTCGAGCCAGATGTCGTATTCGGCCTGCGCGCAATCGGGATGGTCGCGGCGCGCCATGATGCGCCGCGTGGTTTCGCTCCAGGCCCGGCCGAGTTCGGCCAGAGGGCGCTGATAGACGATGGCGCCGTCGCGGAAGACCTGCAGTTCCCGGCGCGCGTTGGGCATGCCCACCACGTGGGTGCAGTTCGACAGGCCCGCCTGGCGCAGGTGGCGCAGCACGTCGTCGCGATGCGCGCGAGGGACCTGAAGCAGCCAGCCGGCCTCTTCATTGAACAGGGCCGCCAGATTGCGTTCGTGATTCTGGACGGCGACCTGGTCGGCGCGGATCTTGTAGTCGCCGGCATCGGCCGTGTGCGGGTCGATGGTCAGCATGTCCAGGTTCAAGGACACGCCCAGGCGTCCGGCGAAAGCCATTTCAGCCGCCGCCGCCAGCAGGCCGCCATCGGAACGGTCGTGGCACGCCAGGATCCAGCCCTGGGCCGCCAGTTCACGCAAGGCCAGGAAGGCGGCGCGCAGCAGCGCGGCATCGCGCAGATCCGGGGTTTCCGAGCCGATCCCGCCATAGGTATGGGCCAGCACCGAACCGCCCAGGCGCTGGCGGCCTTCGCCCAGGTCGATCAGCAGCAGCACCGAGCCGTCCGCCGCCTCGCGCAATTGCGGCGTCAGTGTGGCGCGCACGTCGGCGACCGGCGCGAAAGCCGTGACCACCAGCGACACCGGAGAGACGACCTGATGGTCGCCGGCCTGGTCCCGCCAGGCGGTGCGCATGGACAGGGAATCCTTGCCCACCGGAATCGACAGGCCCAGGCTCTGGCACCAGTCGCTGACGGCGGACACGGTGTCGTACAGGGCCGCGTCCTGGCCGGGCGCGCCGCAGGCGGCCATCCAGTTGGCGGACAGTTTGATGTCTTCGAGACGGGCGACGCCGGCGGCGGCCAGATTCGTCAGGGCCTCGGCCACGGCCATGCGGCCCGAGGCGGCCGGATTCAGGACCGCGATGGGGCTGCGCTCGCCCAGGGCCATGGCCTCGCCCGCCACGCCTTCGTGGTCACGCAGGGTGACAGCGCAATCCGCCACCGGCACCTGCCAGGGACCGACCATCTGGTCGCGCGCCGTCAGGCCGCCCACGGTGCGGTCGCCGATCGTGATGAGGAAGGATTTGTTGGCCACGGTGGGGTGACGCAGCACACGCTCGATGGCGTCCGGCAGTTCGACGCCGCTGAGATCCAGCGGTTCGCCCGCCACGGCGGCGTGCTGGGCGCCGCGCTGCATGCGCGGCGGCTTGCCCAGGATGACGTCCACCGGCACATCCACGGGACGCAGCCCGGCCGGCGTCACCTCGCCCGCCGGCCGGTCCAGGCCGGGCAGGCCCTCGTCCAGAGTGACACGCAGGCGGCGTTCCTCGGTGGCGATGCCGACCACCGCGTAGGGGCAGCGCTCCCGGTCCGCGATGCGCGCGAAGCGGTCCAGATCGTCGGGCCGGATGGCCAGCACGTAGCGTTCCTGGGATTCGTTGCTCCAGATCTCGGCGGGCGACAGACCGGATTCCTCCAGGGGCACGCGCCGCAATTCGAATTCCGCGCCGCGCCCGGCGTCGTTGACCAGTTCCGGAAAGGCGTTGGACAGGCCGCCCGCGCCGACATCGTGGATCGCCAGGATGGGATTGGATTCACCCTGCTGCCAGCAGCGGTCGATGACTTCCTGGGCGCGGCGCTGCATTTCGGGATTGCCGCGCTGCACGGAATCGAAGTCGAGTTCGGCCTGGTTGGTGCCCGCTCCCATGCTGGAGGCCGCACCGCCGCCCATGCCGATGCGCATGCCCGGGCCGCCCAGCTGCACCAGCAGCGAGCCCGGCGGCAGCGGGTCTTTGTGTGTCAGCCGCGCGTCGATCTGGCCCAGGCCGCCGGCCAGCATGATGGGCTTGTGGTAGCCCCAGCGCGTGCCGCCGGCTGTCTGTTCGAAGCTGCGGAAATAGCCCAGCAGGTTCGGCCGGCCGAATTCGTTGTTGAACGCCGCCCCGCCGATGGGGCCGTCGATCATGATGTCCAGCGGCGTGGCGATGCGATCGGGGGCGCCGCCCGCGTCCTCCCAGGGTTCGACAGCGTCGTCCACGCGCAGGTTCGACACGGTGAAGCCGGTCAGACCCGCCTTGGGCTTGGAACCGCGCCCCGTCGCGCCCTCATCGCGGATCTCGCCGCCCGCCCCGGTCGCAGCCCCCGGGAAAGGCGCGATGGCTGTCGGATGATTGTGTGTTTCGACCTTCATCAGCGTGTGGGCCACGATGTCGTGACGCCGGTAGACGGTGTCGGCGGCGTCGCCCGCATGAAAGACCCGCGCCGGTCCGCCGGCCATGATGGCGGCATTGTCCGAATAAGCGACGACCGTGCCTTCGGGCTGGGCGGC
>DISE01000003.1:0-637 GCA_002421865.1 Castellaniella sp. UBA6218
CAAGATCGTCGCCACGCTGGGGCCCTCGACCTCCAGCCCCGAACGCATCGAAGCCCTGATCCTGGCGGGCCTGGACGTGGCCCGGCTGAATTTCTCTCATGGCAAGCCCGAAGACCATCGAGCAAGGGTCCGCCTGGTCCGCGAGATCGCCGCCCGGCACGACCGCCACATCGCCCTCATGGGTGATCTCCAGGGCCCCAAAATCCGCATCGGCCGCTTCGCGGCCGGTTCCGTGACGCTGCTCCCGGACGCGCCCTTCACCCTGTCCACCCGGCATCCGCAGGACGCAGGCACCGACGAGATCGTGGGAATCGAATACCCGCCTCTGGTCCAGGACTGCGCACCGGGCGACGAACTGCTGCTGGACGACGGCCGGGTGATCCTGCGCGTCGAGTCCGTCGACGAGGACGCCGTCCGCACCCGGGTCGAGGTCGGCGGGCCGCTGTCCAACAACAAGGNNACCGGCGCGGCGGCGGCATCTCGGCACCCAGCCTCACCGACAAGGACCGCCAGGACATCCGGCTGGCCGCCGAGCTCGAGCTGGACTACGTGGCGGTGTCCTTCCCCCGCGCGGGGGCCGACATCGAACAGGCGCGCCAACTGGTGCGCGAGGCCGGCAGCCCCGCCTGGATCATCG
>DISE01000003.1:649-3790 GCA_002421865.1 Castellaniella sp. UBA6218
CCTGATCCGCGCCAGCGACGGCGTGATGGTGGCCCGGGGCGACCTGGGTGTGGAAATCGGCGACGCCCGGCTCGTCGGCATCCAGAAACGCATCATCCAGCACGCCCGCACCCAGAACAAACTGGTGATCACCGCCACCCAGATGATGGAGTCCATGATCACCAGCCCCATCCCGACCCGGGCCGAGGTCTCCGACGTCGCCAACGCCGTGCTCGACTACACCGACGCCGTCATGCTGTCGGCCGAATCGGCCTCCGGCCAATACCCCGTCGAGGCCGTCCAGGCCATGGCGCGGATATGCCTGGGTGCCGAACAGGAGCCCACCACCGTCCGGTCCCACCACCGCCTGGGCGAAACTTTTTCGCGCTGCGACGAGACCATCGCCCTGTCCTGCATGTACGCCGCCAACCACTTTCCCGGCATCAAAGCCATCATCAGCCTCACCGAGAGCGGCCACACGCCGCTCATCATGTCGCGCATCCGTTCGGGCGTGCCCATCTACTGCTACACACGGCATCCCGCCACCCAACGCCGCGCCGCACTGTTCCGCGGCGTCTACACCGTGCCCTTTGACGCCGCGACACTGCCGCCCGCCGAGGTCAGCGAGACCGCCATCGACATCCTGCGCCGCAGGGGCCTGTTGCAGAAGGGCGACTGGATCATCCTGACCAAGGGCGACTTCTACAGCGACAGCGGCGGCACCAACGGCATGAAGATCCTGCGCGTCGGCTGAATGCCGGTCCCGATCCTCCTTCCAGCCAACCCGCGCCCGCCACCATGCCGCCTTTCATCCTGCTGGCCTCCGCCAGCCCCCGCCGCCACGAGATCCTGGATCAGTTGGCCATCCCCCACGGCATCCTGCGCGTGCCCGCGCCGGAAGGCGAGGACGAACCCCGGCTGCCGGGCGAGCCGGCCGCCGAGTACGTCCGCCGTACCGCGCGCGACAAGGCCGAGCGTGCGGTCTCCTGGCTCGCTTCGGGCGCGCGGCCAGATCCTCTGCCCGACGCCTGGCCCGCGGACTGGCGTGACGCTCCCATTCTCTGCGCCGACACCACCGTCATCCTGAAAGGCGATATCCTGGGCAAGCCACGGGACGTGGACGACGCGACCGACATGCTGCGCCGTCTGTCCGGCCGCTCACATGAAGTCCATACCGCCGTGACCCTGGCATGCCAGGGAAGCTTCCATGAAGCTGTCAGCATCAGCACGGTACGCTTCCAGACACTGACCGAAGCCGACATTACGGGCTACGTCGCCAGCGGGGAACCCTTCGGCAAAGCGGGCGGCTATGCCATCCAGGGACGGGCGGCCGCTTTCATCGCGCACCTGGAGGGCAGCCACAGCGGCGTCATGGGGCTGCCGGCGCACGAGACCGCCCTGCTGTTGAAGCGCTGCCGGAATACAGGTTAACCCTCTGTTTTTCCTCGGCAGTCTTGACCATCACCGCGCGCATCCCTAGCATGAGCTGACGCCTTGCTGAAACCGGGAAGGCGCGCGGTGGTGGCCATGGCTGCATCGCATGGCCATCATGGGCAAAAACCCTCATTCCTTAAGAGGTTTTGCATATGGTCGATCCAGTCGTCAGTTCCGCCTCATCCTCTCCTCAGGTGGCCGGCGAAATCCGCAGCCGGAACCTGCCTCCCACAAGCTATCGGGATCTGCCCGAACCCATGCCCCTGAAAAAGGTCATCGGCCCCAGCGTACTGCTGCTGGCCGGTTCCATCGGATCGGGCGAATTCGTGCTGTGGCCCTATATTTCCACCCAGACGGGCCTGGCGCTGGTCTGGCTGGCCACCATCGGCATCCTGACCCAGTATTTCCTGAACATGGAAATCACGCGCTATACGCTGGCCACCGGGGAAACGGCGGTCACGGGTTTCACCCGGCTCTGGAAGCCCTGGAGCTGGCTGTTCATCATCATGGCCGTCGTACCCTGGATGTGGCCTGGCTGGGCCACCGGCAGTTCGACCGCGCTGACCTACGCGTTCGGCCTTTCGGCGGACTCCGTGATCCCGATCACCATCGCCTCGTTGGTGCTGATCGGCATCATCCTGACCATCTCGCCCGTGGTCTACCAGACGGTCGAAAAAATTCAGTTCTTCCTCGTCGCCCTGATCGTGCTGTTCATGATCTACATCGTCGTCGGACTGCTCAACGGCCAGACCTGGGGCGCCCTGGTCTCGGGCTTTACCACCGAAATCCCAAAGATCCCCGAATCCATCGGAAAACTGCCCATTGCCCTGCTGCTGGGCGCCATCGCCTTTGCCGGGGCCGGAGGCGTCATGAACCTGGCGCAATCCAACTGGGTGCGCGACAAGGGCCTGGGCATGGGCGCGCACCTGCCGAAGATCGTTTCTCCCATCACCGGCCAGGAGACCACGCAGGCCTCGATCGGCTATTTTTTCCGCCAGGACGAGGCCAACATGCGCCGCTGGCATGGCTGGTGGAAAGTGGCCCACCGCGAACAGTTCCTCACTTTCTTCGTGCTGGGCCTGATCGCCATCCTGCTGTTCATGATGCTGGCGTTCATGTATGTCGGCGTCGGCAGCACCGCGCAGAATTTTGATTTCGTGCGGCTGCTGGGCGAAACGCTGAACGAACGGGTGGGCGCCTGGGCCGGGCCCGCTTTCTGGTTCACTGGGGTCGTGGTGCTGCTTTCGACCAACCTGACCGTGCTGGACATGATCGGCCGGATCGTGGCCGACATCGCCAAGACAAACTGGCTGCGCGACAGCCAGACCTGGACCGAAAGCCGCCTGTACTTCCTGGTGGTCTGGCTGATGGTGGCCTTCGGCTCGATCATCCTGCTCTCGGGCGTCAGCCAGCCACTGCTTCTGCTGGTGATCGCTTCGGCGCTGAATGGTCTGGTGATGTTCGTGTATTCCGTGCTGCTGATACAGTTGAACCGCTGCATGCTGCCACGCGCCATCGGATTGGACGGCATCCGCTTCGTGGCCATCCTGTGGGCCGTGCTGTTCTACGGCGGCTTTTCGATCTACCTGCTGATCAATCAGTTCGGCAGACTGTTCTGATCCCGGGACGCCGCGCGTCCCCGGCATGCGCCGAAAAGGGGACGGCCGCCCGAAGGCGGCCGTCCCCTTTTGCGCGGCGCCGCCGCGGACTCAGCCGAGGAATCCAGGC
>DISE01000136.1 GCA_002421865.1 Castellaniella sp. UBA6218
AAGATCCGCTACGACGTCTACGACACCAACGACACGCTCCAGGCCAAGCTGCTGACGGGCAAGTCGGGCTACGACGTGGTCGTGCCGTCCACTCACTACGCCGCTCGCCAGATCCAGGGTGGCCTGTTCCAGAAGCTGGACCGCTCCAAGATTCCCAACTGGCAATATCTGGACCCGGACCTGATGGCCCTGGTCGCCACGGTCGATCCCGGCAACCAGTATCTGGTCCCCTGGGGCTACGGAACCAACGGCCTGGGCTACAACGTCACCAAGGTGCGCGAACTCATGGGACAGGACGCGCCCCTCAACTCCTGGGACATGCTCTTCAAACCGGAAAACGCGGCCAAGCTGCAATCCTGCGGCATCTCCATCCTGGACGAGGCCGCGCAGGTCTTCCCGGCCGTGCTGCATTACCTGGGCAAGGATCCCAACAGCAGTGATCCCAAGGACTACGAGGCCGCGCTGGCCCTGTTGAAGACCATCCGGCCCTATGTGCGCCAGTTCAGCTCCTCGGGCTACATCGACGAGCTGGCCTCGGGCGGTCTGTGCATGGTGTACGGTTTCTCGGGCGACGTGATGATCGCCTCCTCGCGCGCGAAGGAGGCCAAGAAATCCTATGCCATCGACTACTACATTCCCGATGGCGGGGCACCGGTCTGGTTCGACACCATGGCCATTCCCAAGAGCGCCGAGCACGTGGACGAGGCGCACGCTTTCATCAACTACATCGAGACGCCCCAGGTGCACGCGGCGATCACCAACACCATGTACTACCCCAACGCCAACAAAGAGGCGCGCAAGTACGTGGTCGAAGAGGTCGCGAGCAACCCCATGATCTACCCCCCGGCGGAAGTGTCCCGCACGCTGTTCGTCATCAAGCCGCAGCCCCTGAACATCCTGCGCCTGCAGACGCAGATGTGGGCGCAGCTCAAGACCGGGCGCTGACGGCGATGCAGGATCCGCGCGGCATGCCTCGCCAGGGCGAGGCCGACGACTTCGTCCGCATGGAGGACGTCGTCAAGATCTTCGGCGACACGGTGGCGGTCAAATCCGTCTCCCTGTCGGTCCGGCGGCACGAGATCTTCGCCCTGCTGGGCAGTTCGGGCTGCGGCAAGTCGACCCTGCTGCGCATGCTGGCGGGTTTCGAGGAGCCCACGTCCGGGCGCATCATTCTGGACGACGAGGACATCACCGCCTTGCCACCGCACCGGCGGCCGGTCAACATGATGTTCCAGTCCTACGCGCTGTTTCCTCACATGTCGGTCGAGGCCAACGTCGCCTTCGGTCTGAAGCAGGAAGGCGTGCCGCGCCACGAGATCCACGAGCGTGTGTTCGAGGCCCTGGACCTGGTGCAGATGGCCGGCTATGCGCGCCGCCGTCCGAATCAGCTCTCCGGCGGCCAGCAGCAACGCGTGGCCCTGGCGCGCAGCCTGGTCAAGCGACCCAAGCTGTTGCTGCTCGACGAGCCGATGTCGGCGCTGGACAAGCAGATCCGCCAGGCCACGCAGATTGAGCTGGTGAGGATTCTTGGACAGGTCGGCGTCACTTGCATCATGGTCACGCACGACCAGGAAGAGGCCATGACCATGGCCAGCCGCCTGGCGGTCATGACCGAGGGTCAGATCGTACAGTGCGGCACGCCGCATGACGTTTACACGTTTCCCAGCACGCGCTTCGTCGCCGGCTTCATCGGCTCCACCAATCTGTTCACCGGCACCATCGTGGTCGACGAGCCCGATCACGTGCTGATCGAGACCGATGCGCTGTCGCGTCCGCTCTACGTCAGTCACGGCATCAGCGAACCCCTGGGCATGGAGGTCCACGTCTCCATCAGGCCCGAGCAAATCCGCGTCGGCCGCCAGCCGCCCGAGGCCGAGTCCAACTGGGGCCACGGCATGGTGTCGCACGTCGCCTGGATGGGCAGCACCACCCGTTACCAGATCCGCCTGGATGCCGGCCAGACCATCGAGGCCAGCGTGCCCAGCCTGGACTGGAGCCAGTCCGATGCGCCCGGCGTGGACGAGGAAGTCTACGTCACCTGGTCCCACGACGCCGGAACCGTGCTGGCCTCCTGAGGATCGCCGGTTCCGCGCTTTCACCGATCCCGCGTCCGGAGACGCCGATGCATCTGAAACTTCCCGGCCATCGCCCCAGTGCCCGCCAGTTCGCCATCGGCGTACCTTTTGTCTGGCTGACGCTGTTCCTGCTGGTGCCTTTCCTCCTGGTGCTGAAGATCAGCCTGTCCGACCTGCAGTTCGGCATTCCGCCCTACACGCCGATCGCCACGCTGCAGGATGAGACCCTGTCGCTGGCCCTGCACCTGCGGGGCTATGTGCTGCTGTTCACCGACAGCCTGTACGCGGCCGTCTACCTGAATTCCGTGAAGATGGCGCTGGTCACCACCGTCTGCTGCGCGTTGATCGGCTACCCCATGGCCTACCATATCGCCCGCGCGCGCCCGGAGATCCGCAACCTGCTGCTGCTGGGCGTGATCCTGCCGTTCTGGACCTCGCTGCTGTTGCGCGTCTACGCCTGGGTCGGCATCCTGCGCAACGACGGGCTGCTGAATCACCTGCTGATGAGCCTGGGGCTGATCGACGCGCCGCTGGAGATCTACCGCACCGACCTGGCCGTCTACATCGGCCTGGTCTACGCCTACCTGCCGTTCTTCATCCTGCCGCTTTACGCCAATCTGGTGAAGCTGGACGATCGCCTGCTCGAAGCCGCCTACGACCTGGGCGCACGGCCCTGGAACGCCTTCTTGCGGATCACGCTGCCGCTGTCGATGCCCGGCGTGGTGGCGGGCGCCATGCTGGTGTTCATCCCCTCGGTGGGGGAATACGTCATCCCCGAGATGCTGGGCGGGGCCAACACCCTGATGATGGGACGCGTGATGTGGAACGAATTCTTCAACAACGCCGACTGGCCGATGGCGGCGGCCGTGACCTGCGTGATGGTCCTGCTGCTGCTCGTCCCCCTGTCCATCTTCCAGTACAACCAGGCCCGGCAGCTGGGGGGACGGTCATGAGGCGCGGCGGCGGCTGGTTCCGCTTCCTGTCGCTGGTGGTCGGCTATGGCTTCCTGTACGTGCCGATCGCCTGCCTGATGGTGTTTTCCTTCAACGACTCCACGCTGATGACTTCCTGGTCGGGCTTCTCGTTGCGCTGGTACGGAGAGCTGTTCCAGGACGAGGCGTTGCTGGCGGCGGCGAAGCTGTCGCTGCTGATCGCCACCCTGACCGCCACGGCGGCGGTGGCGATCGGCACCTGGGCCGGCTACGTGCTGGCGCGCATGGGGCGGTTCCGGGGCTTCGGCCTGTACATCGGCATGCTCAGCGCTCCGCTGGTGATGCCCGAGGTCGTGCTGGGCATTTCCTTGTTGCTGATGTTTGTCGAAATGTCCAAGGTGTTCGGCTGGCCCGACGGCAACGGCATGTTCACCATCTGGGTGGGGCACGTGACCCTGTGCACGGCTTACGTCGCCGTCATCATCCAGTCGCGCGTGCGCGACCTGGACCGCTCGCTGGAAGAGGCCGCCCTTGACCTGGGCGCTTCGCCGCTGCGGGTGTTCTTCCAGATCACGCTGCCCCTGATCGCTCCGGCACTGCTGGCCGCCTGGCTGCTGTCCTTCACCCTGTCGCTGGATGACGTGGTGGTGGCGTCCTTCCTGTCCGGGCCGGGTTACACGACCCTGCCGCTGGAAGTCTTTTCCCGTGTGCGCCTGGGCCTGAAGCCCGAGATCAACGCCCTGGCGACCTTGTTCATGGTGGCCGTGGGCGTGGTCGTCGTGGCGGTCAACCGAATGCAGATCCAGGCGGTGAAGCGGGCGGGGTAGTCACACCCCCAACAGCCAGACCGCCGCGCTGAACAAGCCCGCCGACAGCAGCATGCTGGCCGGAAAGGTCAGCACCCAGGCGAGCAGGATGTTGCGCACGGTCCTTGCATGCAGGCCGCTCTGGTTGGCGACCATGGTGCCGGCCACGCCGGAGGACAGGACCTGGGTGGTCGAGACCGGCAGACTGAACAGATTGGCCACGCCGATGGCGCCGACGGCGGTGATCTGCGCGGCCATCCCCTGGGCATAGGTCATGCCCTGCCTGCCGATCTTTTCGCCCACGGTCAACACCACGCGTCGCCAGCCGACCATGGTGCCGATGCCCAGGGCCAATGCGACGGCGACGATCACCCAGAGCGGCGCGTACTCCGTCGTCACGCTCAGGTCGGCGCGCAGGCGCCGCAGATCGGCCTGCTCGTGGGCGGGCAGCGTGCCCAGGCCGGATACTTTGCGGGCGGTGTCGTCCAGGCAGAGCAGGGCGCGGCGCATGCGCCCGCGCGCCTCGGGCGGCAGTTCGTCATAGTCGTGCACACCGTCGAGGTTGCGGCGCACCGCCTGAATGGTGGTCAGGGTGTCCTTCGGATCGCAGTGCATGGATTGAGGCAGGTCGGCGCCGGGCGGCCGTTCGAGCGCCAGATAGCCGTCCAGGATGTCCGCATTGCGCAGGTAGAGGTCGTTCAGGTGGGCGGCGGCGTCGTAGGTGCGCTGGATCTGGTAGGGCGTGCTGGCCGGATCCAGCACGAACTTGGCCGGCACGATGCCGATGAGCACCAGCATGATCAGGCCGATGCCTTTCTGGCCGTCGTTGGAACCGTGCACGAAGCTCACACTCATGGCCGACAGAACCAGCACCAGCCGGTTCCAGAAGGGGGGGTGTTTCTTGTTGTCGATGGCGCGGCGCTCTTCGGGCGTCTTGTGCATCTTCGAGTCCGCGAACAGCTTTCTGAAGCCCAGCAGCAGCAACGCCGCGACGATGAAACCGGCCAGGGGGGACAGGAGCAGCGACAGGCCGATGTCGATGGCCTTGCCCCAGTTGATGCCCACGTCCACGGGCAGGCCGGTGAGCAAGGCGTTGGCCAGACCCACGCCCAGGATCGCGCCGATCAACGCATGCGAACTGGAGGCCGGAATGCCGAAATACCAGGTGCCGAGGTTCCAGGCGATGGCGGCGACCAGCATCGAGAACACCATCACCAGGCTGCGTCCGCTGTCCAGATTGAGCAGCAGCTCGACGGGCAGCAGATGGACGATGGCGTAGGCCACCCCCACGCCGCCGAGCAGCACGCCCAGAAAGTTGCAGATGCCTGAGAAGAGTACCGCCAGGTGCGGCGGCATGGCCTTGGTGTAGATGACCGTGGCGACGGCGTTGGCGGTGTCGTGAAAGCCGTTGATGAATTCAAAGACCAGGACGAGGGCCAGCGCGAGGACCAGACTGAGCCCTACCGAGAGGGACAAGCCGGAGAATAGGTCGAACATGATGGGGGAATATTCGGGAGACGCGGAATTATTGCAAATTTGTGAAAGAAAGTTTGAATAACCCTTCGGTGGCCCCGCCTGCGCGCGACCGTGGCGGGCGGGGCACCGGCGTTTTCCCCCGGGATCAGGCTTCGCGTCGGTGGGCCAGGCTTTCGTACGCCAGCCGCACGGTCTTTTCCCCATAGTGCCGGTCCAGACGGCGAATGATGAAATGGCCGCGGGCCATGTCCTGGAAATGGTCGATGAACAGGGTGTTGATCAGGGCGCCGCCGGCCGCACCGAGGGCGGGGATGGCCTGTGCGGCGGCTTTTTCCGTGATCTGGATGCCGAATCGTTCCGCCACCAGTGCGATCAGGCGCATCAGGGCGGGCGGAGCGGCCTTTTCGACGACGATGCTGCCGGCGGCGTACTCGGCGGCCTGGCTGACGGCGTGCGCCAGCGCCGCGCGGACGACGTAATAGCCGCTTTCGGCTCCATCGTCGGACGCGTTTGTGCCGCCCAGGGCGAAGACCTCCAGACAGGCGAGCCGGGTGTCCGGTGCGGTCAGCGATTCGCCTTCGCTACGGGCGATGTCCGCAATCGAACGCATCATGATTGTGGTGGAGATCGGCAGTTCCACCGCCAGGCCGGCCAGGCCGAAGAATCCACCCACGCCGCCGGTGGCGGCCGCGCCGATCTTGTGCCACCGGTTCGAGCTCACGCCCCCGGGTTTGTCCTTGAGCGTGAACAGGGCGGCGTCGGCGGCCTTGCTCAGGGCCAGCCGGGTGAGCTGGCCGATCTGGGCGTTCCAGCCTGCGGGCAGCCGGTCCAGGAATTTTTCGACAGGGGCGCCGATCAGGTTCGTGATGCGTGCGGCAAGGCCCGGATTTTCCAGCAGGGTGTGAGCCTGGCGCAGGGCATCGAGGTCGGCGTGGGAGAGGCGGGTGTCTTCCATGGATGAAGCGGCGGAGTCTGCGTGAATGGGCCCATTATGGCGCTTGCGCGCGGCGGCGTGTGACGTGCGCGGCGCGGCGCTCCGGAGCCGCATCCTGACGACATTACAATACGATCCTTCAAGACCCCGATCGGACATGCCCATGCTCACCCAGGACGAACTCAAGCAACAGGCGGCCCAGGCCGCCCTCGACGATGTGCTGCCCCAGTTGCGGCCTGACAGCGTTCTGGGTGTGGGAACGGGATCGACCGTGGATCGCTTCATCGATCTGCTCGCGCCCCACCGCGAGGCCTTCCGTGCGGCGGTATCCAGCTCGGAGCGCAGCACGCGCCGCCTTCAGGCGGCCGGCATCCAGGTTCTGGACCTGAACGAGGTGGCTTCGCTGGCGCTGTACGTGGACGGTGCAGACGAGATCGACCACCAGCTGAACATGATCAAGGGGGGCGGCGGCGCGCTGACGCGCGAGAAGATCGTGGCCTCCGTGGCGGACCGCTTCCTCTGCATCGTCGACGAGTCCAAGCTGGTCGAACGTCTGGGCGGCTTTCCGCTGCCCATCGAGGTCATCCCCCTGGCGCGCGAAGCCGTCGCCCGCGAGGTCCGCCAGCTGGGCGGGCAACCGCGCCTGCGCGAAGGCTTCACCACGGACAACGGCAACCAGATTCTGGACGTCTCCGGCCTGCGCTATGACGATCCCGCCGAATTCGAGGCGGTGCTGAACAATATTCCGGGCGTGGTCTGCTGCGGCCTGTTCGCGATCGCAGGCGCCCAGGTGGCGCTGGTGGCGGGGCAGGCGGGCGTTTCGCGGCTGGAATTGCGCGACTGAACCCGCGCGGGCCCACCGTCATGATCCTGTCACATGACGCTGCTATGCTGGGACATTCTTTCCAAGCGGCGGACGTGATGGTACGCTTTGCGATCGTTGAACGCGCCTGACGGCAGACAGAGGTCCCGGATGCTGGAACACACCAACAAGCAATTTCACAGCGAACTCGAAACGACGCGGTCCATGTTCCTGCAGATGGGCGGACTGGTCGAATCCATGGTGCTGGACGGCATCCATGCCCTGGCACGGGGCGAACTGCATCTGGTGGACCGGGTCCGGGAGCACGAGCGGCAGGTCAATCAGTTCGAGGTCGACATCGACGAGCGCATCAGCCAGCTGATCGCCCGCAACCAGCCCACGGCGGGCGACCTGCGCCTGCTGCTGTCGGTGTCCAAGATGCTGACCGACATGGAACGCTGCGGCGACGAGGCCGAGAAGATCGCCAAGGTCGCCCGCCGCCTGCATGAATCCGATTCGTCCTACGAGCCGGTGGTGGAACTGCGCCATATGGCCGACGCGGTGGCCAGCATGATTCGTGCGGCGCTGGACGCCTTCGCCCGCGAGGATCCCGTCGCCGCGGCCCAGGTCGTGCGCAACGACAAGGATGTGGACAAGGAATGGAAGGCCTCCTTGCGCCACATGATCACCTATATGATCGAGGATCCGCGCACGATTTCGCGTTCCATCGACCTGATCTTCATCGCCCGCGCGCTCGAGCGCATCGGCGACCATGCGAAGAACATGGCCGAGCGCGTGATCTACATGGTGCGCGGCGACGACGTGCGCCACACGGGCGTCACCAACACGGAACGCCTGGCGCGCGGCGAACCGCCAGAGCCGCGCGACGAGGCGGATCGCCTCAAGTAAGAACCGGAATCCGCCAGACGCACACCCCGGTTCAGGCCGGGGGCGGCACGTAGCCCTGGGCCTCGACGTCCTGGTCGTCGAACAGGAACGCCTGCATGCGGCCGGCCAGGAATTTCCGTGCTTCGGGGTCGGCCAGACTCAGGTGGTTTTCATTGACCAGCCGCGTCTGGATGTCCAGCCACTTGGCCCAGGCGTCCTTGGAAATCTCGCGCCAGATGCGCGTGCCCAGTTCCCCGGGATACGGGGGATAGTCCAGTCCCTGGGCCTCGCGCTTGAGTTTGCGGCATTGGATCATGCGTGCCATGTCGGGTGCCTCTTCGGTATTCGATCGGTGAAGCCGGCATTGTAGATGAGTCTGGATGCGGGCCGTCCCGACGGACTGTTCCATCTCTGGCGAAGCCACGCGGCCTCTGGTTTCTTTGCCGCGGTCAGAACCCCTGCGCGCGCCAGGCATCCAGGACCTGGTCCAGGCCGATGCGCCAGTCGCGCTCCAGCGGCCCCAGCAGGGCTTCCAGCCTGGCGCAGTCCAGGCGGCCGTTGGCCGGCCGGGGCTCGGGCGAAGGCCAGTCGGCGGAGGCGATCGCCTCCACCCGGGGCGGGCGGGCAATCAGGCCCCGGGCGTGAGCCCGGTCCAGGATCTCCAGCGCGAAACCGTGCCAGCTGACCCAGGGCTGGCCGCCGAAGTGATACAAGCCGCCCGGCACACTATCGTCGGGCCGCAGGGACAGGATGTGCAGGACCCGGGCCAGGTGGCCGGCCCAGGTGGGGCCGCCGATCTGATCGTCGATCACGCGCAGGGTGTCACGTTGCGCGCCCAGACGCACCATCGTGCGTACGAAATTGCCGCCCCAGGCGCTGAAGACCCAGCCGGAGCGCACGACGACGGCGCAGGAGGCAGTTGCCAAGACGGCCTGTTCGCCCTCCCGCTTGCCGCGCCCATAGGTGTTCAGGGGTGCTGTCAGGTCGTCTTCCCGGTAGGGGCGATCCAGCCGTCCGTCGAAGACGTAGTCGGTGGAGACGTGCAACAGGCGGATGCCGCGTGTCGCGCAGGCTCGCGCCAGCAGGCCGGGCGCGTCCGCGTTGATCGCGCGGGACAGCGCCGGCTCGGTGGCCGCGCGGTCTACGGCCGTATAGGCGGCGGCGTTGATCAGGCGGTCGACGGGATGAGCGTCCAGCCGGGCGGCCACCGCGTCGGCCCGTGTGATGTCCAGTTGACGCCGGCTCAGGAATTCATAATGGGCTTCATCGAAGCGTTGTTCGGCCAGTGCGCGCAGCGAGTGCCCCAATTGGCCATCGGCACCCGTGACCAGGATGCGCGGCGGATCAGACCGCGGCATCGCCCAGGCCCAGCCGCTGACGCTGGTAGCTGCCGTCCTGCACGCGGCGGCACCAGTCGAGGTGCTCCAGATACCATCGCACCGTCTTGCGCAACCCGGTGGCGAAAGTTTCCCGAGGCGTCCAGCCCAGTTCGCGAGCGATCTTGCCTGCGTCGATGGCGTAGCGCAGATCGTGCCCCGGACGGTCGGCCACGTGGGTGATCAGGTCCGCGTATCGAGCCACGCCGGCCGGATGTGCGGGGGCGAGTTCCTCCAGCAGGTCGCAGACGGCGCGCACCACGTCGATGTTGCGCTGTTCGTTGTGTCCGCCGATGTTGTAGGTTTCCCCAGGCACGCCCGATTCGACCACGCGAAGCAGGGCACGGGCGTGGTCTTCGACATAGAGCCAGTCCCGGACCTGCAGGCCCTGGCCGTAGACGGGCAGGGGCTTGCCTTCCAGCGCGTTCAGGATGACCAGCGGGATCAGTTTTTCCGGGAAGTGGCAAGGACCGTAGTTGTTGGAGCAATTGGTCACCAGCACCGGCAGGCCATAGGTGCGATGCCAGGCCCGCGCCAGGTGGTCCGATCCCGCCTTGGTGGCGGAATAGGGGGAACTGGGCGCGTAGGGCGTGGTTTCCGTGAACAGGTCTCCGGTGCCGGCCAGGTCGCCGTAGACCTCGTCGGTGGATACGTGGTGGAAGCGGAAGGCGGCGCGTGCGGCGGCATCCAGTCCGTTCCAGTGGGCACGGGCCGCCTCCAGCAGCGTGTAGGTGCCGACCAGGTTGGTCCGCACGAAGGCGGCCGGACCGTCGATGGAGCGGTCCACATGGGACTCTGCCGCCAGATGCATCACGGCGTCGGGGCGGTGGCGCGCGAAGACGTCCGCAAGACCCGCCGCGTCGCAGATGTCCAGATGGACGAAAGCGTAGCGCGGATCCTGCGCCACGGACGCCAGGGATTCCAGATTGCCGGCGTAAGTCAGCTTGTCGAGGTTGACGACCGAGTGGCCGCTGTGGCCGATCAGGTGCCGGATCAGGGCCGAGCCGATGAATCCGGCGCCGCCGGTGACGAGGATCTTCATAGCCGCTTGATGAAGACCAGGCTGTTGCGCGAATGATTGTAGTGGGCGCGCTTTTCATGGGGCAGGTCGGAGACGCCGCCCTGGACGAAGCCGCGCTTCAGGAACCAGTGCGAGGTGCGCGTGGTGAGCACGAACAGGCGCCGGGCACCCTGGGCGCGGGCGCTGGTCTCGGCGTGGCGCAGCAGTTTTTCGCCGTCGCCCGTGCCTTGCCATTCCGGATGCACGATCAGGCAGGCCATTTCGGCCATGCCGTCGTCCAGGTACGGGATCAGGGCCACGCAACCGTAGATCACGCCGTCGTGTTCCAGCACCGTGAATTTTTCCACATCGCGCTCGATCACGGCGCGGCCGCGCGGGACCAGGGTGCCGTCGGCTTCCAGAGGCTCGATCAACTGGACGATGGCGCCCACGTCGTCGGCCATGGCCGGACGCAGGTCCTCGAGGGTGTCCTCGACCACCATGGTGCCCACCCCGTCGTGGGTGAAGATTTCCAGCAGGATGCTGCCGTCCATGGTGTAGGGCACCAGGTGCGCGCGCGCCACGCCACGCTTGACCGCCAGGGAAGCGTGGCGCAGAAAGGCGGAGGTGTCTTCGTCCAGGATGTCCTGGGCGAGCAGGTCGTCGGCGTCCTTGCGGGCCAGTTCCGTGTCCACAGAACCGTCGGTTTCGGTGACGGTGCGGTTCTGGGTCAGGAAGATCAGCTTTTCGGCGCGCAGCGCCACGGCGGCGTTGGTGGCCAGGTCCTCCATGGCCAGGTTGAAGGCCTCGCCGGTGGGGGAGAAGCCCAGCGGCGAGAGCAGCACGATGGCGCCCTGGCTGATGACGTTGCGCATGGCCTCGATGTCCAGCTTGCGCACTGTGCCGGCGCGCCGGTAGTCCACGCCGTCGATCACGCCGACCGGTCGCGCGGTGACGAAATTGCCTGAAATCACGCGGATCTTGGCGTGCGACATGGGCGTGTTGGGCAGCCCTTGGCTGAAGGCGGCCTCGATGTCCAGGCGGATTTCCCCCGCGGCTTCCTTGGCGCATTCCAGGGCTTCCGGGCTGGTGGGTTCCGTCCCCCGGCCGAACTGGGTGGTGTGGCCTTTCAGGCGCAGCTGTTCGTTGACCTGGGGGCGCGAACCGTGCACCAGGACCAGCTTGATCCCCAGGGCGGACAGCAGCGACAGGTCCGCCACCAGATCCTCCAGGCCGCCGTCCTCGATCAGTTCGCCGCCGAAGGCCACGACGAAGGTCTTGCCGCGGAAATCATGCACGTAAGGCGCGACCTCGCGGAACCATCGCACGAACTGCGCGGGGGCGAATTCGGGAGCGTCCTGGGCGGAATAGGTGTCGGTTTCTGCGGAACTCATGGCGGGTGGCGGGGCTCGGGTCTCGGAGGCGGGGGCGGGCATCGGTTTCTTTCGATAGCGAAATTATAATGAGCGATTGCCTTTTTCCCGACCGTATGCCAGAAAATCCATCGCGACCGGTCCGCCCGGCGCCTGTCCGGCCCGCGTCGCCGCGTCCGCCCGCCGGCGCCGGCGACCGGCCCCTGCCGCCCATCCAGTACCCGGAAGACCTCCCCGTCAGCGCCTGCCGCGAGGAAATCGCGCGCGCCATCGCCGATCATCCGGTGGTCATCGTCTGCGGCGAGACCGGCTCGGGCAAGACCACCCAGCTGCC
>DISE01000063.1 GCA_002421865.1 Castellaniella sp. UBA6218
GCAGCAACGAGTAGATCAGCATCGAGCCGTTGCCGTTGGACAGCACGAAGCGGTCGCGGTCGATCCAGGCGGGATCGGCCGGATTGTGGCGCAGATGTCTCGTCCAGAGCACGTGGGCGATGTCGGCCATGCCCATGGGCGCCCCGGGGTGCCCGGAATTGGCTTGTTGGACGGCATCCATGGCCAGGACGCGAATGGCATCGGCCATGGAAGGATCGGGGGCGGGCAAGGCGCTCATAGGGGTCTTGGGGGCAAGCGCTGCACGACCGAAGCCATGGCCTCACCGCATACAGAATCACAAAGCCAGGGATTTTACCACCCTGCCCGATCCGGTTTATATTCCACGGCATCCGCACCATGGTCATTGCCGGACCGCACACCGTCATGTCGCCTCCCCGCTTCTTCTGCGAGACCCCGCTGGCCGACGGCGGGCGCATCGAGCTGCCGGCCGCCCTGGCGCATCACGCGCTGCGCGTGCTGCGGCTCGCGGACGGCGTTCCCATCGTCCTGTTCGACGGCCGGGGCGGCCAATACTCCGCCACGCTGCGCGTCGAGGGCCGGCGCGCCCTGGCCGAACTGGGCCCGCACGAAGCGGTCGAATGCGAACTGCGCGGCCGGCTGGTCCTGATCCAGGGCCTGGCCTCGGGCGACAAGATGGACTGGATCGTGGAAAAGGCGGTCGAACTGGGCGTGACCGAACTGCGCCCCGTGGCCGCCGAACGCAGCGTCCTGCGCCTGTCCGGCCCCCGCCTGGACAAACGCCTGGATCACTGGCGCGCCATCGCCCGCTCGGCCAGCGAACAATGCGGCCGCAACCGGCTGATGGTCGTCCACCCGCCCGAGCCGCTGGCGGCCTGCCTGGAAGCGGTGGGCGGTCCGGCGCTGTTCTGCCACCCCGACGGTCCTCTGGATTTCCGCGCGGTCCTGGCCGACGTGCGCGACAGCCTGACGCTGATGGTCGGCCCCGAGGGCGGCTGGGCGCCGGATGAACTCACCCTGGCGCGGCGCCGGGGCCTGGCGGGCGCGAGATTCGGCGCCCGGGTGCTGCGCACCGAAACCGCCGGCCTGGCGCTGGTGGCGGCCGCCACCGCCCTGCTGGACTGGTAGCAAAACGGCGCCAAGCGGCGCCGTTTTTTACCCCCTTCGCAAAGGAATCAGGATTCCTCGCGGCCGGAATACGGCGTGGGATCGACACCCGGCTCGGGTGCGGGATGCGCCCCGGCATGCTGGATGGCATAAGCGAAGCGGCGTTCGTTGTTGTGGCCGAACTCCACCACGTCGTCGCACACGGCCTGGATGGCCTGGGCGTCTTCCGACAGGGCCGGGTCACCGGAATGCAGGTGACGGAACCACAGGAACAGGCCCTCCTTCTGGTCCGTCAGGGTATCGCACAGGCCGTCGTACAAGGCGTCCAGATTGCCACCGAAATATTCAGGGTAATCGATGGCCTTGACCACGGCCCGCAGCACGGCGGAACGGTTGCGCGCCCGGTCGCAATCGACCACGAAGGCGGCCAGGCCGGCTTCGGACGCGGCGGCGAGAGCTTCCTGCTCGCTCACCGCCCGGGCATCCACCACGCCTTGCGTGAGCATTTTTTTTATCTGGGCCGGACTCATGCGGACCACTCCTTGAAAAAAGCGATGACTTTCTCAGCCTGACTCAGACTGTCTGCCCTGCCCAGATCGATCAGGCTGCGAGTGTAGCCGGACTCGAACAACAAGTAGGACGCCAGTGCGCCGCCTCCCGGCTCGATTTTGCGCGGCGAAACGCCCAACACACGGAACAGGGTGCGCACGGCGCCCGGCAATTCATCCAGATGCTCCAGCGCCAGTTGGTCCAGGGACCGGCTGGGCGCGATCATCAGGGTATGGATGGGTCGCAGTGAATCGCTTTTTAAACGATTTGCCGGGATTCGTGCAAGCAGCGCATTGATCCGCTCCATGCGTTCCATGTCCATGGACACGCCATCCAGGAAAATGTTCGACAGCGTGTGGCCCGCGACCTGGGCCAGATTGGGATACGGAGGGTCCAGCCCATGGATGTCGGGGCTGGTTTCGTCACGGTAATTGGTGCCGATCACGAAGACGCGCTCGGCCCCCAGGTGGATGGCCGGACTGATCGGTGCCAGTTGGCGCATCGAACCGTCCCCGCACCAGAGCGTGCGGCCGCCCATCAGGATGGCGCGGGCGGGAAAGACGAAGGGAATGGCGCTGGAGGCCATCAGGTGATCCACGCCGATGGAGCACGCCACGGCCCGGCGCAAGGTACGCGACCAGGGCTGGATACGCTGCCGGGCCTGGTAGAACGTCAGATGCTCGCCGGTGGTGTAGGCGGTCGCCGTAATGGCCAGGGCGCTCAGATGGCCGCGTTCCAGATTGGTGCCCAGGCGGGAGAAATTGAGCGCACGGCCCAACAGGCCGCACAAGGGCTCGTTGTCCAGCAGCGAATGCGGGGCGTAGCGGGACAGTTGCGGCCGGATCCAGCCCAGGCTCAGCATGCCCAGCCATTGCAGGCCGGTGTGCATCAGCCGCACGGCGTCCGAGTAATAGATATCCCTGGTGCGCAAGGACTGCCACAGGTCGCACAGATGATCGATGGCGCGATGCGGTTGATGGGCGCGGCAGGCCAGCGCGGCGGCGTTGATGGCCCCCGCCGAGGTGCCGCATACGATGTCGAAGGGATTGCGGAAGCCGGGACGGCGCTCCGGATCCAGCAATTCCAGCACACCCGCCAGCACGCCGGCCTGGTAGGCGGCGCGGGCGCCGCCTCCGGTCATGACCAGACCGACACGCGGCCGCCCGGCCGGCGCTTGCTCAGGCGTGACGGGGCTTGTTGGCATCGACCACGGTCAGCGCGGTCATGTTGACGATCCGCCGCACGGTGGAGCTGGAGGTCAGGATGTGCACCGGCGCGTTGGCGCCCAGCAGGAAAGGCCCGACCGCCACGTTGCCGCCCGCCGCCGTCTTGAGCAGGTTGTAGGCGATATTGCCGGAGTCCACGCTGGGGCAGATCAGCAGATTGGCCTCGCCGTGCAAGGTGGTGGATGGCAGGATGCGTTCGCGCAGCGCCGGATCCAGGGCGCAGTCGCCGTGCATCTCGCCGTCGATCTCCAGGCCGGGGTCGCGTTCGCGCACCAGGGCCAGGGCCTGGCGCATTTTCTCGCCGGACGATGAGCTGCCGGTGCCGAAATTGGAACGCGACAGCAGCGCGACCTTGGGTTCGATGTTGAGACGGCGCATTTCAGCCGCCGCCATCAGGGTGATCTCGGCGATCTGGGCCGCGTCGGGGTTGTCGTTGACGTGCGTGTCCGCCAGCGCCACGGTGCGTTCTTCCAGGAGGAGAATGTTCATGGCCGCGTAGGTGCGGGCGCCGGGCTGCTGTCCCAGGACCTCGTCGACGAAACGCAGGTGATTGCCATAGGACCCCACCGTGCCGCAGATCATGCCGTCGGCGTCGCCCAGGCGCACCATCATGGCGCCGATCAGGGTCAGGCGACGGCGCATCTCGACCCGCGCCATTTCCTTGGTGATGCCCCGGCGGCACATCAGTTCCCAGTACGTGGTCCAGTACTGGTGGAAGCGTTCGTCGTGCTCGGGGTTGGTGACCTCGACATCGACCCCCAGGCGGATGCGCAGGCCGTATTTCTCGATGCGGTCGGCCAGCACGGCGGGACGGCCGATGAGGATGGGCTTGGCCAGGCGCTCGTCCACGACGATCTGCACGGCGCGCAGCACGCGCTCGTCCTCGCCCTCGGCGAAGACGATGCGCGCCTTGCCGCCTTCGCGCACCATGGCGCGCGCCGCCGAGAACAGCGGCTTCATGAAGGCGCCGGAATGGTAGACGAACTGTTCCAGCTGGCCCGAGTAGCCTTCCAGGTCCGCCAGGGGCCGGGTGGCCACGCCGTCGTCCATGGCGGCCTTCGCCACGGCGGGGGAAATCCGCACGATCAGACGCGGGTCGAAGGGCTTGGGAATGAAGTAGCTGGGTCCGAAGGACACGTCGTACAGGCCGTAGGCGGCCGCCACGATGTCGTTCTGCTCTTCGCGCGCCAGCTTGCAGATCGCCATGACGGCGGCCTTTTCCATGCCGCGCGTGATGGTGGTCGCGCCCACGTCCAGCGCCCCGCGGAAGATGTACGGGAAACACAGCACGTTGTTGACCTGGTTCGGGAAATCGGACCGCCCCGTGGCGATCACGGCGTCGGGCCGCGCCGCCAGCGCGTCGGCCGGCAGGATTTCCGGATTGGGGTTGGCCAGCGCCAGCACCAGCGGGCGTTCGGCCATCTTCTCGACCATATGGGGTTTGAGCACCCCGCCGGCCGACAGGCCCAGGAACACGTCGGC
>DISE01000118.1 GCA_002421865.1 Castellaniella sp. UBA6218
CCTGTTCGTTGATCTCGATGTCGAATACGTCCAGGCCGGAGAATTTCTTGAACAGCACCGCCTTGCCTTCCATCACGGGCTTGGAGGCCAGGGGGCCGATGTTGCCCAGCCCCAGCACGGCGGTGCCGTTGGTGATGACGCCGACCAGGTTGCCGCGCGCCGTGTAGCGGAAGGCGTTGTGGCTGTCGGCGACGATTTCCTCGCACGCGGCGGCGACCCCGGGGGAATAGGCCAGGGCGAGATCGCGCTGATTGGAAAGCTGTTTGGTGGGAGTGACCGAGATTTTCCCGGGACGGCCGTGCTCGTGATATTCGAGCGCCGCGGCGCGCAAGGATTCGTCCATGTTGAGGCAGCCTTGATACGTAATGGAAAATAAACAGGTGTGCTGCCGGCCATTCTAGCCGCTTGCGCCGGCGGGCGGTATGGCGCGGGACACATGCGGACCATATGGGGGAAAGCCCGCAGCCGGGCGGAGGGTCAGAACTGCTGGCCCTCTTCCGGAAAGACGCCGTCGGGGTCGAACAGGGCGCGCACGGCGAGGTCCGTGTCCCCCGCCGCTTCGCCTGAACCCGGCCGGCGTCCGTAGCGCTGTTCGTAGGGACGATCGGACGGGCGCCCGGCGCGTTCGTCGAACACCAGCCATTCGACCCAGCCCAGTTCGCCGCCGTGGCCCAGCAGCAGATGGGCCAGATTGATGGTGCGCCCGTCCAGCGGCCGCAGGGCGTCCAGCCGGTAGCGCCCGTTCCAGACGACATCGGTCCGCAGGCCGTCGGCGGCCGACGCCGAAGCAAGTTCGAACAGCCGGGGGATCATGCCCTGGACGCGCAGGTTGTCCAGCGGCTTGCGGTTGTCCACCCCGAAGGCGCCCAGATTGGCCTGCGTGCCGTCGGCCAGCAGCACCAGCGCATGCGCCAGGCCGCTGGCGGCCGTGTCGCCGCGGTCCCAGTCGCAGCCGCGCCTGTCGGCCAGCCAGGCCGCGACCGTCAGATGCGGCGGCTGATCGCGGAATTGCGGCAATCCGGCCTGTTCCAGTTCGCCGATGAGGCAGCCGGGCTGCACGAACCAGCGCGGATCGTCCGGCCCCAGACGCTCGCAGCGGGCCATCGCGGCCCCGGGCTCGACCCACAGGACGGGTCCTTCGTCCAGTCGTGCCGCCGATGGCATGCCGTCCAGGGCCAGCGTGACGCCATGTTCCACGCACAGGGATCGGGCATGATAGACGTCCTGCATGTGGCCCGGCACCAGCCGGGCGCTGCCCGCCTCCGTGGAAAAATCATGCACCGTGCCCTGCGCGGCGCGGCGCAGGCGGGCCAGGAAGGTTTCCCAGGGTGATCGTTCCGTGCGGCGGCCGACCAGGAATGCGCGGCGCGAGGAGGACTGCATGGCGGGGCTCCGGGGGCGAAGGTCTACAATCGGGCTTTCATTCCGAACAGTATCGCAAGGTTGCACGATGGTCCGACTGGCCGACAGAACCGAACGCACGGCGCCATTCTACGCCGTGGAAGTCCTGAAACAGGCCCAGGCCCTTGCGGCCCAGGGGCGCGACATCATCAGCCTGGGGATCGGCGAACCCGACTTCACCGCGCCCGCGCGGGTGCTGGAAACCCTGAACCGGGCGGCCGACGCCGGCCTGAGCGGCTACACCGCGCCCGCCGGCATCCCGGCGCTGCGCGAGGCCATCGCCCACTACTACGGCACGCACTTCGGCGCGTCCGTGGACCCGGCCCGTGTCCTGATTACCTCGGGCGCCTCGGGCGCCCTGCTGCTGGCGGCGATGGCACTGGTCGACCCGGGCGACGAAATCCTCATGCCTGACCCGTCCTACCCCGCCAACCGGAACTTCATCACGGCGGCCGGCGGGGTCACGCGCCTGGTGCCGACCACGGCCGAACACCGCTACCAGCTGCGTCCCGAGGACATCGACGCCCACTGGGGCCCGGCCACGCGCGGCGTGCTGATCGCCTCGCCCAGCAACCCCACCGGCACCTCCATGCCGCGCGAGGCCCTGCGCGACCTGATCGCCGCCGTGCGCGCGCGCGACGGCTTCGTCATCCTGGACGAGATCTACCTGGGGCTGTATTACGACGAGCCGCCGCAAAGCGGCCTGACACTGGATGACGATCTGCTGATCATCAACAGCTTCTCGAAATACTTCCACATGACGGGCTGGCGCCTGGGCTGGCTGATCGCGCCCGCCACGATGATGCCCGCCCTGGAACGCCTGGGCGCCAGCCTGGCGATCTGCGCCCCGGCGCTGGCCCAGCACGCGGCGCTCAGTTGCTTCGAGCCCGAAGTCATGCAGGTCTACGAGCACCGGCGCCTGTCGTTCAAGGAACGGCGCGACTTCCTGCTGCCCGCCTTCGACCGCTTGGGGTTGCGCGTGCCCGCCGCGCCGGACGGAGCCTTTTACATTTTTTCCGACATCCAAGGCTTGGGAATGGACAGCACGGCGTTCTGCCACCGCCTGCTGCACGAGGCCGGGGTCGCCGCAGTGCCAGGACTGGATTTCGGTCAGGCCCATGCGCAACGCACTGTGCGCTTTTCCTACGCCACCGGCCTGGACCGCCTGCACGAGGCCATCGACCGGATGGCGGCGTTCCTGGGAAACCGCTAGCGCCCGGCCGGAACGTGCCCGGGATTCAGTTCTTGGGCGGGATCCCCGAGGCCAGGGCGATGCGGCGGCGTTCGGCCAGCACACGCGCGCCATAACCGCCGTCGCTGGGCCCGGTCGCGCCGACGTAGCACGCCAGGCCGCCCTCCAGACCGCCGCGCCGGCGGACGCAGTCCGCCAGGATCTGTGCCCCGACCCGGATGTTGACCACCGGATCGAAGACCGCCGCCGGCCCCCCGCTGGGCCGCAGCTTGGCCCGGTGCACGCTGGTCATGACCTGCATCAGGCCCTGGGCGCCCACGGAACTTTCGACGAAGGGGTTGTAGCGCGATTCGATGGCGATCACGGCCAGCAGCAGTTGCGGGTCCAGCTTGAGTTCGCGGCCGACGTCGAAGGCGGTCCGGATCAGGGCGCCGGCCACGCTGTTGGCGATGCGGTATTTGCGCGCCAGATAGCTGCGCAAGGCATGCGCCTGGGCCTGGGTCACGCCCTGGATCGGTTGATCGCGCAGACTGGCGGCCAGCGCGGCGGCAAAGCCCAGGCGCCCGGTCTCCGGCCCGCTGGCCTGACCGGCCGGGCCCGCCTGACCGGCGTCCGCCGCGTCGGCGTTGCCGCCAGCCGGCTCGGCGGGCTGGGCATCAGCATCCGGCGCCCCGCCCGAGGGAGACGGCGGCGCCCAATCCTGCAGATCGCCCTCGTCATCGGACGCATAACCGCCCCCGTCGGCCTGGAACATCGCCAGGACGACCCCGTGCAGCTGTTGGGACTGCTGGCGCATCGAAGGCAGCACCAGGCTCAGGCCCAGCGTGGTGAGCACGGCCAGCCCCAGATAGATGGCGCTGACGTGGACGAACTCGCCCACGGGCCGCAGCACGGCGCGCACGCCGTGCCGCAGCCGCTCAGGAACGGAACGCATGAGCACCTCCGGAAACCGTCCGGGCCAGGGGAATGGTAATCTTGGGCACGACATCACTGTAACCGATCAACGCTCACGCCGTGAAATACCGCGACCTCAGGGACTTCATCGCCCAACTGGAACGACAGGGCCAGCTCAAGCGCATCGCGCACCCCGTTTCCACCGCCCTGGAAATGACCGAAATCAGCGACCGGGTCCTGCGGGCCGCCGGCCCCGCCCTGCTGTTCGAACGTCCGGTGCATGGCGGCCGGGCCTGCGACACCCCGGTGCTGACCAATCTGTTCGGCACGCCGGGGCGCGTCGCCTGGGGCATGGGGGCCGAAGACGTCTCCGCCCTGCGCGAGACCGGCGAACTGCTGGCCTCGCTGCGCGAGCCGACGCCGCCCCAGGGCATGCGCGACGCCCTGTCCAAGGTCTCCATGCTGAAATCGGCCCTGTGGGACATGAACCCCCGGCAACTGCGCAGCCCGCCCTGCCAGGAAGTCGTCGTCGAGGCCGGTGACGTGGACCTGAACGCACTGCCACTGCAAAGCTGCTGGCCGGGCGACGTCGCGCCGCTGCTGACCTGGGGGCTGGTGATCACGCGCGGGCCGCGCGCACGCCGCCAGAACCTGGGCATCTACCGCCAGC
>DISE01000006.1 GCA_002421865.1 Castellaniella sp. UBA6218
GCGCCGCCCGCACCGGCCGCAACCCGCGCACCGGCGAAGAAATCAAGATCAAGAAGGCCCGTGTGCCGAAATTCCGCCCGGGCAAGGCCCTGAAAGACGCCGTGAACGCCAAGTAAGCCGGCGTTTCCCGCAAAAGGCCACCGCACCGCCGGTGGCCTTTTTCGTTTGGCCCGTCGGGGCCGGCCCTCACCATGAAGGAATGACACGGAATGTCCACCGAAGGGGATGCGAGCCAGTTGATCGGCATGGTCACGCTGCTGGGAGCCGCCGTCGTGGCGGTGCCGCTGTTCAAGCGCATCGGCCTGGGTTCCGTGCTGGGCTACCTGGCGGCGGGGCTGGTCATCGGCCCCTACGGCCTGGGCCTGGTGGCCGACGCCCGGACGATCCTCCACGTGGCCGAGCTCGGGGTGGTGATGTTCCTCTTCATCATCGGACTGGAGATGAAGCCGTCCCACCTGTGGAACCTGCGCGGGCAGATCTTCGGGCTCGGCAGCCTGCAGGTCGCCCTGTGCGCCCTGCTGCTCACCGCGGTGGGCGTCGGATCCGGCTTTCCCTGGCAGGTGGCGTTCGTCTGCGGCGCGGGCTTCGTGCTGACCTCCACCGCCATCGTCATGCAAGTGCTCGCCGAACGCGGCGACATCCTGGCGCCGCGCGGCCAGCGCATCGTCTCCATCCTCCTGTTCGAGGATCTGCTGATCGTGCCGCTGCTGGCGGTGGTGGCCTTCCTCGCGCCGGCCGACGCCGCGCCGACGGCCGCAGCGCCGCTCTGGCAGCGCGCCGGCACCGGCCTGCTGTCGCTGGGTGCGCTGGCGGCGGCGGGACTGTGGCTGCTCAACCCCCTGTTCCGCGTGCTGGCCAAGGCCAAGGCGCGCGAGGTGATGACGGCCGCCGCGCTGCTGGTGGTGCTGGGCGCGGCGCTACTGATGGAGCTGGGCGGCCTGTCGATGGCCATGGGGGCGTTCGTCGCCGGCGTGCTGCTCTCGGAATCGTCCTTCCGCCATCAACTGGAGGCCGACATCGAGCCGTTTCGCGGCCTGCTGCTGGGACTGTTCTTCCTGGGCGTGGGCATGGCGCTCGACCTGGACGTGGTGGCGCGCGACTGGCGGCTCATCGGACTGGGCGTGATCGCACTGATGCTGGCGAAAGCGTTGTGCATCTACGGGGTGGCGCGGCTCGCCGGCAGCGGCCGCGCCGACGCCATCGACCGCGCCACCCTGATGGCGCAGGGCGGGGAATTCGCGTTCGTGCTGTTCGCCGAGGCGCTCAGGCTCAAGGTCATCAGCCCCTCGATCAACGCCGACATGACGGCGATCATCGTGCTCTCGATGGCCATCACCCCGCTGGTGGTGGCGGCCCGCAAGCGCTACGCGCGCGCCGAGGCCGCGTCGCTGGACGGCGTCGAGGCCCCGCGGGACCTGCGCGGCAACGTGCTCATCATCGGCTTCGGCCGCGTGGGGCAGATCGCCAGCCAGGGACCGCTGGCCCGGGGCGCCGAGCTGTCCATCATCGACAATGACCCCGATGTGGTCCGCAACGCCGCGCGCTACGGCTTCAAGGTCTACTTCGGCGACGGCGCCCGCGCCGACGTGCTGCGCGCCGCCGGCGCCCGGCATGCCCGCGTCATCCTGGTCTGCGTGGACGACCAGGCCGCCGCCACGCGCATCGTCGAGAATGCGCGGCGCGAATGCCCCCGCACCCGGCTGGTCGTGCGCGCCTTCGACCGCGAACACGCGCTGGCACTCGTGCGGCTCGACGCGGACCACGTGATCCGCGAGACCTTCGAGGCGGCGATGCTGATGGGTCGCCAGGCGGTCCTGGCCCTGGGCGCCACGGACCAGGAAGCCGACGATCTTGACGCCGAAGTGCGCGGCCGGGACACCGAACGCTTCGCCCTGGAGACGGCCGGAGGCACCTTCGCCGGGCGCGCGCTGCTGCTGGGCAACATCGAACGCATCGACCCGCCGCGCCACGACCGCAAGCCGGACGTCCCTGTTCCGCCGGAGAACGGCGGGATCTGACCGGCAGGCCGGGCCGGACGTGCGCCGGGCGAGGTTTGCCGCCCCCGGCGCGCCCCGATATAATGCGCCCCTGCGCCCTGGCGAACCGCCGGGGCCGCGCACGGCGGCATCCGGGTGCTTAGCTCAGTTGGTAGAGCGGCGCCTTTACACGGCGTAGGTCGGGGGTTCGAGCCCCTCAGCACCCACCATCCCGGATTCTTTGAAAGCAACGGCTTAAAGCCTGAGCATTCAAAGCAATCCCTAAGCCCTAGAGCAAAGAAACAAAAACAGGGCCTGGGGCTGTCAGGAACTCCGTGTTTGGAGCGGGTGGGGCTGTCAGAAATTCCGTGTTTGAGACGGGTTGAGCATTACACAGAAAGGCGGCTGAATCGATCCTCATAGAGGATGGCGAATTGATTCATGGCCTGCTTCCAGTCATGGGCGGATCGGCTCCAGGGCGTCCCCGAACGGGGTTGTCAGAAATTCCGTGTTTGAGGCGGGTTGAGCACTACACTGAAAGACGACTGAATCGATCCTCATAGAGGATAGCGAATTGATTCATGGCCTGCTTCCAGTCATGCGCGGATCGGCTCCATTTTGCCGTGATATTGCGCAGCGCCAGCCAGATCAGTTTAGCGGCGGCATCATCGCTGGGGAAATGCCCCCGAGTCTTGATGATCTTGCGCAGTTGCGAATTGATGTTCTCGATGGCGTTGGTGGTGTAGATCACACGGCGCACGGCCGGCGGGAAGGCAAAAAACGGAATTACCCGGTCCCAGGCATTGCGCCATGCCGCGCTGACGGTCGGGAATTTCTGCCCCCAGGGACCGTCTGCAAAGGCCTCAAGTTCGGCCGCAGCGGCCTCGGCGCTGACGGCGGTATAGATCGGTCGGATGGCGGCAGCCAGTGCCTTACGGTCCTTCCAGCTCGCATAGTCCAGGCTGTTGCGGATCAGGTGAACGATGCAGGTTTGCAGCGTGGTGGCTGGAAAGACGGCTGCCAGCGCCTCGGGCATGCCTTTGAGGCCGTCGGTGACGGCGATCAGGATGTCGCACACGCCCCGGGTCTTCAGATCGTTGAAAACCTTCATCCAGAACTTGGCCCCTTCGGTGCCTTCGATCCACAGCCCCAAGATGTCGCGGGTGCCGTCGGGCAGCACCGCCAGGGCCAGGTAGACGGCCTTGTTGCGCACGACCGCATCCTCGCGGATCTTGACCCGCAGGGCATCGAAGAACACCACCGGATACATCGGCTCCAGCGGCCTGCTCTGCCAGGCGGTGACTTCAGCCATGACCTCATCGGTCACCGAACTGATGAACTCCGGCGAGACCTCGGTGGCGTATTGCTCCAACAGAAAACCCTGGATCTCACGCACCGTCATACCGCGGGCGTACATGGCAACGATCTTGTCGTCAAAGCCCGTGAAACGGCGTTCGTGCTTGGGGATCAGCAGCGGGGCAAAGCTGCCGTCGCGGTCACGGGGAACCTCGATGCGGATCGGCCCGTCCTCGGTCAGCACGGTCTTGGCACCCTTGCTATTGCGCTGGTTGCTGACCGCCGCCGGCTTGGTAGCCCCGGCCGGATAGCCCAGGTGATGGTTCATCTCACCGGCCAGGGCGCGTTCGATCAGCGCCTTCTTGAAGGCCAGCGATGCGGCATTGATGGCTTCGGCCGTCATCGGGCCATCACCGAACGACTCCAGCAACTCGGGGGCGATGGTCGGCAGCGCGGCCGCTTGGGTTCTTGGTTTGCGTGGCATAGACACTCCTTGGCGTCATGTTATGCCCCAAACACGAAATTAATGACAGGCCCCCCCGAACGGTTCAGAAATTCACCGCGTCGCGTTCCACCGCATTTGCACTAGCCCGCATCAACGCGGTCTTTCCTTCAAGCGTACGCTACTGCCACAGCCCTTTAAATACTGTGGGCCTCGCCCACCCCTCCATCGGGGTTGCCCGCTGCCATCAAAGCAGCCTACAACAAATTCGAGCGCTTGCTGCAGGGCCTGAGCAACAGCCGCACAAACCACAAAGCCCCGAAGACGGGTTAGCATATCAGCCACCTCACGCACCATACTCCCGGAGCATGGGGAAAGCAGCACGGCAATGCTAAAAGCAAGGAAGCATTATGTTGACTCGCATCGAGATAGATGGGTTTAAAACATTCGAGAACCAAACCATCGATCTGACTCCATTTACTGCCATTATCGGCAGTAATGCGGCAGGCAAGAGCAACCTGTTTGATGCCATTCAACTTCTGTCGAACCTCGCTACTCGCGACGTAACCGAAGCAGTCAAGGATATGCGAGGCGAGCCGCTGGAACTGTTTCGCAGAACACCATCCGGACAAACCAAGCAAATCCGCCTAGCTGCTGAAGTACTCGTCGACCCTACCGTGCGTGATCCATGGGGAAGCGAAGTCAAGCTTTCACACACCAGGATACGATATGAAATTACACTGGAGCGGCGCGAAATCCGTCCAGGCATCGAACGCATACAGGTCGCGCACGAAGCTGCTTTACCCATCATGCGCAAGAATGATGCTTGGGCAACCGCTATGCATCCGACCGCAGCATTCCGGTCCGCACACTTGAAATACACGCGCAATAAACCCTGGCTCACGACGGAAGATCGGTCCGAAGGACTCACCTTCGACATCCACCAAGACGGCAAACAAGGCAGGAATCGTCCCGCCAGTGCCGCCGAAGCTACCGTGCTCTACAGCATCACGAATGCAGAATTCCCTCATTTGTTCGCGCTACGCGAAGAAATGCGCCATTGGCGCCTGCTGCAACTCGATCCGGCACTCTTGCGCAAACCTGCACCCATTACAACATCGGATACCCTTGATGCTGATGGCGCAAACCTTGCCGCCGTATTGACCCGTCTCAGGCTGGAAACACAATCACCTAGCCGCCCGGATGGGGTCTTAAGCGACATCGCAGCAGAATTGAATAATCTGATCCCAGGCACGTCGCGGCTACAGGCCGAACTACACGATGCCAGCCGCGAATACCGCATCGCTCTGACAATGCGCGATGGCCTACCCTTTACATCACGAGTGATCTCCGATGGGACGCTACGCGTTCTCGCGCTCTTGACTCTATTACACGACCCTAGGCATCGTGGACTGATCTGCTTTGAAGAACCCGAAAACGGCGTTCATCCGGCACGCGTCAAATTACTCGTACGACGTCTTCGCGACATGGTCAGCAGCCTTAGCAACTTCGAACCCGACGACACTCCCACCCCCCTGAGCCAGTTGATCGTGAACAGCCACTCACCCGTTGTCCTTTCCGCGCTCATCGACAAAGATCTGCATCCAACAGAGGGATCCATCCTATTCGCTGATACTTCAACAATGACGGATCCCGAGAACAAGGAAACTCGGCGCAAGACCCGTCTGCGCCCCATTCGCCCCCATCCCCAAGGCGAACTGTTCAGTCTCGACGACGCTCCCCAAGGGTTCGTTTCTCATTTTGAGGTCAAAACCATCCTCGAAACAGCCAGCACGGAGAGTTGAAGATGCAATATCTCGGCCTGGCGTTGTACGCAGAAGGACCCACCGACTACTACTTTCTGCGCCCGCTGCTACTGCGTCTATGTGAAGATCTTTGCACCCGCGAAGCACAGGAGCCTGTCGATGTGAGCGAAGTCCTCTCTCTGGACCACCCACTACAGATTCAGGACAGCCCTCGCGCGCAACGCATTCTTGAAGCTGCAAAGATGTCACAAGACGCTTGGCAAATTCTCTTCGTGCATGCCGATGGTTCAAATGATCCGGAACGAATCCGAAAGGAACAGGTGACCCCTGGCCTGGAGTTGCTTCGAGACTCAATCAATAGCATCGGAATAGCGGTAGTCCCCATCCGTGAAACTGAAGCTTGGATGATCGCTGACGGCGATGCGATCCGACAAGTATTCGGAACCAACAAGAGCAACGCTATGCTTAGCTTGCCTGCCCATCGAGCAGCGGAAAAAGCAGCGGACCCCAAGGCGATTCTGCAAGCCGCCTTCAAAGCTGCCCAACCGCTGGAACGACAAAGAAAGAGGGGACTCTCTCCGTACCTCAATGCGCTCGGCGAACAAGTCGCTCTAGACTGCTTGCGCGAACTGTCAGCCTTCGCCGAACTAGAAAAAGACCTGCGCACTGCTCTTAAACGCTTAAAGGTTCTTCATTGAGGTGAAGGCGGCCGCCAGTGTTCGCCTTCACTCGGATTTACAATCCCCGCCATGAACCCCACAACGCACTATCAGGGCTCGCAGCGCTGCGGCCTGGACGCCCTCGGCCAGTTCGACGAGATCGTCGACGTGCGCACGCCGGCCGAATACGCCGACGACCACATCCCCGGCGCCCTGAACGCCCCCGTGCTCAACAACGAGGAACGCGTCCTGATCGGCACGATGTACGCCCAGGAATCGCCCTTCAAGGCCACGCGCCTGGGCGCCGCCCTGGTCGCGCGCCACATCGCCGAATACCTGGAGACGATCTTCGCCGACCGCCCGCGCGGCTGGCGGCCGTTGATCTACTGCTGGCGCGGCGGCAAGCGCTCGGGCTCCATGACCGCCTGGTTCAACCTGATCGGCTGGAAAGCGCGCCAGCTGGACGGCGGCTACAAGACCTGGCGCCGCCACGTGATCGACACCCTGGCCGAGCGCCCGGCCGGCCTGGACTGCGTCGTGCTGACCGGGCCCACGGGGTCGGGCAAGACCCGCCTGCTGCAGTCGCTGGGCGCGGCCGGCGCCCAGATCCTGGACCTGGAAGGCCTGGCGCGCCATCGCGGCTCGCTGCTGGGCGCGCTGCCGGACCGGCCGCAGCCCAGTCAGCGCGGCTTCGAGTCCGCCCTGCTCCAGGCCATCGAGGCCCTGGACCCGGCCCGGCCCGTCTTCGTCGAGGCCGAAAGCCGGCGCATCGGCCAGCTGAGCCTGCCCGAGACCTTGCTGCGCGCCATGCACGCGGGCCGCTGCGTGCGCGTGCGGGCCGCGCTGCCGCAACGGATCGCGTTCCTGCTGCAGGACTACGCCCACCTGTTCGAGGCGCCGGACGATTTCGGCCGGATCCTGGAACGGCTGATCGGCCTGCACAGCCGCCAGACGATCCGCGACTGGCAGGCCCTGATTGCCGCCGACCGGCGCGCCGAACTGTTCCAGGCCCTGGTGGAGACCCATTACGACCCCGCCTACCGCCGCAGCAGCGACTCCCATTACGCCGGCCTGGACCAGGCCATGGCATTCGACTACGACCCCACCGCCGACGACGGCCACGCCCAGGCCCGCGCCCTGATTGCGCAATTGCGCGTCCCGGCCTGAAACCGCCTGCGCCGACCGAACCCCACCTTGGATCTTTCACCTCATGAACGCCCCTGAAGCCCCCACCCCCCGCCTGACCTCCCTGTCCCACGGTGGCGGCTGCGGCTGCAAGATCGCCCCGGACGTGCTGGCGCGCCTGATGCGCGACGCCCTGCCCGCCGGCCCCTTCCCCGACCTGCTGGTGGGCACGCAATCGTCCGACGACGCCGCCGTCTACCGCCTCAACGACGAACAGGCGCTGATCGCCACGACCGACTTTTTCATGCCCATCGTGGACGACCCGCGTGATTTCGGCCGCATCGCCGCGACCAACGCCCTGTCCGATGTGTACGCCATGGGCGGGCGTCCGATCCTGGCGCTGGCTCTGGTCGGCATGCCGATCAAGGTGCTGCCGCACGACACCATCGCCGCCATCCTGGCCGGAGGCGCCTCTGTCTGCCAGCAGGCCGGGATTCCCATCGCGGGCGGCCATTCAATCGATTCCGTGGAGCCGATCTACGGCCTGGCCGTCATCGGCCTGGCGCACCCGGACCGCATCAAGCGCAACGACCGCGCCCGCGCGGGCGACGTCCTGATCCTGAGCAAACCGCTGGGGGTGGGCATCCTGTCGGCCGCCCTGAAAAAGGACCGGCTCGATGCCGAGGGCTACCGCGCCATGATCGACAGCGCCACCCGGCTGAACACCCCGGGGGCGCGCCTGGCCGAACTCGACGCCGTCCATGCCCTGACCGACGTGACCGGCTTCGGCCTGCTGGGCCACGCCCTGGAAATGTGCCGGGGCTCGGGTCTGCGCGCCGAGGTGTCCTACGCCGGCCTGCCCTGGCTGGCGCCCGCCCCCGACCTGGTCCGGGAAGGCATCCGCACCGGCGCGTCCGGGCGCAACTGGGACGCCTGCGGAGCCGAGACCACACTGGACGCCGCCCTGCCCGCCGAGGCCCGCGACCTGCTGACCGACCCGCAAACCTCCGGCGGCCTGCTGGTCGCCTGCGCGCCGGAAGCCGCCGACCAGGTCCTCGCCCTGCTGCGCGCCGACGGTTTCGCGCAGGCCGCCCGCATCGGACGCCTGGAAGCCGGTCCCGCCCACATTCGGGTATCCTGATTCCGTCCCCCTCCACGGAGCCCCCATGGCCGATCCCCTGATCATCGCCCGCAACGCCGACGCCCAGGCCGCCCTGCTGCCGCAACTGGCCAACCGCCATGGCTGCATCACCGGCGCCACCGGCACCGGCAAGACCGTCACTCTGCAGGTCCTGGCCGAATCGTTCTCCCGCATCGGCACACCGGTCTTCATGGCCGACGTCAAGGGCGACCTGACGGGGATCTCGCAGGCGGGCGCCAGCTCGCCGAAACTCGCGGAGCGGCTGCGGAAGCTCGGCCAGCCCGAGCCGGCCTGGGGCGCCTGTCCGGTGGCGCTATGGGACATCTTCGGCGAACAGGGCCACGCCGTGCGCGCGACGATCTCGGACCTCGGGCCCCTGCTGCTCGCGCGCATGATGGACCTGAACGACACGCAGGAGGGCATCCTCGCCCTGGTGTTCCGCGTGGCCGACGACGAGGGCCAGCTCATCCTCGACCTCAAGGACCTGCGCGCCATGCTGCAGGACGTGGCCGACCGCGCGGCCGAGCTGCGCACGCGCTACGGCAACGTCTCGGCGGCATCGGTCGGCGCGATCCAGCGCGCCCTGCTGCGCCTCGAGTCCGAGGGCGCGGCGCGGTTCTTCGGCGAGCCTATGCTGGACGTCTTCGACTGGATGCGCACCGACGCGCAGGGACGCGGCATGGTCAACATCCTGGCCGCCGACAGGCTCATGCAATCGCCGCGCCTGTACGCGGTCTTCCTGCTGTGGATGCTGGGCGATCTCTACGAGCGCCTGCCCGAGATCGGCGATGCGGAAAAGCCCCGGCTCGTCTTCTTTTTCGACGAGGCGCACCTGCTGTTCAAGGACGCGCCCAAGGCGCTGATCGACAAGGTCGAGCAGGTGGTG
>DISE01000007.1 GCA_002421865.1 Castellaniella sp. UBA6218
CAGGGCGGGCGCGTCGTTGATGCCGTCGCCCACCATGCCCACGGAGATGCCCGGAGCGGCCAGGCCGTCGACGATCCGCAGCTTGTCCTCGGGCAGCAGGCCGCCTTCGGCGCGGTCGATGCCGGCCTGGGCCGCGATGGCCGCGACGGCGTGCGGGTTGTCTCCCGAGAGCATGGCGGTGCGCACGCCCAGCGTGTGCAGCGCCCGGATCGCGGCGGCGCTGTCGGGCTTGATCGTGTCGGCGACGGCGTAGAGCGCCAGGGCGCGGTGCTCGTCCGCCAGCAGGACGACGGTCTTGCCCTCGCGTTCCAGGGCTTCCAGGCGGGCTTCCAGGTCGGAAGAGCACAGGCCGCGCTCGTGGATCAGCCGGTGATTGCCCAGCAGGTGCGGGCTGCCGTCGACGAGGCCCTGGGTGCCGCGTCCGGCCAGGGCCTCGAAGGCCTCGACCGGCGCGGCGGGTCCGGTGTCCAGGCCCTGCGCCACGGCGCGCGAGACGGGATGGTCCGAACGGGCCGCCAGCGCGGCGGCCACGGCATGGCTGCGCGCGGGATCGGTCGCATCCAGCGCCACCGCGTCGGTCAGCGCGGGGCGGCCATGGGTGACGGTGCCGGTCTTGTCCAGCGCGATCCAGCGCAGCAGGCGGCCCTGTTCCAGATGGACGCCGCCCTTGACCAGGACGCCGTGGCGGGCCGCCGCCGCCAGGCCGCTGACGATGGACACCGGCGTCGAGATCACCAGGGCGCAGGGGCAGGCGATCACCAGCAGGACCAGCGCCTTGTAGACCCATTCATACCAGCCGCCCAGGCCCAGCAGGGGCGGCAGGACGGCGATGGCCACGGCCAGCAGCACCACCAGCGGGGTGTAGATGCGGGCGAAACGGTCCACGAAGCGCTGCGTGGGCGCGCGCGCCGATTGTGCGGATTCGATGGCGCGGATGATGCGCGCCAGGGTGGATTCACCCGCATTCGCCAGGACGCGGTAGTGCAGTTCGCCCGTGCCGTTGATGGTGCCGGCGTAGACCGGGTCGCCGGCCGTCTTGTCCACGGGCAGGCTTTCACCGGTGATGGGGGACTGGTCCACGGCCGAACGGCCCGATTCGACCTGTCCGTCCAGGGCGATGCGCTCACCCGGACGGGTGCGCACCAGGTCACCCGGGGACACGGTTTTGGCAGGGATGTCGCGCCAACTGCCGTCGGCCTGCTGCACGGAGGCCTGGTCCGGGGCAAGCTGCATCAGGCCCCGCACGGCGCGGCGGGCGCGGTCCAGCGAGCGCGCCTCGATGCGTTCGGCCAAGGTGAACAGCACCATCACCATGGCGGCCTCGGCCCATTGACCCAGGATCAGCGCGCCGGTGACGGCGATGCTCATCAAGGCGTTGATGTTCAACTGGCCGTGGCGCAGCGCGGTCCAGCCCTTGCGATAGGTGACCAGGCCGCAGCCCGCGATGGCCAGCAGCGCCAGGATGGCGGGGACGGCCCAGTGCGCCCCGACCCAGTGGGCGGCCTCGGCCGCCAGGGCGGCGGCGCCCGAGGCCGCCAGCGGCCACCAGGATCCGGGCGTTTCGGCCGCTTCGGCCGCCGGTTCGGCCGCGCCGGCCTGTTCGGGCGAGAAACCCAGCGCGCGGATCGCCTGCAGGATCGATTCCAGCGCATCGGGCGCATGGACGACGGTCAGGACGCGCCGCATCAGGTTGAAGTCCAGCGAGCGCACGGCGGGCAGGGCGCTCAGCGATTTGCGGATCAGGGCTTCCTCGGTGGGGCAGTCCATCTGCAGGATGCGCAGTTCGGTCCGCAGGTCGGCGCCCTGCGCGGTGGGGGGCGCCAGGGGATCGGCATTCTCGCCTTGTATGCCGTGCGCGGGGGCATGATCGTCATCCCTGCCGTGACAGCAGGCCGGGGCCGGTGCACGGGCATGGTCGTGCGCATGGCCATGGACGGAGGCGGCGTGTCCGTGTGCATCGTGAGCGGCGTTTTGAGGCATGACAGTTCCTGTGCTGCGATCTATGATGGCAGTACACACCTTGTAGTCGCTACAAGGTCAAGCCACCCGAACATGCCAGGAGGATCCCGCATGAAGATCGGCGAACTGGCCCGCGCCGCCCGCTGCGCCCCCGAGACCGTCCGTTTCTACGAGCGGGCCGGCCTGCTGCCCGCGCCCGCCCGCAGCGAGGGCAACTACCGGCAATACGGTCCGGCCCACCTGGAACGGCTGCGTTTCATCCGCAATTGCCGGGGACTGGACATGGCGCACGACGAGATCCGGGCGCTTTTGGACATGATCGACCATCCCGCCCGGGACTGCGGCGCGATCAATCATTTGCTGGACGAACACATCGCGCACGTCGATGTGCGCCTGCGCGAACTGCGGGATCTGCAGCGGCAACTGGTCGGGCTGAGGGAACAATGCCGGGCCGAGCAGCCGGTGGACGCCTGCGGCATCGTGCAGGGACTGGCGCGCATGGAGACGGCCGAAGGACCGGCGCGTGGCACGCATCTGGGCTGACCGGCACCCGGCGCAGGCCGGGATACGGCCGCCCGCCCGTCCTAGACGGGGTCGAAGTGCGTCATCACATCCAGCACCGGCAGGTCCGCCATGACGCGGCGCCGGGCCTCGACGGCGATGGCGTGGCCGGCCTCGATCGTCAGCTTGCCGTCCATTTCGATGTCGACTTCCACCCAGATCATGTCGCCCATCTTGCGGGTGCGCAAGTCGTGGATGCCCTGCACGCCGGGCGTGCCCAGGATCCGTTCGCGGATGGCGCGTTCCGTGCCGGCGTCGGCCGCCCGGTCCACCAGATCGTTGAAGGCCTGCCAGGAGAATTTCCAGCCCATGCGCACGATCATCAGGCCCACCACCAGGGCGGCCAGGGGGTCGGCCAGGGGCAGGCCCGCCAGATTGGCGCCCACGCCCAGCGCCACCACCAGGGACGAGGCCGCGTCCGAGCGGGCATGCCAGGCGTTGGCCACCAGCAGGGTCGAGCGCACCCGGTGGGCGACGCGCAGCAGGTAGCGGAACAGCAGTTCCTTCGAGAGCAGGGCCAGCAGGGCGGTGTAGAGGGCGGCCTGGTGGACCACGGGAATCAGTTCGGGGGCCTGCAGGCGCTGGAAGCTGCCCCACAGCATGCCCATGCCGACGGCGGCCAGCAGCATGCCGATGCCCAGCGTGGCGGCCGTCTCGAAGCGCAGGTGTCCGAAGGGATGGTCGGCGTCCGGACCCTTGGCGCTGTGCTTGTTGGCGAACAGCACCAGGCCGTCGGAGACCAGGTCCGACAGGGAGTGGATCGCGTCGGCGACCAGCGCCTGGGATTGGGCGAACAGCCCGACCGCCAGCTGGGCGGCGGTCAGCAGCAGGTTCACCCAGACGCTCACCCAGGTGCTGCGCCGGGCGGCCGCCTGGCGGTCCGGCGTCTCGATGCGGGTATCGGGCAGGGATGACATGCCCGCAAGTATACGGCGACAACCCCGGCGAAGGCGCACGGTACACTGAAAGCCCGGCAAGCTCCAAAGGATCGCGGTCCGCATGCGGTTTCCTTTTCATTCCGTCCTGGCGCGCGTCGCGCGTCTGATGCGTCGTTTTCCCTGGCACTGGCTGATCGCCGTGCTGGTCGCGCTCGACGGCTACCTGTTCATGCGGCCGCTCTGGCAGGCCATCGGCAGCCAGGGCCTGCTGCAGACCCTGCAGATCCATGACGGCGCGGGCATCGCGGCCTTTCTGGATTCGGGCGGCATCGCGCAGCTGTCGCGCCTGATGCTCGGCCTGGGCGTGCAGGTGATGGCGATCGGACTGCTGTACCGCGCCCGCATCGCCTGGACCATCACGCTGCTGTTGCTCGCGGCGGTGGGCACGGTGTCCTTGTGGCATGGCCGGGGGCACCTCGGCCTGCTGGTCTACACGGTCGTGCTGGCCGGGGCGCTGATCGGCTATTGGCGCCGTTTCGACCGGGCCAGCCTGACGGCGGGCGGCCTGTTCGCCGCGCTCAGCGTGGCCAGCCTCCTGGTCTACGCGGTCTTTGGCGTCCTGTACCTGGGCGAGGAATTCTCTCCGCCCGTGCGCGACCCGGTCACGGCGCTGTATTTCTCCATCGTTTCCATGTCCACCGTGGGCTATGGCGACATCGGCCCGAAGACCGACGCGGCGCGCCTGTTCACGATTTCGATCATCATTCTGGGAATCACGGTTTTCGCCACGTCGATCAGCGCCGTGGTCGGACCCTTGATCGGCGGCAACATCCGCCGGCTGATGCACGGAAGGAGCCCACGCTTCATGAGAAAGAACCACATCATCCTGGCCGGAGTCGGTCCGCTGGCCCTGAGCCTGTATGGCGCGTTGCGCCAGCGCGGCCACGACGTCACGGTCATCGTCCCGTCGGCCGAGGGCCATCCGTATCCGGCCGATGCCGACGTGCTGGCGGGCGACGCCTCGGAAACCGGCGTGCTGCTGCAGGCCGGGGCGGCGCATGCGCAATACGTCCTGGCGCTGCGCCAGGATGACGCGGAGAACGCCTTCATTGTCATGGCCGGCCGCGAGGCCGGCGGCCCGGACACCAAGCTGGTGGCCCTGGCGAATTCATCCCAGCATCTGGCCAAGATCCGGCGGGTGAATCCCGACATCGTGATCTCGCCGCAGGCGCTGGGCAGCGAGATCCTGGCCCGCACGCTCAGCGGCGAGCCCATCGACGAGGCGCTGATCACGCGCCTGCTGTTCGGCGAGAAGACGCCCGATCCGGCCTGACCGGGCTTTCGTGCTGACTCAGTGGATGCGCATGCCCGGCTGCGCGCCCGGCCAGGGTTCCAGGACGTAGATCCCGGCGTCCACGCCCTCGTCGGCGTGGCTGGCCGCCAGCACCATGCCTTCGGACACGCCGAAGCGCATCTTGCGCGGCGCCAGGTTGGCCACCAGCACGGTCAGCTTGCCGGTCAGATCGTCCGGCTTGTAGGCGGACTTGATGCCCGAGAACACCTGGCGCAGGCGGCCTTCGCCCACGTCCAGCGACAGGCGCAGCAGCTTGTCGGAACCGTCGACTTCCGTGCATTCGACGATGCGCGCGATGCGCAGGTCGATGCGGCCGAAGTCCTTGATGTCGATGACGTCGGCGATGGGTTCGCCGCCCGGGATCGCCGCCGGCGCCTGGGGCGGCTCGAACAGATCGTCGAGCAGGGCCGGATCGACGCGCTGCATCAGGTGCTTGAACGCCGCGATGCGCGCGGGCAGTTCGCCGGCGTCGGCCCAGACGTAGGTCCGGTCGTGGCCGAACAGTTCGCGGGCGACGCGCCCGGTCAGGGCCGGCAGCACCGGCGTCAGCATCACCGACAGGGCCTGGAAGCCGGCCAGGGCGCGCGAGCAGATGTCCTGCAGCGCGGCTTTTTGCGCGGGTTCGGCCTGGGCGATGCCCTTGGCCAGCACCCAGGGCTGGGCCGCGTCGAAGGCCTGGTTGATCTTGTCGGCCTGGGCCATGATCCGGCGGATGGCGCGGCCGTATTCGCGCGCCTCGAAGTCGGCCCGCACCTGTCCGGCGCAGTCGCGCAGTTCGGCGCGCATCGCGTCGGTGTCGCCGGTGTAGGCCAGGGCGCCGTCGAAGTGGCGGGTGATGAAGGTCGCCGCCCGGCTGGCGATGTTGACGTACTTGCCGATCAGGTCGCTGTTGACGCGCGCGACGAAGTCGTCCGGGTTGAAGTCCAGGTCCTCGACGTGGGCGTTGAGCTTGGCGGCGATGTAGTAGCGCAGCCATTCGGCGTCCATGCCGATGTCCAGGTAGCGCAGCGGCGAGATCCCCGTGCCCCGGCTCTTGGACATCTTTTCGCCGCTGACGGTGATGAAGCCGTGCACGTGCAGCATGTCGGGGATCTTGCGGCCGGAGAACTTCAGCATCGCGGGCCAGAACAGGGCGTGGAAATAGACAATGTCCTTGCCGATGAAGTGCACCTGCTCGGTGTCGCCGTCCGGCGCCAGCAGGGCGTCGAAATCCAGGCCGTTCTTGCGGCAGTAGGCCTTCAGCGAGGCCAGGTAGCCGACCGGGGCGTCCAGCCAGACGTAGAAATATTTGCCTGGCGCGTCGGGGATGGGAATGCCGAAGTAGGGCTCGTCGCGGGAGATGTCCCAGTCGGCCAGATTGGCCTCGGCGCCCTCGGCCGTGCCCAGCCATTCGCGCGTCTTGGCGAGGACTTCGGATTGCAGCCGGGCGGTGCCGTCGGCGCGCGCGCCGGTGGTCCATTCCTGCAGGAAGGCCACGCAGCGCGGGTCCGACAGGCGGAAGAAGAAGTGTTCGGACGTGCGCAGCACCGGCCGCGCCTTGGTCAGGGTGGAATAGGGCTCGATCAGCTCGGTCGGGCTGTAGACGGCGCCGCAGACCTCGCAGGAATCGCCGTACTGGTCCTTGGCGTGGCAGCGCGGGCATTCGCCCTTGATGTAGCGGTCGGGCAGGAACATGCCCTTGACCGGGTCGTAGAACTGCTCGATCTCGCGGCTGTCGATGAAGCCGGCGGCCTTGAGCGCGCGGTAGATGTCCTGGGACAGTTCGATGTTTTCCGGCGTGTCGGTGCTGTGCCAGTGGTCGAAGCGGATGTGGAAGCCGTCCAGGTATTTCGGCCGTTCGGCGGCGTAGCGGCCCACCAGGGCCTGGGGCGTGATGCCCTCGGCCTGGGCCTTGAGCATGATGGGCGCGCCGTGGGCGTCGTCCGCCCCCACGAAATGCACGGTGTGGCCCGCCATGCGCATGGCGCGCACCCAGGTGTCGGCCTGGATGTATTCCATGATGTGGCCGATGTGGAAGGAACCGTTGGCGTAGGGCAGGGCGGTGGTGACGAAGATCGTGCGCGACATGGGGCGGGAAGAGGGGAAAAAGGCAAAGGATTGATTCTATCAGGCGGGGTCGGTGGGGGGGCGGTCTCGCCCGCTGTGTCGATGGGTCGGAGCAGGCGCATTTGCATCCGATGTGGCGTTATCGGATGCTGTCCTCAAGGGGGATCCGGGGCCGGGTAGCCTGGCGGCGATCTGGAAGGGGATGGGGTTGAGGTTGGCGGTGTGGTCGGTGGGTCTTGATGAGTCTGTGTGTGGAGGGGGGTGACTTGAATCGGCCAGAAGCGGTCATTCCTCATTGGTATTTGGACTACTTGCAACAAGCTTCAATCGCGAAATTTCTAGGTTTGCCTAAAAGTTTTACTTGCGATTGCTCACGCTCAGAATGGCGGGTAGATTCAGTTTGAAAAGAGACGAGCCTATTTCTGGGCCTGTCAGTAATTTCGTGTTTGAGGCATAACATGACGTCAAGGAGTGTCTATGCCACGCAAACCAAGAACCCGAGCGGCCACGCTGCCGATCATTGCCCCAGAACTGCTGGAGTCGTTCGGTAACGGCCCAATGACGGCCGAAGCCATCAATGCCGCATCGCAGGCCTTCAAGAAGGCGCTGATCGAGCGCGCCCTGGTCGGTGAGATGAACCATCACCTGGGCTACCCGGCCGAGGCTGCCAAGCCAGCGGCGGTCAGCAACCAGCGCAATGGCAAGGGGGCCAAGACGGTACTGACCGAGGATGGCCCGATCCGCATCGAGGTGCCTCGCGACCGCGACGGCAGCTTCGAGCCGCTGCTGATCCCCAAGCACGAACGCCGCTTCACGGGCTTTGACGACAAGATCGTCGCCATGTATGCCCGGGGGATGACGGTGCGCGAGATCCAGGGCTTTCTGCTGGAGCAGTATGCTACTGAGGTCTCACCAGACTTCATCAGCTCAGTCACCGACGAGGTGATGGCGGAGGTCACCGCCTGGCAAGCCAGGCCGCTCGAACCGATACTCGGTGGTGTTTTTTGATGCCCTGCGGGTCAAGATCCGCGAGGATGCGGTCGTGCGCAACAAGGCCGTCTACCTGGCCCTGGCGGTGCTGCCCGACGGCACCCGTGACATCCTGGGGCTGTGGATCGAAGGCACCGAAGGGGCCAAGTTCTGGATGAAGGTTTTCAATGATCTGAAGACCCGAGGCGCTGGCAGCCGTCTTTCCGGCCACCACGCTGCAAACCTGCATCGTTCACCTGATCCGCAACAGTCTGGACTATGCGAGCTGGCAGGACCGTAAGGCACTGGCTGCCGCCATCCGACCGATCTATACCGCCGTCAGCGCCGAAGCTGCTCAGGCCGAACTTGAGGCCTTTGCAGACGGTCCCTGGGGACAGAAATTCCCGACCGTCAGCGCAGCATGGCGCAATGCGTGGGACCGGGTGATTCCGTTTTTTGCCTTTCCGCCGGCCGTGCGCCGTGTGATCTACACCACCAACGCCATCGAGAACATCAATTCGCAACTGCGCAAGATCATCAAGACTCGGGGGCATTTCCCCAGCGATGATGCCGCCGCTAAACTGATCTGGCTGGCGCTGCGCAATATCACGGCAAAATGGAGCCGATCAGCGCATGACTGGAAGCAGGCCATGAATCAATTCGCTATCCTCTATGAGGATCGATTCAGTCGTCTTTCCGTGTAGTGCTCAACCCGCCTCAAACACGGAATTTCTGACAACCCCCTATTTCCCTGTCGTCTAAATCTAGTTATCCATCAAAAATGTCGCTCTACAAGTATCTACATCCAGATCGGACCGATGTGGTTCAGAACCAGTGCATTCGCTTTTCCTCGCCAGCGGTACTGAACGATCCCTTTGAGCTTAAACCGCATTTAGCTGCACTCGCTACGCCGGATGGTAATCCCCCCATAAAAGCGGTGAGATCAGAAGTAGAATTTTCTCATTGAGGAGTTCTACAGCATGAAGAAGTCACGATTCACAGACAGCCAGATCCTGGACGCGATCAAACGGGTAGAGGCCGGCGTCACGGTGCCCGAGATGTGCCGTGAACTGGGCATCTGGAGTTACCAGGATTCAGTAGACAGGGGTAGCATCCAATCAGTGACTGAGGGTGGCCACCATGTCGAAAACCAATGCTCCCAGCAAGGTAAGGCAGGCATACAAGTTCATCGAATCGCATAGTGGCGAGTTCAACGTGATGACCATGTGCCGGGTTCTCGTTATTCAGCGTTCAGGCTACTACGCATGGCTTCGGCATCCAATATCTGATCGGACCCAGGAAGACGCCCGGCTTCTTAAGTTGATCCGTGCATCCTTTACCGGTTGAATACACCCAGTACGGTAGCGATGCTTGGCGACGTTTCTGCAAGGCCAATCATCTGGAGCCGAGTATGAGCAGGCGAGGGAACTGCTGGGATAACGCCGTGGCGGAGTCCTTCTTCAGCAGTTTGAAGAAGGAGCGCATCAAGAAGCGCATCTATTCCGACAGGGAAACCGCCGCACTGGATCTGGCCGAATACATAGATAGTTTCTACAATCCAGTACGACGGCATAGCCATCTCGGCGGTGTCAGTCCGAACGAGTTTGAAGCTATTCATCGCAAGCGGAAATCAGGTGTCTACTGAATCCTGGTAACTCCACCTATTGACCTTTCCGGACCGTAAAATTGACTCAACTTTATGCTTGATTTCACTTCTCATCAGGGCATTCTCCTTTAGTGCCTCAATCTGCTCTGTATCCCATTTTTGACTTTTGCTGTAGTCAATCCAATGTGCTGCGCCGCAACTGGCGCGATGAATTCTGTTGTCGTAATTAAATGGTTCAAGAAATTCTGGAATATTTCTAAAAATTGGATCAATTATTCTGACTGATAGATTATCTCTTCGTGCCATGGAATTTGCGATGCGGAAGTTTATATGTTTGTCGCCGAAGCCATAGCCAATAATGGTCAGTTCGTCGAGTTGATCAAGAATTTTGTCAAATAAAATAAGCTTTTCCTCACCCTTCTTAGGGTTTGCGGTTTTGCTGTATTTTTTTCCTCCCGTTAGCATTGCCTTGCTAATTAGATCAAGCTCACCATGAATATTTGTTATTGCCCGATCTTTTCCGTCAGGCACCTTGCGGCCTTGGTGATAGTAGGCCATACGTTGGATTTTATGGAAATCCGACATTAATGCTTTTGATGTGATATTTTTAAGGTTCTGATTGCAGATGGTACCTTCATTGTTATACGAGTGCTCTGTAAGACCACCATGTAGCTTGACAAGATTTATGCCTTTTTTTCCAGCCAAGAAGCTTGAATTGTCAATGCTATATGAGTCTCTGTCTATAGTTGAAAATTCAATTTTCTCGCCCATCTCGAGGTTGCTTACAGGGAATTCGATGCTGCCTGTAGTGCCATATGTAACGGGGATTCCTAAATCGATTGCAAGGCACTCAAGAAATATGTCGTGGTTTAAGGTAAAAACCCATGTTTCCTCTGTTGAAAGAATGTTTTCTAGTTTTGAAAACCATTTGATATTCTTTTGATATAACGTCTTGTATGATTCTGATTGATATATTGATAGTATCTTGTGAATTATTTCGTAAAACAAGCCGAACACATAGTGATAGGAGTCTCTGTCTGATTGGTTTTTTGCATAATCGTCGCCAAGCGCTTGAATTTCTGAAAGAAGCCCTTCGTAGTTCTCAATTTTCTTTTCCTTGTAGGCCATCAGCAAATCAAAGGCTTCGGTAATCGCGGTTTTGTTTATAGGTCGATCTACGCCGAATGGTTGATGATTGGCTATACCAATGATCAAGCTTCTCGTATTTCTTGTATTGAATAAATTCAAGAAGATCTCGGTTAATTCTCGTGAAATTGGCATTCCGAAGTCGTAAGAGAATCCAGCGCCAAGCAGTAACCCAGTCTTCATGCGTTCTCGGTGTTTCACAGATGTTATCTAACTAGATTTAGACGGCAAATAAAAATCGACTGCCGCTCGTATAGAAATGACTTTAACCGTGACAATGATAGCGAAAAAAAGGAAGAATGCTTTTTAGGTAGACCGAAAAATTCCAGGGGATCCATCTGCGGTGAACACAGAAAGGCAACGGTTGAGTGACAGCTTCTGGCCGAAAGCAGCCGTTTGCGCGTATCTCTGCCGGCCACTCATGCTCATCAGGCCAGTAACGCCGCAACGGCCACCTTCAGTGGCGCAATAGCAACCTCTCACTCCCACGCTCTGCATTAGAAGATCGAGATATCCACCCATTCTGAAGTCCGACCGACTCTGCCGGTTTCAACGGGCCTGCCTGGCTCAACGATCTAGCGGTGGAAATCCGAAGTAGGTAGGGCCTGCCGGGCCGGGAGATCTCTACGCCTCGGGCGAACAAGGCCTGCGCGCCTACACCAGGCCGCCAAGTGCCACCCACTCAAAACAGGAAGGCGGCCCTGAGAAGATTGCAGCTGAAAGTATCGTGCACGCCGTCGCCGAAGTCCAGCCACACATAGGGCAAGATATTCGTCCAATGATTTACTGGCTATGGCGTTAGGCAAAGGGTGTCCCACGGGACGCCCCTTGCAAGCTTGAGCAGTATCAGATTGAGGATTCAAGGTGTCACCCTCAAATAAAATATTGAATCGCCCCGGGTTTTGCGGAGGCTCCAAGCTTTGAGAGAATGGAGTCATGGCAAACCAAACGAAGTTTTCCCCCGAAGTGCGCGAACGCGCCGTGCGGCTGGTGCAGGAGCATCGCGGCGAGTACCCGTCATTATGGGCGGCGGTCGGTTCGATCGCCCCGAAGATCGGCTGCACGCCGACGACGCTGCTAGATTGGGTCAAACGTACAGAGATCGGCAGCGGTGTGCGCCCCGGCATGACCACTGCCGAGCGTGAACGCATCCTGGCCCTGGAGCGCGAGAATCGGGAACTACGCCGCGCCAACGAGATCCTGAAGACGGCGAGCGCTTTTTTCGCCCAGGCGGAGCTCGACCGCCAACTGAAGAAGTGAACGCCTATATCGATGAACACCGGGGCCTGTACGGGGTTGAGCCGATCTGCCAGGTTTTGCAGGTCGCCCCGTCGGCCTATAGGCGTCATGCCGCCCGGTGCCGTAATCCGCAACTGCGAAGCCATCGGGCGCAAAGGGACGAGCAGCGGATGGTCAATATCCGCCGCGTCTGGGATCAGAATTTCTAGGGCTATGGCGCCGGCAAGGTCTGGCGCCAGATGCACCGGGAGGGTAAGCCCATTGCCCGCTGCACGGTCGAGCGCCTGATGCGGCACATGGGTATCGAAGGCGTGCGTCGGGGCAAGCGGGTGCGTACGACGATCCCGGACACATCTAGGCCATGCCCGCGTGATCTGGTGCGCCGGCCCTTCCATGCCGAACAGCCCAACCGCCTGTGGGTGGCCGATTTCACCTATGTCTCGACCTGGCAGGGGTGGCTGTATGTGGCCTTCGTGATTGATGCCTATGCCAAGCGGATCGTGGGTTGGCGGGCCAGTTCGTCGATGACCACCGACTTCGTGCTCGACGCCCTGGGGCAAGCCTTGTATGACCGGCAGCCCAACCCATCCGATAGTCTGGTCCATCACTCCGACAGGGGGCGCTCAATACGTGTCGATCCGCTATTCCGAGCGCCTAGGTGAGGCGGGCATCCACCCGTCAGTGGGCAACACGGGTGATGCCTACGACAATGCCTTGGCCGAGACCATCAATGGCCTGTACAAGGCCGAGGTGATCCACAGACGCGGCCCCTGGAAGACCAAGGCGGCCGTCGAACTGGCCACGCTGGAATTGGTGGCTTGGTTCAATCACCAGAGGCTGCTGGAATCGATCGGAGATATTCCGCCGGCGGAGGCTGAACAACGGTACTATCAGCAGCTCGCAGTCCAGGCCGCAGAGCCTGTTTTACTTTAACCACACTGCCTCCGCGATTCCCGGTTCGATTCAGGAGTCCCCTGGAGTACCGCCAGCATCTGGGAATTGCAGCATAATCGGTCCAAGAAATCGTCCGCACCTTCCAAATGCGAGTCAGACGTCGAAGCCCACCCAGCGTAGCTCGGAGGCCTGACCACTGGGCATCAGATTTGACGCATTTGGAGCAAGATCAGCGGCTTTTGGTACCTGAATGCAATAAGGCGGGAATTATCCGTTAAACTACCGTGCTATGTACCTTCGCGCCTATGTGTGAACAAAGTGACCCTTGTTAAAAATCTCAATCTCAACGGCAATCCCTTCGAGCATTACACGGCTGAAACAGAGCCAGACATCGCCGAGTATGCAGTCCGCCCCCCGTACCTTCAAGCGATCTCCGCGCGCGCACACGGGCTGAGCTCCTTCATACTTTTTGGCGAGCGGGGGGCAGGGAAGAGTGCAACAAGGCTTACGATATACAAAGAAATTTGGGACAAAATAGGACGTGACCCTGCTAATGCGATAGGACTTCCGTTTGCAGTAAATCTCACCGACTTCTCTCAACTTCAAGGGCAACTGAAGAAGGATCGGCTGACAGAGCAGGACATTGTCGCAATCGTCGCTTTCGCTGTCGTCGAGCAGATGCTGGTATGGCTTTCCGAAGTATCTGATCCTGTCCGCAGCGAGCTAATTGACAGGATGGAGCGTGCGGACCGAGCGCTGGTATATGCGCCCATCGAGGGATTCTACCTATCCGTTCCAGAAATGGATCGTGAGGTCAGTACTACGGACACACTTAAGCTGCTTAATAGTGCTTGGACGAAGAAAGGCACAGCTTGGGCAGCGAAACGTTGGGATGCATTAAGCCAAGTTATAGGCGCAGCAATCAGTGCGATCTCCAAGAAATCATTAGATACTGAAGATATCTCTGGGCCGGCAGAGCAGTTGCTAAAGTCGCTTAAGGGAGAGTCGGCGCACACTGCTCGCGCGATTTTGAACAAACTCGTTGACTTTTCTCGCGTGTTTGGATTTCAAGGGGTAACCGTTCTTGTAGATAAGCTGGATGAAACTGCAGCGACATCCAATTCTGCAGAAGCGACAGCTCGACTAATTTATCCTTTGCTAGCACATATCCAGCTTCTTGAGATCGAAGGTTTTTCCTGGCTGATGTTCTTATGGAACAACTTACGCTCGCACTTCAATGGCGACAAGTATCCCGTGCGTCTGGATAAGATTGCGCATGCTGATATTACTTGGAGCGAGGAAAACCTTCTACAGATGCTGGAGAATCGGATCGGCTTCTTTTCTAGCAAGAAGTTGACCTTCCAGGATATGTTTATTCCCCACGTGGATGTCTCCGTAGTGGCCGGTCAAATCATTTCTATTTCCCAGAAATCCCCACGAGAACTTATCAAAGTGATGGACACTGTTTTCCGTGAACACGACGCACGTGGGAATGCGGCTCCTATGGCTATTGATCAAACCTCTCTCGATGCTGGACAAGATAAATATTCTACGCAGACCATCGGTGAATGGTATCCAAAGGAGCTTCTGCAACAAGTTCTCCGCGTTGGGAAAACCAACTTCATTAACAAGGATGTGCAGCAAATTTTTAAAATCGGAGATCAGGGCGCACGCGTCAAGATTAAAAACTGGGAAGATAGCGGCCTAGTTTCCAAGGATGGCACAGCCGCTAACGATATAGGGGCAAAGCAGGCGTATAAATATGTTGTGGCGGATCCTCGGATCGCTCGGATTATTGAACGGCGTCTTGATGATGTGGTCGGTGTGGCCATAGTGGGAGGTGACGAAGACGAATGATGGTATTTCTGGGTAGGTTAGCCATGCACTTCTGGGTCAGGCGAGACGGCACGGCCAAGCAGAATTCCCGCTATATGCAGGTGTCTCGTAACGCCGAGTCTGCTTTTGGCCGAAAATAGCCCCCACACATAATTGGATTTACCCAGCAATCCACTCAATCCGCCTACCAATTTGACATAATCAAATAATACTGATATTTTATACAGCATCAGTAGCGGCGCGCTCTGCGCTGCCACATTGCTTTGGGAGGAAACCATGACCACACCTAAACGTGTCGCCTGGAAAGACATCGTCGCGCCGCCGCTTGACTGGGCTGCCCCAAAGAGGTCCGATCAAGACGCCGAATCCGGCGAGACCCAACAAGACCAGAAAGAGCAGGGCGCCGACCAGTAAGCCTCTTGCCCATTTGACTGTGGACGCGTAATCGGCGGCACAGCCTCAGCATGCGACGGCCCCTTCAGAAACACTCTGAAGGGGCCGTTTCGATTGCGGCAGACAGCGGTCGTTCGTCTCGGGGCCTGAACAGGGTCACGAGACGCCTGTGACTCAGGGAATCTCGCGCATCTCGATATCCGTCACGTCCCGTTCCCGCGCCGGCTGACTCCCCCGCGACCAGGCCCCGGGTCCGGTCGGCATGGCCGAGCGCCGGCGTTCGGCCCAATAGGCCTTGACGCCGAAGGGCCGGCCTTTCAGCCGGGCGACGATGTACAGCACCCCGATCGCCAGGGCGGTCGAGGCCATGAAGACGAATGCCATCACCAGGCCGAAGAAGGCCAGGATCAGGAACAGGATGGCGCGCAGGATTTGCTGGATCAGATTCATAAAACTTGGACTCCTGTGGCCGGAAAAGGTTGCATGCGCATCGCAGCGGGACGCCGGGCGGGCGGCAGTGGCGTCCGCCCGGATCCGGGGGCGCCTGTCATGCCCATATTGGGGTCAATCGGCGGATTTCCAGGGGAATCCGCTATGCTTCTGGTTTCGACTGTTTTCACCCGATCTCTCATCATGGCTACCACGATACAGGACATTCGCGCGATCCTGTCCAGGGTCATCAACCCCGACACCCGGAAAACGCTGGCGGTGACCGAACCCGAATTGCGGATCGCCGCCTCGGGCGACGCCTTCGACATCACTGTAACCCTGGGCTATCCCTTGTTCAATGGCGAGCAGGCCCTGGGTGCCGCCATCCGGACCGCGCTGGACGCGGCCGGCGCGCGCCTCGGGAAACTGGAATTCCAGTCGCGGATCGTCGCCCACGCGGTGCAGCGCGGGCTGCGCACCCTGGACAACGTGCGCAATGTCATCGCCGTGGCTTCCGGCAAGGGCGGGGTCGGCAAGAGCACCACGGCCGTCAACCTGGCCCTGGCGCTGCACAGCCAGGGCGCGCGCGTCGGCCTGCTGGACGCCGACATCTACGGCCCCAGCGTGCCCATCATGCTGGGCCTGTCGGGCAAGCCGAAAAGCGCCGACGGCAAGAGCATGGAACCCATGATCGGCCATGGCCTGCAGGCCAATTCCATCGGTTTCCTGATGGACGACGACGGGCCGGCGATCTGGCGCGGCCCCATGGTCACGCAGGCCCTGACGCAGTTGCTGTCGCTTACCAATTGGAACGATCTGGATTATCTGATCGTGGACATGCCTCCGGGAACGGGCGATATTGCCCTCACCATGGCGCAAAAGGTCCCGCTGACGGGGGCGATCATCGTCACCACCCCCCAGGACCTGGCCCTGGCCGATGCCCGCAAGGGTCTGATCATGTTCCAGAAGGTGGATGTCCCAGTGCTGGGGATCGTCGAAAACATGTCCGTCCACGTGTGCTCCAACTGCGGGCACGCGGAGCCGATCTTCGGCCAGGACGGCGGCCGCCAGCTCGCGGCGACCTATCACCTGCCCTGGCTGGGGGACTTGCCGTTGCAGCTCGACATCCGCCAGGAAACCGACTCCGGCCGGCCCAGCGTCGTCGCCTCGCCCGACGGCGAGGCCGCGCGCCGTTACCAGAACATCGCCCGTCAGCTGGCCATCCATGTGGCCGGACAGCCGCTGGACGATTCCGGTTCCCGGCCCAAGGTCGTGGCGCGCACGAGCTGATGCCCGGGGATGGCCTGACCCTGTCCGCCCGGCCGTCGCATCCCGGCCGTCCGTGCATCGGGCCCGGCCGGATATTCCACGGGGTGCGCCGGGCGCTGCTTGGCCTGGGGGTCGCCGCTTGCGCCCCCGCGCTGGCCGCGCCCCCGGAAGTCATCATCGACCCGGGCGGCGCCCCGCCCAAGGTGTTACAGGCCATTACCAATGCGGTCGGCGCCATCACGCGCCTGACGGAAGACCAGGACGTGCGCGAGGTCTCGCGCCTGCGGCGGCGCGCCTGGGAGGCCGCCCAGGCCGCCCTGCGGACCCAGGGCTACTTCGGCGCGACCGTCACGCTGGACGTCTCGCCGGGTGCGGCGAACGGCGGCGAATTCTGGGACATCACGATCGACACGGGCGAGCGGGCGCGGGTGCGCCAGCTCGGGCTGCGCTTCGAGGGCGCGCTCGCCGGGGACGCCTACGCGGCTCGGCGCCAGTCGTTGCGCGACGGCTGGCTGCTCAAGGAAGGCATGCCCTTCATCAATGACGACTGGAGCCGGGCCAAGACCGAATTGCTGGACGCCGCCTCGCGCCGGGATTTCTATTACGCCCGTTATGCGCAGACCCGCGCGGTGGTCGACCCCGAGGCGGCCAAGGCCGATCTGGATGTCGCGCTCGACAGCGGCCCGCCGGTGCGGCTGGGCGAACTCCAGATCATCGGCCTGAAGCGGGTGCCTGAATCCCTGATCCGGCGCTACGTGCGCTACGACCCGGGCGACGCCTACGACCAGACGCGCCTGGAGGACTGGCAGCAGGCCCTGCAGTCCACCACCTTCTTTCGCGGCGCTTTCGTCACGCTGGCCGACGGAACGACGCCGGGGACGGACGCTGCGCCGGCCGGGACGCCCGCCGGCGCCGGCGGGGACATGGCCCCGCAAGCCGCCGCCGCACAGCCGGCCGGGCGGCCCCGGGGCACCGACCCTGTCACGCTGCCCGTGCGTGTCCAGGTGACCGAAGGTCCGGCCCGCTATGCCAGCGGCTCGCTCGGCGTCGACAGCGATTATGGCGTGCGGGTGGAAGGCCTGTACCGCCAGAACGTGGTTTATGGCCTGCCGGTCTGGATCGAGACCGGCGCCGGGGTCGACACCAAGCGGCAGCGCGCTTTCTTCGACGTGCACCTGCCGCCCGGCATGGACGGCAGCAAGGACAGTTTCGGTCTGCTGTACGACCATTCGGACATCGAAGGCCTGGAGACCAGCCGCGCCGGCCTGGGCTGGAAGCGCAGCCAGACGCGCAAGGCGGCGGGCGACAGCCGCGTCGAATACGAAGTCCGCTGGGGTGCGTTGGTCGCCTACGACAAGACCCGCATTTCCGGCGATTCGCGTTACGAGGTTCCGAGCTGGGCGGCCACCTGGCAGTGGCTGCGCCGCGACGTGGACTCGAAATACGATCCGCGCGAGGGCAACCTGGTCGAATTTGGCCTGGGCGCGGGCACGACGCTGGACGACGGCAAGGCCTTCTACCGCAGCAGCCTGCGCGCCCAGCAATGGTGGCCGATCGGCGAGCGCGACGTGCTGACCCTGCGCGGCGAGATCGGCAAGGTCTGGGCGCATACCGACCGCCTGCCGCAGGACTTCTCCTGGCGCACCGGCGGATCGCGCAGCATCCGGGGCTATCGCTATCAGAGCATCGGCCTGCGCCGTGGCGACGCGGTCATTGGCGCGCCCGCGCTGGGCGTGGCCAGCATCGAATACACGCACTATTTCACCGATACCCTGGGCGCCAATCTGTTCGTCGACGCCGGGGACGCGGCTGCGTCCTTCGGCCAGTTCGACTGGCATCTGGGCTATGGGGCCGGCCTGGCGGTACGCACGCCGGCCGGCCCGTTCTTCGTCGATCTGGCCTGGGCGCAGAAAGACCAGCGCCTGCGGCTGCAATTCTCCCTGGGGATCGCGTTTTGAAGGCGCGCATCTGGCGTGGCCTGCGGGCTTTCGGTCTCTGGGGGCTGCCGCCCATCGTGCTGGCGCTGCTGCTGGCCATCGGCTTCGCCGTCTGGTGCGTCTCCAGCACGACCGGCACCCGGTGGCTGCTGCGCACGGCGGCCGCCCAGTTGGGCGGCGAAGCCCATGGCGTGCGCGGCACGCTGGCCCGGGGGCTGTATGTCGAAGGCCTGACGATCGTCCTGCCCGACGTCGACGTGCGCGTGGTCGGGCTGCACCTCAAGGCGCTCTGGCCGGAACTGCTGGACCGCCGCCTGCACATCAACGATCTGTCGGCGGTGCGCGTGGACGTGGACCTGCGCACCGCGCCGGCGGCCGCGCCCGCTGCGGACGATGGCCAGCCCTTCCGGATGCCGGCGCTGCCGCTCGGATTGCGGGTCGACCGGCTGGCGCTGGGGGGGCTGGGCCTGCGCATCGACGGGGAGCCGCTGCCCGTCGACCTGCTGTCCGTCTCGACCGCCCTGACACTGGACGCCCATACGGCGACCGTGACGCTGGACCACCTGCAGGCGGCCCACCGGGACACGCTGCTCAAGCTCGACGGCAATCTGGCCCTGCGCGGGCTGGCGGCGCCCTGGCCTTTCGAACTCAATCTGCACGGATCCGCCCAGGACCGCGGCGCGCACTCGCCGGTCTGCCTGCGGCGGCTGATGGCGCCGGGAGGCGGCGCGACCGGGGGCGAAGCGCCCGGGGATGCGTGCCGCGTCGACCTGGACTTGCGTCTGGCGGGGACGCTCCAGTCCCTGCATCTGCAGGCCAGCGGGCGGGGCGAAGGCCTGGAACTCCGGGCGGAGGCCGACATCCGCCCCGGCCAGCCTTTTCCCCTGGGCGCGGCGCAGGTGGATCTGCGCCTGCCGGGCGATGCCCGCGTGACGCTGGACGTTGCGCCCGGACCACTGGGCCCGGACGGCCTGCGCCCGGTCCGGGCCCAGTGGTCCGTCCGGCAGTTCCGGCCCGATCCCTGGCTGCCCGCGGGCCTGGGCCCGGCGCTGCTCAACCTGAAGGGCGAGCTGCGCGCGCGCCTGGACGCCGAACAGCGTGTGCGGGATCTGGGTCTGGATCTGGCGTTCGAGGGTCCCAACCGCTGGAACGGTCAGCCCCTGTCGGGCAAGGTCCGGCTGGAGCGCCTGTCGCGGACGGGCGGCGCGCTGCTCGATGCGCGGGCGGCGGGGCCGGCGGACCTCCTGGGCCTCAGGGCCGAGGGCCTGGACATGGATCTGGCCCTGGGGCCGGACCGGATCCGCGCCGGAGGGGACGCGTCGGCGGGCGCCAGCCGGCTGTCGCTGCGGGCGCGGCTGCCGGCTCTGGCGGCGTTGTGGCCCGGCCTGGAAGGCGGAGTGGATCTGGATTTCGAGGTGTCCGGCCCCCTGGCCGACCACCGGGGCGGCCTGAAGGCCCGCTACACGCCACCGGATGCACAGGACGGCGTGCCCGGGCGCGCGCCTGTGAGCCTGGATCTGGCCTTCGGCGGCGGCTGGACGCAGGCCCAGGGCTGGCGCGGACAACTGACCGCCCTGCGGGCCGGGCATGCCGGCCTGGTCCTGGACAGCCGTGCGGCGGTGCCGCTGGCGCTCGACGCCGCGGGCGGCTGGCGGGTCGGTCAGGCGCTTCTCGGGCTTTCGCTGGACGGCGAACCCCTGCTCGGCGTGAATCACCAGGCTTCGGCCGGCGGGCAGGGCCGTTGGGAAACGCGCGGCCGCATCGATCCGTTGACCGTCACCCCGGAACGCATCAACCGGCTGCGGGCCTGGCTGGGCCGCGCCGCCGCGCGGGAAGGCGGGGTGCGCACCCAACTGTCCGAACAGGCGCGGCGCAGCCGTCTGGACGCGCGCCTGGACTGGAACCTGAAGTTCGACGACGCCCTGAGCGGCGACATCCATCTGGTCCGCCAGGACGGCGACCTGACCGTGCCCGGCGACGTGCCCATCCAGCTCGGTCTGGAGGAGGCCCGCCTGGATATCGCCATCCGGCGCGTCGGTGCCGGCCTCAGCCGCGCCGATGCCGACCTCCGGGTCCGGACGCGCGAAATGGGCAGCATGCGCCTGCGCGCCGACACGCCGATCCATGCGGCCCCGGGCGGCGGCCTCGTCCTGCGGCCGCAGGACACGCGGCACCTGCGCTTCGAAGCCCGCTCCGAGGATCTGGCCTGGGCGAACCTGCTGCTGGGCGGGGAGATGGAAATCGGCGGCACCCTGCAGGCCGACATCCAGGGCAGCAGCCGGCCCGATGGCCGCTGGACGCTGTCCGGTCCGCTGAGCGGCGACGGCTTGCGCCTGCTGATCGCCGACCAGGGCGTGCGGCTGCTGGATGGAACCTTGCGGGCCCATTTTGACGGCACCCGGGTGCTGCTGGATCATCTGCGCTTTCCGGCGCTGCGCCGGGTCGCGCCCAAGGAATGGCGCACCGCCACCTGGATCGCCGAAAACCCGGATGCCCAGGACGGTTACCTGGACCTGTCGGGCGTCTGGGATCTGACCGAAAGCCAGGGGCAGGCGGACATTGCTTTCCGGCGGTATCCGATCCTGCAGCGCTCGGACCGCTACGCCATGATCAGCGGCGATCTCCAGGTCCGGGCGACCTTGCCGGAAATCCTCATCGGCGGCAAGATCACGGCCGACGCTGGCTGGTTCGACCTGGACATGCTCAACGCCATTCCGTCCCTGGACAGCGATGTGGTGGTTCTGGAACCGGGGGCGAAGGACGCGCCGCCATCGGCCTCGCCGCCGCTGGACCTGCAGGCCGATCTGACCATCGATCTGGGGCCGCGCTTCTACCTGACCGGCTTCGGCCTGGACTCGGGGCTGGTCGGCAGCATGAATCTGCGCATGGCGGACGGCGCGCTCACGGCGCTGGGCCAGTTGCGCACCCGGGGCGGCGCCATCAATGCCTATGGCCAGCACCTGCAGCTGCGGCGCGGCACCATCACCTTTCAGGGCGATGTGGCCAATCCCGTGCTCGACATCCAGGCCCTGCGCACCGACGTGGCGGTCCAGGCCGGGGTCCGGGTGGCCGGCACAGCCCGGCGCCCGCGCATCGACCTGATGTCGATCCCCGAAGTCAGCGAAACCGAGAAACTGACCTGGCTGCTGCTGGGCCACGGTCCGGACCAGGGCGGCGGGGACATGTCGCTGCTGTTCTCGGTGGGCAGTTCCTTCCTGTCGGGCGGCGAGCCGTTCTACAAGCGTTTCGGCCTGGACGAACTGAGCATGCGCTCGGGCGAACTGGGCAGCACGGGCAGCATCCTGCCGGTCGAGAGCGTGGTCAGCGGCCTGGACGCGGGCGCCAGCCCCATCGAACAGCGTTTCGTCCTGGCCGGCAAGCGCCTGACCGATGACCTGCGGCTGAGCCTGGAACAGGCCCTGGCGCAGACCGGGACCGTGGCGCGGCTGAGCTATCAGTTGATGCGCGGCCTGCGGGCCGAGCTGACCACGGGCACCGTCAGCGGCCTGGCGCTGGTCTATCGCTGGTTCTCGATGGACTGATCGGCGCGCGGGGCGCGCCGTGCGCCCGGATGTGCCTTAAAATACCGCAACTTTGAACAGAGGGCGCCCATGAGCATCAAAAACGACCGCTGGATCCGGCGCGCCGCGCAGGCCGGCATGATCGAACCTTTCGAGCCCGGCCAGGTGCGCTCGGTCGATGGCCAGCGGATCGTCAGCTACGGCACCAGCAGCTACGGCTACGACGTGCGCTGCGCCAACGAATTCAAGATCTTCACGAACATCAATTCCACGATCGTCGACCCCAAGGCCTTCGATGAAAAGTCCTTCGTGGACTTCCAGGGCGACGTCTGCATCATTCCGCCCAATTCCTTCGCCCTGGCCCGCACGGTCGAATATTTCCGCGTCCCGCGTTCCGTGCTGACCGTATGCCTGGGAAAAAGCACCTATGCCCGCTGCGGCATCA
>DISE01000124.1 GCA_002421865.1 Castellaniella sp. UBA6218
TGATCTCGCAGATGTCCTCGAAGCGTTCATAGAGGAAGCTTTCCTTGTGGTGCGCCAGACACCACTTGGCCATGATCGAACCGCCGCGCGACACGATGCCCGTCATGCGGCTGGCCGTCATGGGCACGAAGGGCAGGCGCACGCCCGCATGGATCGTGAAATAGTCCACACCCTGTTCGGCCTGCTCGATCAGNNAGATGGGCACGGTGCCGATGGGCACCGGCGAGTTGCGGATGATCCATTCCCGCGTCTCGTGGATGTGCTTGCCGGTGGACAGGTCCATGACTGTGTCGCCGCCCCAGCGGATCGCCCAGGTCATCTTCTCGACTTCTTCGCTGATGTCGGAGCGGATGGCCGAATTGCCGATGTTGGCGTTGACCTTGACCAGGAAATTGCGCCCGATGGCCATGGGCTCGACTTCGGGGTGATTGATGTTGGCCGGGATGATGGCGCGGCCCCGGGCGACCTCGTCGCGCACGAATTCGGGCGTGATCTGTTCGGGGATGGACGCGCCGAAGGACTGGCCGGGATGCTGGCGCGTCAGACGTTCGGCCAGGCGGGCGCCGTCCGGTCCGGCGCGGCGCAAGGATTCGATGTACTGCTCTCGGCGCAGGTTCTCGCGGATCGCGACGAATTCCATCTCGGGCGTCACGATGCCCCGGCGGGCATAGTGCATCTGGGACACGTTCGCGCCGGCGCGGGCGCGGCGCGGCGCGCGCTTCAGGTCGAAGCGCAGCGGATCCAGTTCCGTGTCCGTCAGCCGGGCGCGGCCATATTGGCTGCTCAGACCCGGCAGTTCCTCGGTGTCGCCGCGTTCCAGGATCCAGGGCAGGCGCGGGGTGGTGAGGCCTTTGCGGATGTCGATGGTGGCGTCGGGGTCGGTGTACGGGCCGCTGGTGTCGTAGACCGTCAGGGGCGGGTTGGGTTCGCCGCCGAACAGGGTGGGCGTGTCGTCCTGGCTGATTTCGCGGAAAGGCACGCGGATGTCGGGCCGGGATCCGGTCTCGTAGATCTTGCGGGATTGCGGCAGCGGTTCGATCGCGGCCAGGTCGACGGTGGCGCGGGCGGCCAGGAATTGCGGATTGGCGTTCAAGGTGTAGCTCCAGGTTCGAAAAAATTTCGGAAGTGGAGCCGAGTCGGGGAGGGGGGAAGCGCGTTCCGGGGAAGAGGGTACCGGAAAAGGCCGGGGAACCCGGGAGGAAACCGCGCACGCTCCCAGCATCGGCATTATCCGTACTGGTACGAAGGGTTTCTCTCAACACGCCGGACAAGCCGGCGAGTACCCCTGCGTGGGATGCAGTATACCGCCAGGGCAGCCTGCGCAGCGGGGGCTAGCCTTCTTTTCCTGAAATCAGCAGGCTGTCGATCAGGGCGCCGACGGCGCTTTCCACGACCAGACGGTCTTTGCGGGTCAAGGTCCAGAATTGCCGGGGGTCGATCGAGGGGAAGGGCCAGGCGCTTTCCCCCAGGGAGCCCGTCGCGCGGGGGGACGGCGTCATGTCACCCAGGCCCCGGCTCAGCCAATAGATGTCCACTTCCAGCACCTGGGCCAGGTTCAGCAGTTTCTTCGGCGATTGGCGGGTGCCGTTTTCGTAGCTGGAGATGGCGCTTTGCGACAGCCCGCAGGCGCGTGCCAAAGTCTCCTGCGACATGCCGCGCAAGAGCCGGGCATGCCGGAGCCGTTCTGCAAAGGTTTCCACCCGCCCATTGGACTAAAAAGGGCGATCACATTGGTGTTTATGAAATAATACATTTGTAATATTGAGCGGGTAGACAGGGGGAAAAGTATGCAGGGCCGCCTGGTTTGGGCATTGGCGCCCGAGGACAATGCCGATTTGCAGTATCTGCGGGCCGAAGGCTGTCAGGTGCGGCGATGTGATTCCCTCGAGGGCTTCGACCGGCAAACGATCGGGGACGCCATGCGGGGCTGCGATGCCGCGCTGCTGATGTCGGACGCGGCGTCGAACTGCCGCGCGGCGAGGCTGGCGCGCGACATGGAATTGCCGCTGGATCTGGTGGCCTTCATGGGCCCTGCGCGCCGGGGCGAACTGACCGCCTTGCTGGGGGTCGGAGTGGACTGGGTGATGCGGCAGGACGATACGCCGGCCATGCTGGCGGCCATCCTGCGTGCCCTGAACCTGCGGCGGTCCGACCGCGCCGAGGACGCGGCGGACCCGCGTCACGCCATTGGGCCGTGGACCCTGGAGGATCAGGGCTGGCTTCTGCGGCATCGCGACGGAACTTCACTGCGCCTGACGGTCTCGGAGCGCGCGATCCTGATCTGCCTGTTCGAGGCGCCCGGCCATCTCGCCAGTCATGCGATGCTGAACCAGGCGCTGCTCCAGGGGTGGCGGCATGCACGCGGACGCCAGCCGCACGACCCCAAGCCGCGCGGCATCGTCAGCCGCCTGCGCTGGCGGGGACGGCAGGCCGGCATGGAGCCTCCGGTGGAATCCCTGCGCGGCTATGGCTACGTCTGGGAAGTCTGAGTCCGCAATCCTTCAGCGGTAGCGCTGGACGCCCAGGTCGTCATGGCGGATGTCGGTCGGCTTGCCCGACACGATGTCCGCGATCAGCCGGCCGCTGCCGCAGGACATGGTCCAGCCCAGCGTGCCATGGCCGGTGTTCAGGAACAGGTTGCCGAGGCGGGTGGGGCCCACAATGGGCGTGCTGTCAGGGGTCTTGGGGCGCAGTCCGGTCCAGAAATGAACGTCGCCCGGGACGTGGCTGCCCGGAAACAGGTCGTTGAGCACCATTTCCAGGGTCCGCTGGCGGCGCGGGTCCAGGGCCGTGTCATAGCCCACGACCTCGGCCATGCCGCCGACACGGATGCGCTGGTCGAAGCGCGTCAGGGCGATCTTGTATGTCTCGTCCAGCAGCGTGGATACCGGAGCCCGTTCCGGGTCGGCGATGTCCACAGTGATGGAATATCCTTTCATGGGATAGACCGGGATGTCGACCAGGCCGCGCAGCAGCAGGGGCGAATAAGATCCCAGCGCGACCACGTAGGCGTCGGCCCGTTCCAGGCCGGAGGCGCATTGCACGGCCGTGACGCGATCGCCCGCCGTCTGCAGGGACTGGATGGTTTCACCATAGCGGAAACGAACGCCTTCGGCCTCGGCCAGCCGAGTCAGCGCCTGGGTGAACAGGCGGCAGTCGCCGGTTTCGTCGTCCGGCGTGCGCAGGCCGCCCACCAGCTTGTGGCGGACCTGGGCCAGCGCGGGTTCGTACTGGGCCAGCCGGTCGCCCTCGACCAGTTCGTGGGCGACGCCGGCCTCGCTCAGGGCCTGGACGTCGCGCTGGGCGTCGTCCATCTGCTTCTGGGTGCGGAAGACCTGCAGCGTGCCTTGGCGACGGCCTTCGAACTGGATGCCGGTGTCGGCCTGCAGCGCGTGCAGGCACTGGCGGCTGTAGGCCGACAGGCGCAGCATGCGGTCTTTGTTTGCGGCGTAGCGGGCCGGTGTGCAATTGCGCCACATGTCCAGCATCCAACGCAACTGGAACAGGCTGCCGTCGGGCCGGATGGTCAGCGGCGCATGTGGCGTGAACAGCCATTTGAGGGCCTTCAGCGGGATGCCGGGCGCGGCCCAGGGCGAGGAATAGCCGAAGGACAGCTGGCCGGCGTTGCCGAAGCTGGTTTCCTCCGCCGTGCCGTTCTCGCGGTCGATCACGGTGACTTCGTGCCCTTGCCGGGCCAGGTAATAGGCGCTCGTGACGCCCACGACGCCCGCTCCCAGAACCAGAACCTTCATGATGCACCCTCAGTGGATTAATTTTTCATGATGATAGGCAATATACCCAGACATATTTTCATGAAAAAATGAGTTTTTCATGAAAATACAGTGATACTGGTGGAAAGCGGCGCGGGCGCGCAGGACAAAATCCTGGGATCGCGGCGCCGGTTCCGTTTCCCGGGGTTTTCCGGACGCTTTCCCGCGAAAAAAACGCGGGTCCGGGGAGCCGCCGGTTGCCCCGTTCCGGAGAATTGATCATGCGCGTGCAAAAGGAATCCGTCCATGCCCTGGACAAGATCGACCGCCATATCCTGGATCTGCTGCAGCAGAACGGCCGGCTGTCGATGACCGAACTGGCCGACGCGGTGGGACTGACGGTGACGCCCTGCATCGAGCGCGTGCGCCGCCTTGAACGAGACGGCGTGATCACCGGCTATCACGCCCGGGTGTCGCCGGCCGCTCTGGACGCGGGTCTGCTGGTTTTCGTGGAAATCAGCATGTCCAGCAAGTCCGGGCGCACCTTCGAGGAGTTCCGCCGTGAAGTGCTGTGCGTGCCCCAGGTGCTGGAATGTCACCTGGTGTCCGGGGATTTCGATTACATGGTCAAGGCGCGGATCAAGGAAATCGGCCAGTACCGCAGCTTGCTGGGCGAGATCCTGTTGCGCCTGCCGGGCGTGACGCAAACCAAGAGCTGTGTGGTGATGGAGGAGGTCAAGGAGACCCAGTTCATTCCGGCGCAGCGCTAGACTCTCTGCGTGGCCGTACGACGACCATGTTGTCGCGGTGCATCAGTTCAGGGTCGGAGAGGTGGCCCAGGATCTCCGCGATGCGTGCGCTGGGCTGGCGCAGGATGCGCGCCGTGTCGGCGGAGGAATAGTTGATCAGGCCGCGGCCGCATTCCACGCCGTGCTCGTCCACGCAGGCCACTACGTCGCCTCGTTCGAAATCGCCTTCGACGGCGATCACGCCGATGGGCAGCAGGCTGCGATGCCCCTGGGTCAGCGCGCGCACGGCGCCTGCGTCCAGGGTGACGCGTCCTCGCAGGCGCAGGTGGTTGGCCAGCCAGCGCTGCCGGGCCGAGCGGACCGGCAGGCCGGCGCGCAGTTCGGTGCCGATCGGCTCGCCCGAGGCCAGACGCAGCAGCACGGCGGGTTCGCGGCCGGAAGCGATGATGGTATGGCCGCCGCTGTTGGCGGCGCGGCGCGCGGCCAGAACCTTGGTCAGCATGCCGCCCGTGCCGATGGCGCTGCCGGAACCGCCCGCCATGGCTTCCAGCGCCGGATCGCCTGCCTCGCCCTGGTGGATGAAGCGCGCGTCCGGATGTTTGCGCGGATCGGCGCTGTACAGGCCCGACTGATCAGTCAGGATGACCAGCGTGTCGGCCTCGATCAGGTTGGTCACCAGGGCGCCCAGGGTATCGTTGTCTCCCAGGCGGATCTCGTCTGTGACGACCGTGTCGTTCTCATTGACGATGGGCACCACGCCCAGGGCCAGCAGCGTGTTCAGCGTGCTGCGGGCGTTCAGGTAGCGGCGCCGGTCGGCCAGATCCTCGTGCGTCAGCAGGATCTGGGCGGTGCGTACGCCATGACGGGCGAAGGCGGCCTCGTAGGCCTGGATCAGGCCCATCTGGCCGACGGCCGCCGCCGCCTGCAGTTCGGGCATGAGCTTGGGGCGTCGGGGCCAGCCCAGGCGCGCCATGCCTTCGGCGATCGCGCCGCTGGAAACCAGCACCACCTGGCGGCCCGAGGCATGCAGTCCCGCGATCTGCTCGGCCCATTGGGCGACAGCCTCCAGGTCGATGCCCCGGCCCTCGTTGGTGACGAGGGAGGATCCGACCTTGAGGACGAGGCGTTGCGCATCCCGGGCGACGGAGGGGGAAAGATCCGGACGAGTCATGGCGGCGGGCGAGGCGGGAGGAAACGGGGGGTCAGCGTGAGAAGCGGGGATCGTCCGGATCGGTGGAGTCGGGCGCGTCCTGTTCGTCGCCCGCGTCCGGGTCGCCGCGCGTGAAGCGGGGGTCCTCGTCGTGGGCGTGGGCACTGCGCTGCTGTTCGTCCAGCCAGGATTGCAGCGCCCCGGTCAGGGCCTGGGTGCCTTCACCGGTCAGGGCGGAAATGCCGAAGACAGGCCCCGTCCAGCCGAGTTCATGGCAGATGCGGTCCTGGACGGCGGCGGGGTCTTCGACCATGTCCAGCTTGTTCAGCACCAGCCAGCGCGGCTTGGCGGCCAGGTCCGGACTGTAGCGCTCGAGTTCGCGCTCGATGGCCCGGGCGTCCAGCACGGCCTGGGCGCAGGCGTCGATGTCCGGGTCGGGGGAATGCACGTCCAGCAGGTGCAGCAGCACGCGGGTGCGGCTGAGGTGGCGCAGGAACAGGTGGCCCAGGCCAGCGCCTTCCGAAGCGCCCTCGATCAGGCCGGGGATGTCGGCGATGACGAAGCTGTGCNNACGGCGAGGTCCGCACCACGCCCAGATTCGGATGCAGGGTGGTGAAGGGGTAGTCCGCGATCTTCGGCCGGGCGTTGGACACGCGCGTGATCAGGGTGGACTTTCCCGCGTTGGGCATGCCCAGCAGGCCCACGTCGGCCAGCACCTTCAGTTCAAGACGCAGGCGGCGCTGTTCGCCCTCGCGTCCGGGCGTGAACTGGCGCGGCGCGCGGTTGGTGCTGGATTTGAAGTGCAGGTTGCCCAGACCGCCCGCGCCGCCGGCCGCCAGCGTGACCTGGGCGCCGTGCCGGTCCAGGTCGAATAACGGCTCGCCGGTGTCCGCGTCGTGGATCACCGTGCCCACGGGCATGCGCAGTACGATGTCGGGCGCGCCCGCGCCGTATTGATCCGAACCCCGGCCGTTCTCGCCATTCTTCGCCCGGTGCAGCCGGGCATAACGGAAATCGATCAGGGTGTTGATGTTGCGGTCGGCCACGGCCAGGACGGAGCCCCCCCGGCCGCCGTCACCGCCGTCGGGACCGCCCATGGGAATGAATTTTTCCCGGCGGAAGCTGGCGACGCCATTGCCGCCCTTGCCGGCGATGACCTCGATGGTGGCTTCGTCTACGAATTTCATGGTGGGTTCCGGGGCCTTGGCCCGAACGGTGTGAGGCGGTCCCGCGCGCGAAGGGCGCGCGTGATTCATTTTATCCAATACAAAAAGGCCCTGCCGGCTGGCAGGGCCTTTGCGCGCACGGCGGCCGGGATCAGCTCGCCGTGTTCACCGAGACGGTGCGCTTGTTCTGCGCGCCCTTGACGGCAAATTGCACCACGCCGTCCACCAGGGAATACAGCGTGTGGTCCTTGCCGATGCCGACGTTGACGCCGGGGTGGAATTGCGTGCCGCGTTGGCGCACGATGATGGAACCAGCCGAAATAAGCTGGCCGCCGTAGACTTTTACACCCAGCCGTTTCGCTTCCGAATCGCGGCCGTTGCGCGTAGAGCCGCCGCC
>DISE01000116.1 GCA_002421865.1 Castellaniella sp. UBA6218
GCAGCCTGAACATCGATTTCCTGCTGGGTTTCCTGAAGCGCCTGCTGGCTCGCCGCAAGGATCTGAAGCTGATTATCACCTCGGCGACCATCGATGCCGACCGTTTCGCCCGGCACTTCGGCGAACCGGACCGGCCGGCCCCGGTGATCCAGGTCTCGGGCCGCCTGTTTCCGGTGGAGCTGCGCTACCGCCCCGTGCGGCGCGATGAAGAGGGCGTCCCCGCCGGCCGCAGGCCGGGGCAGGGCGACGAGGAGCGTGATCTGGTCGACGCCGTGGTGGACGGTGTGGATGAATGCGCCCGCCATGGGACCGGCGATGTGCTGGTCTTCCTGCCCGGCGAACGCGAAATCCGCGAATGCGCCGAGGCCCTGCGCAAGCGCCATCCCGCGGGCGCCCTGGTGCTGCCGTTGTATGCGCGGCTGTCGCGCGCGGAACAGGAGCAGATCTTCCATCCGCGAGGCAACGCCCGGCGCATCGTGCTGGCCACCAACGTGGCCGAGACATCGCTCACGGTGCCAGGCATCCGCTACGTCGTCGACAGCGGACTGGCGCGCATCAAACGCTATTCCTGGCGGAGCAAGGTCGAGCAGTTGCGCATAGAGCCGATCAGCCAGGCTTCTGCCAACCAGCGCGCCGGACGCTGCGGCCGGCTGGGGCCGGGCGTGTGCGTGCGCCTATATGCCGAAGAGGACTTCAAGGGGCGCCCGGCCTTCACGGATCCGGAAATCCTGCGCTCGTCGCTGGCCTCGGTCATCCTGCGGATGAAATCGCTGCGGCTGGATGACATCGAGGCTTTTCCCTTCGTCGAGCCGCCCACGGGACGGGCCGTCGCCGATGGTTATCAACTGCTGCAGGAACTGGGCGCGCTGGACGAGCGCAACCGCCTGACCGGCGTGGGCCGCGCCCTGGCGAAACTGCCTGTCGACCCGCGCATCGCGCGCATGGTCTTCGCCGCGCACGAACATCAGTGCCTGGCGGAAATCCTCGTCATTGCGGCGGCGCTGTCCGTCCAGGATCCGCGCGACCGTCCCATGCAGGCGCGTGAGGCCGCGGATAACGCCCATGCCCAGTTCAACGACAAACAGTCGGAATTCCTCGCCTGGCTGAAGCTCTGGCAATGGTATGGCGAGCAGGTCGCGCACAAGGCTTCGCAGCGCAAGCTGGTGGACCAGATCCGCGCCAGATTCCTTTCACCCATCCGCTTGCGCGAATGGCACGACACGCACACGCAGCTGCTGACCCTGGCGCGCGAACAGGGCTGGCGGCTGAACCAGACGCCCGCCACGCGCGAACAGATCCACATGGCGCTGCTGGCCGGACTGCTGGGCAACATCGGCATGAAGTCCGAGGATGGCGGCCTGTACCAGGGCGCGCACGACATCCGTTTCGCCATCCACCCGGGATCGCCTCTGCAGAAAAAAGCCGGCCGCTGGGTGCTGGCGGCCGAACTGGTGGAAACCACCCGCCTGTACGCCCGCTGTGTGGCGCAGATCGAGCCGGCCTGGGTCGAACGGGCGGGGGCGCACCTGCTCAAGCGCGCCTGGTCCGATCCGCGCTGGGAAAAAAAGGCCGGCCAGGTGGTCGCCAACGAGCGTGGCACCGTCCATGGCCTGCCGGTGTACACCGGGCGCCGCGTGCACTATGGCCGCATCGACCCCAAGGCCGCGCGGGAAATCTTCATCCGCGATGCCCTGGTCCCCGGGGACATCGACAGCAAGCTGCCCTTCATCGCCCATAACCGGCGACTGATCGCGTCCATCGAGCGGCTGGAACATCAGAGCCGGCGTCCGGACATCCTGGTGGACGACGCGCTGATCCACGCCTTCTACGACCGGCAGATCCCCGCCGACGTGAGCCAGACGGCCACGCTCGAAGCCTGGTACAAGGGGCTGGACGCCGAGACGGCCGCACGGCTGAACCTGAGCCGCGACGAGCTCATGCGCCACGACGCCGCGGGCGTCACCACGGAGGTCTTCCCGCGCCGCCTGGCCTGGGCCGGCACCGATCTGGCGGTGGACTACCATTTCGAACCCGGTTCGCCGCGCGACGGCATGACGCTGACCGTGCCGCTGTTCGCCCTCAACCAGATCGACGCCGCGCGCTGCGAATGGCTGGTGCCCGGCATGCTCAAGGAAAAAGCACTCCTGTTGCTGAAATCGCTGCCGCAGAAGCTGCGCCGCCACTGCGTGCCGCTGCCCGATTACGCGGCCGGCTTCCATGACCGCTGGTTCGAGCGCGCCGCCGATCCCGGCATGGGCCTGCTGGAAGCGCTGGCGCGGGACATCTGGGAACAGTGCCGGGTGCGCGTTCAGGCCACCGACTTCAAGCTGGAGACACTGCCGCCGCACCTGTTCATGAATTTCAAAGTGGTGGACGAGCATGGCCGCATGCTGTCGGGCGGCCGCAATCTGGATCAGTTGCGCGCCGAGCACGGTCGTCAGGCCCAGGCTTCTTTCCAGCAGGTGGCGGCACGTGACCAGCAGGCCTCCCGGGTTCTGGACCACGAGGGCCTGACGGCCTGGACCTTCGGCGAGCTGCCCGAATTGCTGGAGATCCAGCGCGGTGGCCAGTCCCTGATCGGCTACCCGGCGTTGCGCGATCGGGGCGAATCCTGCGATCTGGACGTCTTCGACGATCCCCAGGAGGCCCGGCGCGTGCACGCGGTCGGCTTGCGCCGCCTGTTCCGCCTGGCCCTGCGGGAGCAGGTCCGATACCTGGAAAAGAACCTGCCGGACCTGACCCGCATGGGCATGCTGTACATGGACCTGGGCACACAGCAGGAGTTGCGCGATCAGTTGATCGATGCGGCGCTGGACCAGGCATGCCTGATGGAGCCCTGGCCCGCTGATGCGGCGGCCTTCGAGCAGCGCTGCGGCGAGGGCCGTGCGCGCCTGGGTCTGCTGGCCCAGGAACGGGCCCGGCTGGCTGGCGTCATCCTGGCCGAGCGTGCCGCCCTGGTCAAAAAACTGCCCCAGGCACGTCCCTGGCCGCAGGCGCAGCAGGACATCCGCCAGCAACTCGACGCGCTCGTGGGGCCGGCCTTCGTGCGCGACACGCCGCCGGAGCAACTCGGGCACCTGCCGCGCTACCTGAAGGCCGCGCAGATGCGCATCGACAAGCTGCGCGCCGACCCCGCGCGCGACGCCGCTGCGATGGCCGACGTCACCCGTCTCGCTGCGCCCTGGCAGCGGGCGCGGGCGGCGCTCAAGGGCGCGCCCGACGCCCGTCTCGACGCCTTCCGCTGGCAACTGGAGGAACTGCGCGTGGCGCTCTACGCCCAGACGCTGCGCACCCCCTTCCCGGTCTCGGTCAAGCGCCTGGAAAAGGCCTGGGCCGCCATGCCGCGATAGCGCGCTGGACACTCGATACAATCCCCCCCATGACCATGTCCTCCGACACCCCCCTGTTCGTCCATCTGCGCAGCCATTCCGAGTTTTCCGTGGTGGACGGGATCGCGCGCATTCCCGACTTGATCGACCGGGCGCGCGAATTCGGCCAGCCGGCCATGGCGATCAGCGATCTGGCCAATCTGTTCGGCTGGATCAAGTTCTACAAAGCGGCCCGCAAGGCCGGCATCAAGCCCATCGCCGGCTGCGACGTCTGGCTCCATAATCCGGCCGACGAGGACAAGCCCTTTCGAGTGCTGCTGCTGGCCTCGGACCATGCCGCCTATCTTGACCTGTGCGAACTGCTGGCCCGTGCCTGGACGGAAAACAGCCAGCGGGGCAGGGCGGAAATGCGCCGCGAATGGCTGTCGGGCAGGAACGGCCTGATCGTCCTGTCGGGCGCGCGCGCGGGCGATGTGGGACAGGCCCTGGAATCCGGCCGCGAAGACGAAGCCCGCCGTCTGGCGCACCAATGGGCCGCCGATTTTCCGGATGCGTATTTCATCGAATTGCAGCGCGCCGGTTTTGATGGCGACGAGGCCTACGTCCAGTCGGCGCTGCGCCTGGCGGCGGACTGCGGCCTGCCGGTGGTGGCCACGCATCCGATCCAGTTCATCGCGCCGTCCGACTTCCGCGCCCACGAGGCCCGCGTCTGCATCGCCGAAGGCGAACTGCTGGGCAATCCGCGCCGCGTCCGGCGCTTCACCGCGGAACAGTACATGCCCGACAGCGCCGATATGGCGCGCCGTTTCGCGGACGTGCCCTCGGCCCTGGCCAACGCGGTGCAGATCGCCCGTCGCTGCAACCTGACCTTGACCCTGGGCGAGCCTCAATTGCCGCGGTTCCCCACGCCCGACGGCGTGTCGCTGGACGACTATCTGGTGCGGCTGGCCAACGAGGGCCTGGCCCGCCGCATGGTCCAGCTGTATCCGGACGCCGACGAGCGCGCCCGCCGGATGCCCGCCTACCAGGAACGCCTGGACCTGGAATGCAAGACCATCATCGACATGGGTTTCCCGGGCTACTTCCTGATCGTTCAGGACTTCATCAACTGGGGCAAGGGCCACGGCGTGCCGGTGGGGCCGGGCCGGGGCTCGGGCGCGGGCTCGCTGGTGGCCTTCAGTCTGGGCATCACCGATCTGGATCCGCTGCGCTACGACTTGCTGTTCGAGCGTTTCCTGAATCCCGAACGCGTGTCCATGCCCGACTTCGACGTGGATTTCTGCCAGGACAACCGCGAACGGGTCATCGAATACGTCAAGGAAAAGTACGGCCGCGACGCCGTCAGCCAGATTGCCACCTTCGGCACCCTGGGCGCCAAGGCGGTGGTCCGCGACGTGGGCCGCGTGCTGGAGATGCCCTACAGCGTCTGCGACCGGCTCTCGAAGATGATTCCCTTCAATCCGGCCGATCCCTGGTCGCTGGACCGCACGCTGGAGCACGAGCCCGCTTTCCGCGAACTGTACGACACCGACGAGGAAATTCGCGCCCTCATCGACCTGGCCCGGCCCCTGGAAGGCCTGACGCGCAACATCGGCATGCACGCCGGCGGAGTCCTGATCGCGCCGGGCAGGCTGACCGACTTCTGCCCCTTGTATTGCCAGCCCGGCAGCGAATCCAGCGTCGTGTCCCAGTTCGACAAGGATGATGTCGAGGCCGCCGGCCTGGTCAAGTTCGACTTCCTGGGGCTGCGCAACCTGACCATCCTGGACTGGGCGGTGCGGTACGTGCGCGAATTCAATCCGGACAAGCGCGACTTCGATCTGATGGCGCTGCCGCTCGACGATCAGGCCACCTACGACCTGCTCTCGGCCGCCAACACCACGGCGGTGTTCCAGCTGGAATCGCGTGGCATGAAGGAACTGCTGAAAAGCATGCGGCCCAACACGTTCGAAGACGTGGTCGCCCTGCTGGCGCTGTTCCGGCCCGGGCCGCTGGAATCCGGCATGGTGGTCGACTTCGTCAATCGCAAGCACGGCCGCGCCGAAGTCGATTATTTCCACCCCGACCTGGAACCCGTGCTGAAAAGCACCTACGGCGTCATCGTCTATCAAGAACAGGTGATGCTGATCTCGCAGATCATCGGCGGCTATTCCCTGGGGGGCGCCGACCTGCTGCGTCGCGCCATGGGCAAGAAAAAAGCCGAGGAGATGGCCAAGCACCGGGCGATCTTCCAGGAGGGAGCGGTCAAGAAGGGCTACGATCCGGACCTGGCCACCCATCTGTTCGATCTGATGGAAAAGTTCGCGGGCTACGGCTTCAACAAGAGTCACTCCGCCGCCTACGCCCTGATTTCCTACCAGACCGCATGGCTCAAGGTCTATCATCCGGCGGAATTCCTGGCCGCGACCATGTTGTCCGACATGGATGACACGGACAAGATCCAGATCTTCTGGCGCGATGCCCTGGAAAACGATGTGGCCGTCCTGCCGCCCGACGTCAACGAATCCGGCTACCGCTTCGCGCCGGTGGCCGATGCGCACACCGCCCAGGGCCGGCCGCCGCGCACCATCCGCTACGGTCTGGGCGGGGTCAAAGGCACTGGCCAGTCCGCCGTCGAAGCCATCATCGCCGCCCGCGAGGCCGGCGGCCCGTTTACCGGGCTGTTCGACTTCTGCGCCCGGGTGGACCGCCACGCCGTCAACCGGCGCACCATCGAGGCCCTGATCCGCGCCGGCGCCTTCGACGCCCTGGAGTCCAACCGCGCGGCCCTGATCGAGGCCCTGGGCAGCGCCATCGAGGCCGCCGAGCAGGCCGAACGCAATGCCAACCAGGTCTCGCTGTTCGACGACAACACGGACCAGCTGGTGGCCGACGAGGTCGCGCGTGTCGCGCCCTGGGATCTGGAAACCCATCTGAGGGAAGAAAAGACCGCCCTGGGTTTCTATTTCAGCGGCCATTTGTTCGATGCCTGGCGCGACGAAATCCGCCGGGTGGCGCCCACGCCGCTGGCGCGGCTGGCGCCTTCGCGTGGCCAGCAGTGGCTTGCGGGGGTGCTGGCGGAAGTGCGCGTGCGCATGACCCGGCGCGGCAAGATGCTCTATGCCTTGCTGGATGACGGCAGCGCCCAGATCGAGGTCGCGATCTTCAACGAGCTGTATGAGCAGCACCGCCTGAGCCTCAAGGAGGACCGCCCCCTGGTGATCCAGGGGCGGGTCAGCCACGATGACTATTCCGGCGGGTTGCGCGTGTCGGCCGACGATCTGTACGATCTGCAGCGCATTCGTGAAAGCCGCGCGCGCAGCCTGCGCCTGTCCGTATCCGACGCACTGGACCCCGGCCGCCTGCAGGATCTTCTGGCACCCTGGCGCTCGGCCGAATCCGGCGTGCCTGTGGAATTGCGCCTGCGCGGTCCGCGCTTCTCCTGCCTGCTGCGGCTGGGCGAAGACTGGCGTGTACGCATGGACGAAACACTGATCGCCGATGCGCGGCAGTGGCTGTCCTACGACGATGTGGAGATCAACTACGGATGAAGCCGCTGCGTATCCTGCATTCCGAGGCGGCGACCGGTTTTGGCGGTCAGGAGAACCGCATCTTCAAGGAAATGTGCGCCATGCGAGCCGCAGGCCATCACCTGGAGGCGCTGTGCCAGCCGCACGCCCGCCTGACGCAGCGCCTGCGTGAAGAAGGTTTCCATGTCCACACGATGCTGATGGACGGACCGCGCAACTATTTCCGGGGCGTGTTCCGTGTGCGCCGCATCCTGCGCGAAGGCCGTTTCGATGTGCTGAACACGCACAGCCGGCGCGATACGATGCTGGCGGGGGTGGCGGCCCGCCTGGCGGGCACGCCCTTGATCGTGCGTACACGCCATCTGGCGGTCAGGCCAGGCTCGCTGCTGTCCTATACGGGCGTGCCGCATCGGGTGACGACGGTCAGCGAGCACGTGCGCCGCTTGCTGCTGGATTGCGGTGCCGCGCCGGAGCGCGTGGCCACTGTGTACTCCCCGATCCCGCTGCCGGACCCGGTGGAGCGCTCCACCCTGCGCGCCGAACTGGGGCTGCCCGATGGCGCCGTCGTGGTCGGCTGCGTGTCCGTGATGCGCGAGAAGAAGGGCCATCGAGCCCTGATCGACGCGATGGCCGGCCTGTTGAAGCGCCCCGAAGTCTTCCTGGTACTGGTGGGCGACGGCTCCCCCACCCTGGAGAATCTGCAGGCCTACGTGCACACGCTCGGATTGGACGACAAGATCCTGTTCACCGGGCGCCGGTCCGACATTCCCAACGTGCTGGCCGGCTTCGACGTATTCGCCCTGGCGACCGAACAGGAAGCCTCCGGCACGGTCTTCGTCGAGGCCGCCGCCGCCGGCCTACCGGTGATCGGCACGGATGTCGGCGGGGTTTCCGAGATGATGCGCGACCGCGAGACGGGGCTGCTCGTGCCCTTGCATGACTCGGCGGCGCTGACGGCGGCGCTGACGGCGCTGATCGACGACCCCGATCGCCGCCGCGCCATGGGCCGGGCCGGGATGCGGGCGGTGCGGGAAGGCGAACGCTTCACCCTGGAAGGCCTGGTGCGCCGCACCGAGCAATGCTATGGACAATGGCTTGAGGAGCGCGTCCCATGAGCGGAAATCGTACGGTCCCCGTGCTGATGTACCACCACGTCACCCCTGCGGGGGGGGCCATCAACGTCACGCCTGGACATTTCCGCGACCAGCTCGCCTGGCTGCGCGACCATGGCTACCGCGGGCTGACGTGCGAGGAATTCGCCGCGCATCTGGCGGGCGAGGCCGCGCCTGAACGCTCCGTGCTGATCACGTTCGACGATGGCTACCTGGACAACTATGTCCATGCCTGGCCGCTGCTGCGCGAATATGGCTTCCATGCCGTGATCTTCCTCGTCACTTCCTGGATCGGCGACGGGCCCCCGCGGCATTGTGCGGACGAGCGCGGGGCGGCGTTGCCTGAGACGCCCGATCATGCCGAGTGCATGCGCCGCGTCGCGGCGGGCGATGCCGCCGGCATCGCCCTGCGCTGGTCCGAGATCGAGCGGATGCGGGCCGACGGTCTGGTCGAATTCCACAGTCATACGCATACCCATACCCGCTGGGACAGGCAGGAAGGCGACAAGAACGCCCGTATGGCCGAAGAATTGGCCCAGTCGCGCGCCAGTCTGGCCCGGCATCTGGGCGAGGTCTCCGATCATCTGTGCTGGCCGCAGGGTTATTTCGATCCGGACTACGTCCGCATCGCCCGGTCGGCCGGTTTCCGACATCTGTACACGACGCGCGCCTTCGGCCGCAATCGGCCGGGCTCGGATCCGGCCTCGATTTTCCGCTTCGCCGTGCGCGACACTTCCGGCGCGTCGGTCGGCCGGCGCATCCGCGTGGCGGCCCATCCGCTGCTCGGGCCGATGTTCAACGCCTGGAAACGATGGAAGCGCGGACAGCGCTACGCGGGGTGAACGCATGAAGTTGTCGGTCATCGTCATCACCAAGAACGAGGCCGCGCATATCGGCGACTGCCTCGATTCCGTCGCCTTCGCCGACGAGATCATCGTCCTGGACTCGGGCAGCACGGATGACACCCGCGAGATTGCCCGGGCGCGGGGCGCGCGGGTCGAAATCGCACCGGACTGGCCCGGGTTCGGCCGACAGAAAAACCGGGTCCTGGACCTCGCCAGCGGCGACTGGGTGCTGTCCATCGATGCCGACGAGCGGGTGACCCCCGACCTGGCCCGGGCCATCCAAAAAGCCCTGGAGGCGCCCGCCGCGGAGGGCTACCGTATTGCCCGGCTCTCGAATTTCTGCGGCCGCTGGATCCGCCACAGCGGCTGGTGGCCGGATTACGTGGTGCGGCTGTTTCGGCGCGACGCGGGACGCTTCACCGACGCGACCGTGCACGAGCACGTCGAGGTCCGGGGACGCACGGAGACGCTGTCCGGGCATTTCCTGCATTATCCCTATGCCAGCCTCGAAGTCTTCATCGACAAGATCAACCGCTATTCCACCGAGGCCGCGCGAGGCGCCTTCGAGCGGGGGCGACGGACCACGGTGCTGGGGCCGTTCGGCCACGGTTTCTGGACCTTCGTGCGCCACTACGTGCTGCGGCGCGGCTTCCTGGACGGCTGGCAGGGTCTGGTGCTGGCCGGCATGGCGGGCACGGGCAGCTTCTATCGCTACGTGAAACTATATTGGCTGGGGCGCGAGTCCCGGCGCCCTTGACAGTATGAAGATCCTCTACACCAACTTCCACCCCCGTAACGGCGGCGGCCATGCCACCTACGTCGTCAACCTGGCACGCTCCTTCCAGGGTGAGCACCAGGTGACGGTGGCGACGCCCGGCACCAGCCGCCTGTTCGAACAGGCCGGCCGGATTCCGGGGGTGCGTTGCGTGGATGCGTCCTTCAGCACGCGTCCGGGGCCGATGCTGGCCGAGGTTGCACGCCTGCGACGCCTGCTGCGCGAGGGCGGTTTCGACCTGGTTCACGTGAACGGATCGGCCGACCATCGTCAGGCGATGCTGGCCCGTGTCGGCCTGCGCCACCCGCCGCGCATCGTCTGGACCAAGCACAACACCGTGACGGTGCGGGGCTTCGGCCACTGGCTGAGGGCGCGTTTCGGCACGGACGGAGCGATCGGCGTGTGCGATCACGTGAGCAGCCTGCTGCGTGACTCGGCGTACCGGGGGCACCCGGTCTGTACAGTCCGCCTCGGGATGGACACGGAAGTGTTCCGGCCGGCGACGGCCGACGAGTCGCGCCAGGCCCGGCTGGCATTGTTGGGCGAGATGCCGCCGGGGACGCTGGTGCTCGGCAGCGTGGGAGGCACCGACCGGGCCAAGGGATGGATGACGCTCGTGCTGGCGCTCGCCCGCCTGCCGCGTCCGGACCGCGACAGGTTCCGGTTGCTGGTGGCCGGCGACCCGCCCAGAGGGACCTTGCGGCAGGAAGTCGAGGCGCTGGGCATGGCGCCCTGGGTCGTGTTTCCCGGCCTGGTTCCCGACCCACGCCGGATCCTGGCCGCCAGTGACATCGGTTTCGTGGTGTCGTTCCAGGAGGCGGGCTCCTACGCCGCCTGTGAATCCCTGGCGATGGGCCTGCCGACGCTGGTGTCGGACGCGGGCGGCCTGCCCGAGCTGGTGCGCGACGGCATCGATGGCTGGGTCGTCCCGGCCGGCGACGTGGACGCAGCCGAGGCCTGGCTGCGGGACCGCCTGGCGCAGCCGTTCCCTTCCGACATGCCCGCCGCCGCCCGCGCCCGGGCGCAGGAATGCTTCTCCATGCCGGTGTTCGCGGAACGGACCCTGGCGTTCTACCGGCAGGTCTGCGCGTGATGCCGGCCCGGCCGATATAATCCGTTCATGATTCCCATCCTCATGTACCACCAGATCGGGGAACCCGGCCCGCGCGGTACGCCCTACCGGGGCCTGACCGTACATCCCCGGGATTTCCGGTGCCAGATGCTGTGGCTGCGGCGTCTGGGCTACCGGGGCTTGTCGATGTCCCGGCTTGGGCCCTATCTGCGGGGTGAAAAGCAGGGCAAGGTCGTCGGCATCACCTTCGACGATGGCTATGCCAACGTGCTCGAGCACGCGGTGCCGGTGCTCGAGGAATGCGGCTTCGAGGCCACCAACTACTTCGTCGTCCGCCAACTGGGCGGCAGCAACGTCTGGGACGCCGACGAAGGCGTCCCCCCCGCGCCGCTCATGGACGCCGACGGAATGCGGGCCTGGGCCGCCGCCGGTCACGAGGTCGGTTCGCATACCTTGAACCATCCCGTCCTGCCGCGCATTTCGCCGGAACTGGCCATCAATGAAATCCGCGATTCGCGCGACGCGCTGGAGCAGATCGCGGGGGTCCCGGTGCGGGCTTTCTGCTATCCCTACGGCAAGTTCACGCCCGCCCTGGCGGACATCGTGCGCGAGGCCGGCTATGACAGCGCCACCACCACCGCGCGCGGTCTGGCGCGGCTGGACGACGATCCTTACGCGTTGCCACGCGTGGCCATCATGCGTTCGACCCACCTGCTGCGTTTCCTGCAGAAATGCCTGACGCAGCTCGAAGACCGGCGCCGTCGCAGGGCCGAAGCCGCCGCTCATGGCTGAGCCCTCATTGTCCATCGCCTTCGTCGTCGACCGTTTCGGCAACCGCTACGGCGGCGCTGAAGCCTACGGCGTGGCGCTGATGCGGGAACTGGCCGCCGCCGGTCATCGGATCACGGTCTTCGCCCGGGAATACGACCCCGCCTGCGATCTGCGACTGCCGTTCCGGCAGATCGACGTCGGCCGGCACTGGCCCAGCTGGATCCGGGTCTGGCTGTTCGCGCGGCGTGCGGCGAGCGCCACGCGGGATGGCTATGACATCGTCCATTCCCACATGAACGGCTGGTGCGGCGACGTGGAAGTCGTGCACGTCACACCGGTGCGCTACCGCTGGCGGGTGCAGCCCATGTCCGTCGCGAGGCGCTGGCTGTCCCGTTTCAGCCCGCGGGTGCGCACCTACCTGAGCCTGGAAGCCCGGCGTGTGGCGCCGCGCCCGGGCCATCGGGTCGTCGCGGTGTCGCAGCTGATCGCGCATCAGTTGGCGCAGGCCTATGGCTCGACCCTGGCCGCGCCGGTGATCGCGCCGGGCGTGGCGCAGGCCGATCCCGTCACCGATGAGCGGCGTCGCCAGACGAGGGCACAGCTGGGGCTTCCGGCTGCCGGCACGCTATGCTTGCTGGTGGCGCGCAATCCGATGCGCAAGGGCTTGCCCACCGTGCTTCAGGCGCTCGCCGCACTGCCTGACGATGTGCTGTTGCTGGTCGTCGGCGCCAACGCGGCCTCGCGAGATTGCGTGGCCCGCGCACCCGAATCCGTGCGCGCGCGAGTGCACCTGGTGGCCGAGACCTCGCAGGTCGACCCTTATTACCAGGCGGCCGATCTGTACGTGCATCCCACCTTGAACGACAGTTTCGGCATGGCGCCGCTGGAGGCCATGTCCTTCGGCCTGCCCGTGATCCTCAGCCCCGCGCCCTGGTGCGGCTTTGCGCAGTATGTTCAGCCGGATGCCGAGGCCCTGGTGCTGGGCCATCCGGAACGGGCGGACGAACTCGCCCTGGCCATCGGGCGGCTGCGTTCGGATGCCGCCCTGCGCGACCGGCTTCGGGCCGGCGCGCGGGACGTGCTGGCCCGCCATGCCTGGCCCGAAGTCGCACGCCGGTATCTGGAACTGTACGCGGAAATCCTGCGGGAACGTAGCGGCGGCGTGTCCTGAGCCCGGGGCTCCAGCCGCAGGGGTATGGGGTGGCCGGCCCGACGGGCGGGGCTCATGCCCAGCCGCGCGCCCAGTAGACCAGCAGGCCCAGGTATTCCTTGATGATCGACCGGCTGGCGTTCAGCGCGCGCAGATCCGGCAGCCAGAACGAAAAGTCGGGGTCGCCCGGGACCACGATCTGGGGCGGCGAAGGCGCCGCGATCGGATTCAGGCCCTGGTTCTGGAAGCTGGCCATCGAACGGGGCATGTGCAGGGCGGACGTCACCAGCAGGAAGCGTTCAATGCCCCGGTCGCGCAGCAGCCGGGCCGTGAAGACCGCGTTCTCGCGCGTGGTGTCGCTCTGGTTTTCCTTCAGGATCGACGCGGCGGGAACGCCGTCGCGCTCCAGGGCCGCAGCCATCATGGCCGCCTCGCTCTGCCCGCCGTCCAGGGCGGCTCCCGAAACGACGACCAGGGGCGCGCGGCCCGCCGCGTAGAGTTCGGCGGCCGTGTCGGTGCGCAGGATCGCCGTGTCGCGGTCGTAGGGCTCGAACCAGTTGCGTCTGCCGTTGGCGGAGTTGCCGCCCAGGACCACGATCGCCTGGGCCGTCGGCATCAGGGCCGCCGGCCTGTAGGGATAGCGCTGTTCCAGCAGACCGCCGGCCCACAGCGAGGACGTCGGCAGGGACCAGAACAGCACCCAGGCCAGGGCGCCGGCCGACAGGATGCCGGCCGTCTTGCGCCAGCGCAGGATGAACAGGAGCAGGGCCAGCACCAGCAGGGTGACCGACAGGTTCAGGGGAATGAGCAGGTTTCCAAGAAAAGCGATGATCGTCATGCGGCGGGAGGCGTGTCGAGGAGGTCCAGCGCGGTGGACAGGACATCGGGAGCGGCGGGCCAGGCGTCCATGCGGCCCATGCGTACGGCCTGGTTGGACCAGGGGCCGGTGCGGGCGGGATCGGTGACGCCGAACAGGGTGATCTGTCGGGCGCCGGCGGCGGCGCCCAGGTGCGAGACACCGGAATCGTTGCAGATCACCAGGGCCGCGCGGCGGGTCAGGGCGGCGAAGGCGCCCAGGCCCAGCGGTGGCAGCAGCAGGGCGGTGGGGGCATTGTCGAGCGCGGCCTGGCGTTCGGATGCGGGGGGGGACATGGCGACCGTCAGGCCGCGCGCCTGCAGGGAACGGGTCAGGCTGTCGAAACCTGGCCAGACCTTGACGCGGCCCCGGTGCAGCCCCGTCGCCGTCGGCGCGATCAGCACGAAGCCGCCGCTGGCCAGCCCCGCTTCGGCCAGCGCCCGGGCCGCCTCGTCCTCGTGGGCGGCGGCGGCCTGCCAGCGCAGTTCGTCGGCGGGTTGCGGCGGTGGTTCCGGCAGGCGCCATTGCGCCAGCGCGCGGCGGGTCAGGTGGTACCAGGATTGCACCGCGTGCAGCGGTCCGGGCGGTTTGGCGCAGGGCCAGCGCAGAATCAGGCTGCGACCATCGTCCCGGTAACCGGCGCACGGAATGCCCGCGAAACGGAACACCAGGGCGCTGGACAGGGAGTCGGGCAGCAGCAGGCCCAGGGGCCGCCCGAGCGGCGCCTGTCGCCGCGCGTTGCGCACTGCGGCCCGGTCCGCGCGCCAGGCGCCCTTCATGGGCACGAAGCCGGCCAGCGGGTAGGCGGCCAGCAGATCCCGCGCCCAGGGTCGGGCGCAGGCTACGACGGGCAGGCCGGTGGCCAGCAGGGCTTCCAGGCTGGGCAGGCTCATGCAGACGTCGCCGACCCAGTTGGGCAGGCGGACGTACAGAGCGGGGCTGGGAGAGGGTGTCAACGCGGCGGCTCCGGCGCCCGCCGCGGTCCGAAGGCGCGAACGGGCTAAAATGCGTGGTTCCCAAAGTATATAAGAGAGCGTGCCGGGTGAAGACCACCACCGATCAACCCGTGGACAGCCGCCCCGTTCGGATGGAGCTGTGGCGGCAGATCTACGTCCGTCTGGGCCGGGACTGGAAGGTCGGCCTGCTCGCCCTGGTGCTGCTCAGCATCGCCTCGGCGACGCAGCCCTTGCTGGCCGTCATCATGAAGCCCCTGCTCGACGAAGGCTTCACCGGCGCGCAGCCATCCTATATCTGGTCCATCCCCCTGGCCGTCGTCGGGCTGATGCTGCTGCGAGGCCTGTGCACCTTCGGGGGCACTTACCTGATGTCCTGGGTCGCCAACAACATGCTGCTGGCCTTGCGCCGCGACATGTTCGACCGGCTGCTGGGCATGTCCGACGCGACCTTCCGCTCCCGCGACCATGGACGGCTGCTGAACCGCTTCACCATTGACGCCGGCAACGTCAGCGGCCTGTCCACCGAGGTCATTCGCGTGATCGTGCGCGAATCGCTGACGGTCGTGGCCCTGCTGGCGGTGCTGCTGTACATGTCCTGGCAATTGACGCTGATCGTGCTGGTGATGCTGCCGTTGTCCGTCCTCACGGGACGCTACTTCGTCCGCCGCCTGCGGCGAATCAACCGCGACACGATCAACATGAACGCGGAGCTGACCCATGTGGTCTCCGAAGGCATCGCCGGCCAGCGGGTCGTCAAGCTCTTCGACGGCTACGCGCGCGAGCGGGAACGCTTCGCCTACGTCAACGCCCGCCTCCGGCGCTTCGCCATGCGCGCGGCCAGCGCGGATTCGGCCATGTCGCCGATCTCCCAGTTCTTCGTCGCCCTGTCCGTGGCCATCGTCGTTGCCGTGGCCCTGTACCAGGCCAACCACCAGGGCCTGACAGTGGGCAGCTTCGCCGCCTTCATGGCGGCACTGGGCCAGATCTTCGATCCCCTGAAACGGCTTACCAACATCGCCGGAGCGGCCCAGCGCATGCTGATCTCGGCCGAAAGCGTCTTCGCCCTGATCGACGAACCGGTCGAGCCGGACACAGGCTCCCGGGAAATTCAGGGCCGCCTGCGCGGCGAGGTCGCCTTCGATGCCGTCACGCACCGTTTCCCCGGTGCGGTCCGGGATACCCTGGACCACGTGAAGCTCACGGTCCGGGCCGGCCAGACCGTGGCGCTGGTGGGCCGCTCGGGGAGCGGCAAGACCACGCTGGTGAACATGTTGCCGCGCTTTGTCGAGCCCACCGGCGGCCGGGTGACGATCGACGGCATCGATGTGCGCGAGTTGCGGCTCTGCGCCTTGCGCTCGCAATTGTCCCTGGTCAGTCAGGACGTCGTCCTGTTCGACGGCACGATCGCCGAAAACGTCGCTTACGGCATGCTGGGCGAGGTGCCGGAAGACCGCATCCGCGCCGCCCTGGAGGCCGCCAGCCTGCTGGAATTCGTCGACGGCTTGCCCGATGGCATGCATACCCGGGTCGGCCGCAACGCCAGCGCGTTGTCCGGCGGCCAGCGCCAGCGCCTGGCCATCGCCCGGGCGCTCATCAAGAATGCTCCGATCCTGATTCTGGACGAAGCCACTTCCGCCCTCGACAACGAATCCGAACGTCAGGTGCAGCTTTCCCTGGAACGCCTGATGACGGGCCGCACGACGCTGGTGATCGCCCACCGCCTCAGCACCGTTCAGAATGCCGATCTCATCGTCGTCCTGGATCAGGGCCGCATCGTCGAGCAGGGCAGCCATGCCGAATTGCTGGCGGCCGACGGCCTGTATGCCGGCTTGTATCGCCTGCAGTTCCGGGAAGACGCCGAGCCCGCTCCGGACTCTTGCGTTTCGCCCGATTCCGTTGAATCCCCGCAACCCACGGCGCCTCAGGCGCCCGGCCACGCCGATGCCGGCGCGGTCCCCCGGAGAACGTCATGAAAACACTGTTCGCACTGGCGTCGCTGGCGGCGCTCGCCGCTTGCGCCGCGCCCGCCGGCCTGACCGTCGATCAATTGGAAACCGATCGCTATCAGGTCACCGAGCGCCGCCGCCTGCCGATCGATTTTCCTCAGGTGCAGCAGAACCTGTTCCGTCATGCGGCGGTCTGTCACGAAACCTACACTTTCGAGATGGTCCCCGGAGAATCATCTTTCGGACGCGTCGTCTATCGGCCCGAGCCTGGCGCGGGCTGGGACCGCAGCGTCGTGCTGAACCTGACGCTTCTCCATAACCGCAGCATCAACGTCAAGGCTTACAGCTATCTCGCCGGACAGATGGACCGGGTCCATCGGATGTTCACCGCCATGATGAAGCCGGACGCCTGCGAGGCGGATACCAGTTGGGAAAACAAGATGGACGGCGGCTGACGCGCGGCGCCCGGTCCGGCCTGGGGCTTTTCAGCGCGCGCCCCGCGCCCTGAATTGTGCGCGGACGTCCTCCGGCACCAGCGCGCCGCCGGTGCTCCAGATCACGTGGGTGGCGTCGGCGATGACCGGAGTCAGATCGTGGCGCTGAAGGTAGCGTCGCCCGCGCGGCGAGCCGAGCAGCCAGCGGGGTCCTCGCAGCCCGGCGGCGGCCGAAGGCTCGATGGAAATGCCTTCGGTCCGCTCCAGGGCCAGCGTATCGCGGAACAGGGTGTCGTCGCCCACGGTGAAGACGCCTGCCAGCAACCGCGTCATGATCGGCGCCACCAGGGGCGAGGCCAGGCCGACGGCCAGGCCATCGGCCTCGGTCCGGTTGTCCAGGCCGATGTCATGCACCGAGACCGGAACCCGGGTGCCCGAGGCCACCTGCACCAGCATGCAGGGCGAGGCGGTGGGTTCGGCGAAGAAGCAATGGACGTGCGGGCCGAGCAGGCGTTTCAGGCCGTAGGCGATGCCGCCGGGGGCCCCGCCGACGCCACAGGGCAGGTAGACGAACAAAGGGTGGGCGGCGTCCACGGGACGGCGAGCCGCCCGGAGCTGGTCCAGCAGCTCCAGCGCCGCTGCGGAATAGCCCAGGAAAAGCGCCTCGGAGCACTCGTCGTCGACGAAGTGGATCGAGGGGTCCTGCCGGGCCTGGGCGCGGCCCGAGGCGACGGCGTCGGCATAGTCGCCCGCGTGCTCGACGACTGTGATGCCGCGGCTGCGCAGGCGGTCTTTCTTCCAGGCTTTGGCGTCCGAAGACATGTGGACGACCGAGTGGAATCCCAGCCCGGCCCCGATCAGGCCGATGGCCAGGCCCAGGTTGCCGGTGCTGCCGACCGACAGCGTATGCCGGCCCAGGTACTCGCGGACCGGTGGCTCGGCCAGCCGCGCACGGTCGTCGTCTCCGTCCAGCAAACCGGCCTCGAGCGAGAGACGCTCGGCCAGGGCCAGCGCTTCGTGAAACCCTCCGCGGGCCTTGACCGAGCCCGCCACGGGCAGGATGTCGTCCCGCTTGAGGAACCAGGCGCCTCCGGCGTAGGCGCCCGGTTCGCCCGCCGGAGAGAGCGCCTGCCGCAGGCGGGGGATGGGCGACAGGGGCGAGGACAGCCGCCCGCCGGTCGCCGCGAGTTCGGGGAACAAGCGGGCCAGCAGGCCGGCGCAGCGTTCGAAACGCGCATGCGCCGCCGGGGGATCGTAGGGCAGATCCCGGCCGTCATCCGCCGGATCGTGCGTCGGAGACAGCCAGAGCAGCGCCCACTTCTCGCGCAGGCATTGCAGCGTTTCGGGCCCCAGGGCCTCATGCGGATCCACCATCGTCGTCTCGTTCCGTCCTGCACTCAGGTATTCATGTACCAGATGACCTTGGTCTGGGTGTACTGGTCGAACGCTTCCATGCCCTTGTCGCGGCCGCCGAAGCCAGACAGCTTGTAACCGCCAAAGGGCGCGGTGATGTCGCCTTCGGAGAAGCCGTTGATCGACACGGTGCCGGCCTTGATGCGCCGGGACACGCGTTGCGCGCGACCCACGTCCCGAGTGTAAAGCGAAGCGGCGAGTCCGTACTGAGTGTCGTTGGCCAGTGCCACGGCCTCGTCCTCGGTCTCGAAGGTCGTGACCGCCAGGATCGGTCCGAAGACTTCTTCCTGGAACAGGCGCATCGCGGGCGTCACGTCCTCGAAGATCGTCGGTTCGATATACCAGCCGCTGCCCATTCCGTCATGGATGCGGCCGCCGTGCGCCAGGCGCGCGCCCGCGGCCGGCGCTTCCTCGAGGAAGGCCCGCACCTTGTGGAAATGGGCTTCCTCGACCATCGGACCGATGCGCGTGGCCGGATCGGTGGGCAGGCCGACCTTCCAGTCGGAGAGGCCGCGTTTGAGGCGCTCGATGACGGCATCCTTGATGCCCGCCTGCACGATCAGGCGCGATCCGCAACTGCAGTTCTCGCTCATGTTCCAGTAGGCGGCCGAGAGCATCTGGCCGACGGTCGCGTCCAGATCCGCGTCCTCGAACACGACCTGCGGGCTCTTGCCGCCGCATTCGAGCACGATCTCCTTGAGGTTGCTTTCCGCGGAATACTTCAGGAACAGGCGGCCGACCTCTGTGGAGCCGGTGAAGGACACCATGTCCACGTCGGGATGGCGGCCCAGGGGCTCGCCGGTGTCTTCGCCCGTGCCTGTGACCAGAGTCAGGGCGCCGGCGGGCACACCGGCCTGGTGGGCGAGCTGGGTCAGGCGGTAGGCGCTGAGCGAAGTCAGCTCGGCCGGCTTGACGATCACCGAGTTGCCGGCCGCCAGCGCGGGCGCGACTTTCCAGGCGAACATCAAGGCCGGGAAGTTCCAGGGCAGCACCGCGCCAACGACGCCGATGGGTTCCTTCACGATCAGGCCCAGGGCATCGCCGCCGGTGGGCGCGATCCGGCCGAAGCACTTGTCGACAGCCTCGGCGTACCAGGAGAAAGTGTCCAGTGTCGCCGGCATGTCGGTGTGCAGGCATTCCGTGATGGGTTTGCCCGCGTCGACGCAATCCAGCGCGGCGATTTCCTCGGCGTGTTCGCGGATCAGCGCCACCCAGTCGAGCAATACCCGCTTGCGTTCGGCAGGGGCCATGCCCGACCACTCGCCCGATTCGAAGCTGGCGCGGGCGGCGGCGACGGCGGCATCCACGTCGGCCGCGGTGCCCGCGACGAGGGCGCCGATCGTGGTGTTGTCGATTGGACTGACGACAGGCATGCGGGCGGCCGAGGCCTGGAATCCCGGGATCACCGGGCCGGCGTACAGCACGCCGGCCCGGGCCTGGTCGTAGACTCGTTCAATGGCGGACATGGGGTCTCCTGGTTCGATACGCGCAGGGTCAGCGCAGAGGTTGCAGTGCGGCGTCCAGTTCGCGCAGGTCCGCGTCGGACAGAGGCTGGACGGGTTGCCGGCAGGGGCCCACCTTGTTCACCAGCAGATTCGTGGCGGCTTTCACCGCCGGGTTGTACGGGTGGTTCCAGAAGAACAGGTTGGCGGGCAGCATGCGTTTCCAGAGCTCGGCCGCCTGGCTGGCCTGGCCCGCCTGGACCAGGTCGTAAAGCTCGACGGCCTGGCGCGGCATGGCGTTGACGGCGCCCCAGAAGCAGCCCCGGGCGCCGGCCACCAAAGCGTGGAATGCGAAGGGGTCGGCACCGTTGAAGACCGGCAGGCCGGCGGCGATCAGTTCCTGCAGACGCACGAAGTTGCCGCTGGTGTCCTTGATGTACTTGACGTTGTCGATCTGCTGCAGCCGCTTGAAAAAGTCCGGCGTGATGTCGAAACCCGAATGCACGGGTATGTTGTAGGCCATGATCGGCGTCGTGACCGCCCGCGCGATTTTCTCGTAATGGCTGAAGACGCCGTCGGGGGTGGGGCCTTCGAAGTAGGGTGGCAGCACCAGCAAGGCGTCGGCGCCCAGTGCCTCGGCATGGCGCGAGGCCTCGATGGCGTCCTCGGTGCGGATGGCCGAGGTCTGGACGATGAGTCTGGTGCGCCCGCCGATGTGGCGCGCGGCGACTTCGGCGATCCGCCGCTTTTCCTCGGTGGACAGGAACGGAAATTCACCTGTGCCGCCGCACACCGCGATGATGTGGACGCCGGCCTCGATCAGCGTGTCCAGGTGGGTCTTGAGGCGGTCGTAATCCACCTGCGAGCCATCGTCGCTCATGGGAGTGCAGGCGGCGGCGCAGATGCCTTTCAATTCTTGGGACATGACGATCTCCTGGTCCGGGGTGCGCCCGGGCCGTCTGTTGGGGTAGGGAAGCGGGACGCCCCCCGAGGGTTTTTTTCGCCTCGGGGCGGTCCGGGGGGTTGAAACCTTATTCGATGGCGGCGCGTGCGGCCTTCACGTTGGCTTCGCCATCGGGGATGTCGGTCAGCAGGGACGGATACAGCGCGGCGGTCTTCTCGCGGAATTCGGCGATGTCGGGCGAGACGATCTGGACGCCCATCGCCTTGATCTGCTCCAGGCTCTTGGCATAGCCGTCGGTGTAGTACTGGATGCCGTGCTTGACCGCTTCGTCGGCGGCCTCGCGCAGGATCTTCTGATGTTCCGGCGAGAGCTTGTCCATGCGTGCCTTGCTCATCAGCAGGATGGCGGGCATGTAGTGGATCTTGACCAGGTTGTAGTATTTGCTGACCTCGGCGAACTTGTCCTGGATCATGGTGTCAGGCGAGGCCTCGCCGGCATCGATCACCCCGGTCTGCAGCGCCAGATAGACCTCGGAATACGCCATGGGCGTGGGTTGCGCGCCCAGCGCCTCGTAGGCCTTCACGTAGCCCGGCGACTGGATCACCCGGATCTTCATGGCCTTCATGTCATCGGGGTGCTCGACCTTGCGCACGCCGTAGATATTGCGCTCCAGCGACGAGATCCAGCCCAGGCCGACCAGACCATGCTTGTCGAGATAGCCCAGCATGCGTTTGCCGAACTGGCTCTGCATGGCGTGGTTGGCCTTTTGCAGGTCGGGGAAAAGATAGGGCAGCGAGAAGACGCCGAATTCTTTGACGGTGTTCTCGACGGGCGGCTCGCCGGTCACGACCAGCGGTACTGCGCCGGTGCGCGCCGACTGGATCAGCTTGACTTCGCCGCCCAGCTGGCCGCTGGGGAAGACGTTGATCTTCAGCGTACCCTTGGATTTCGCCGCGGCGACCTCCGCGAGCTTTTCGGCCACGACATGATAGTGACTGTCGGTGGCCAGCACATGGCCCAGGTTCAGCTCCACGACGTCGGCGGCCTGGGTGGCGCCCAGGGGCAGAACGGCGGCGAGGCATGCCGAAAGCAGGATTTTCTTCATGGTGTGTCTCCGTTGGTGGGTGAGGGTGGGGCGGAAAGTCAGAGGAATGCCATGGACAGCCACGGGATATAGCTGATCAGCAGAACGTCGAGGATCAGCACGACCAGGAAGATGCCCAGGGGACGCAGTAGTTTCTCGATCGGCAGGTTGGCGATCTGGCATGCGATGAACAGGTTCACGCCCACCGGCGGGGTCACCATCCCGATGCAGATGTTGACGATCATCACCATGCCGAAGTGGATCGGGTCGATGCCGAACTGGACGGCGATCGGCGCGAGGATGGGGACCAGGATGATGATGAGGGCGAAGGCCTCCATGAACATGCCGGCCACGAACAGCAGCAGGTTGGCCAGCAGCAGGAAACCGATCGGGCCCCCCGCGATGTCGACGATGAAGCGCCCGAAGGTCTGCGGCACCTGGTTCAAGGTCAGCATGTAGGCGAACAGGGCGGCGCAGCCCACGATCAGCATGATCACGCCTGTCATGACGGCCGAATCGATGAAGGTCCGGATCAGATCGCGCAGGGTCAGTTCGCGGTAGATCAGGCCGCCTACCAGCAGGCCGTAGAGAACGGCGACCACCGAGGCCTCGGTGGCGGTGAAGATGCCCGAATAGATGCCACCCAGGATGATGACCGGCATCATCAGCGCGAGGATCGATCCCTTGAGCGCGGCATAGACATGGCTCAGCCAGGCGCGGGGGCTGACCCGGGTGACGTTGTCGAAACCGCGGACCGAGGCCACGAGGACTATCGTCAGCATCAGCGAGAAACCCACCAGCAGGCCGGGCAGGATGCCAGCGATGAACATGCTGCCGATCGACACGTTGGCCACCAGGCCGTAGACGATCATGGTCAGCGAGGGGGGGATGATGGCGCCCAGTTCGCCGCCCACGGCCACGCAGGCCGCGGCGAAGTTCTTGGGATAGCCCTTCTTTTCCATGGCGGGGATCATGCTCGACCCGATCGCGGCCGTGGTGGCCGAAGACGACCCCGACATGGTGGCGAAGAACATGCAGGTCAGGATCGAGGAGGCGCCCAGGCCGCCGCGCAGCCAGCCCACGATCGAATTGGCCAGATGGATCAGGCGCCGCGAGATGCCTCCGGTCTGCATCAGGTTGCCCGCCAGGATGTAGAACGGGATGGCCATCAGGGTGAAGGAGTCGAGGGACTCGAAGATGGTCTGGGGGGCGCTGAGCAGGTCCAGGCCGAACTGCAGCATGGCCAGCCCGGCGGCGATGCCCAGGCAGGCGAACACGGGAACGCCGATCGCCAGGCAGAACAGCAGGGTGCCGAACATGAGGAGCATGATTTGTCTCTGTCTTGATTGTTTTGTGCCCGAGGAGGCCTTCAGGCGGCCATCGTTTCCCGCGCTTCGCCGTTCAGGAGCGCCAGCACCAGGGTGTTCGCCGCGGCCAGCGCGCAACCCACGGGCATGGCCAGGTAGAGCCAGAACTTGGACAGCGTGAGGGCGGGCGAGATTTCATCGGCGCCGAACAGGGTCCATTGCCAGCCGTACCAGGCCATGGCGAGGAAGATCCCCGCCAGCAGGAACAGGGCCGCGCGCCGCAGCAGGCGCGAAGGCGCCGCCGGCAGGGCTTCGATGAGCGCGGTGACGGCGATCAGCAGCCCGTGGCGCGCGGCGATGGCGCCGCCCAGGAAAATGACCCAGACCATCAGGTAGCGCGCAGCCTCTTCCGTCCAGGGCAGTCCCGCGGGCATGCCCAGCTTGGGCAGGATGAACCGCACCGCGACCTGCAGCGAGATCAGCACGACCATGGACAGCAGGCCCAGACCAATCACGATGCGGACGATGAAATTGAGCCGGTCGATCAGCGACGTCAAGAGAGTTTTCATAGGATCCTGCCGAAAGTATCCTGTATCCAAAATGAAAAGTCATGGTAAAGGGCAGGCATGGGGGTGTCAACGCGATTCGGATCAGGAGAAACCCTGGTGCGAGTCAGGGGTATTCCGGAATCCGTGCCCGGCAGGGCGTGCGGCGTGCGGCACGCGGGCCGCCAGGGCCCGGCGTCCGGGGAAGGGGGATGGAGAGCATGCACACGCCGGGTATTCTCATCCCGGGCGCCTGCGGGGGGCCTGTCAGGCGGTCTAGCCGCCTCGGCGGGCGGAGAGGATGCTGATCAGCTGGTCCTTGGTGCGCTGGATGTGCGTGGCGAGCATGTCCAGCGCCTCTGCGGTTTTGCCCTGTCCGCACAGGTCGAGCATGGACTTGTGTTCGACAGCCCCGTCCGTCATGGCCTCGGTCCTCGAGATCTGCAGGCGCAGATAGCGGTCGACCTGCAGGCTGATGCGATTGACGAGCGACAGCGAGATCGACCGCCCTGAGGGCTCGTAGAGGCTCATGTGGAACTTGCCGTTGAGTGCCCCCCATCGGGCGATGTCGCGGGTGGCGTAGGCTTCGTCCAGTTCTTCGAGGATCCGCCGGGATTTCTCGATCGATGCCTGGGTCATGTTCGGAATGGCGCGTTCGAGCAGGTCCAGTTCCAGGACCGCGCGCAGGTCGAAGATCTCGTCGATTTCGGCCAGGGAGAGTTCCGACACTGTGGCGCCGCGGTTGGCCTGCATGATCACCAGGCCTTCCGAATCCAGTTGGCGCAGGGCTTCGCGCACAGGCATTCGGGACACACCGTATTCCTGGGCGAGCTGTTCTTGACGCAACAGGGTGCCGCCGCTGAATTCGCCGCAGAGCAGGCGTTTGCGCAGGTCGTCGACCAGCATGGAGGCCAGGTTCTGGCGCTTGAGGGGTTTGCGTTGACTCAATGCCTGTTCCACGACAGGGGTCCTTTCCGGTGCGGTCAAGAAAAGGATATTGTAAACCAGTCAACTGGATACAAAAACCAAGGATGCTGTCGTGTAGTCCGGCCGCGCGCCGGAGCGCCGCGCTTTTGTGTTTACAACAGCACGATGTCGTAGTGCTCCTGACTGTAGCCGGCCTCGACCTCCAGAGAGATCGGTTTGCCGATGAAGTCTCCCAGCATCGCCATGTGCTGGCTTTCCTCTTCCAGGAACAGGTCGATCACGGGCTGGGCGGCGACGATGCGGAATTCCTTGGGATCGAACTGGCGCGCCTCCCGCAGGATTTCGCGCAGGATCTCATAGCACAGCGTGCGCGGCGTGCGCACCGTGCCGCGTGATTCGCATGTGGGACAGGGTTCGCACATCTGGTGCGCCAGCGAATCCCGGGTGCGTTTGCGGGTCATCTCCACCAGCCCCAGCTGGCTGAAGCCGCTCACCGTCGTGCGGGTCCGGTCGCGCGACAGGGCCTTGTTCAGTTCGGCCAGGACGGCGGCCTGGTGCCCGGCGTCGTCCATGTCGATGAAGTCCAGCACGATGATGCCGCCGAGGTTGCGCAGCCGCAACTGGCGGGCGATGGCGACCGCCGCCTCCAGATTGGTCTTGAAAATGGTGTCGTCGAAATTGCGCCCGCCCACGAAGCCGCCTGTGTTCACATCCACCGTCGTCAGGGCCTCGGTCTGGTCGATGATCAGGTA
>DISE01000081.1 GCA_002421865.1 Castellaniella sp. UBA6218
TCCGACGGCTCCTACGGCATCCCCGAGGGCATCGTCTACGGCGTGCCGGTCACCACGGCCAACGGCGAATACACCCGCGTCACCGGTCTGGAAATCGACGCCTTCTCGCGCGAACGCATGGACTTCACCCTGAAGGAACTGCTCGAGGAACGCGACGGCGTCGCCGACCTGCTGAAGTAAGCCTGACGGCGGCGGACGCGCGCCCGCGAGGCCGCCGCGCCCGCCGCCGAATGTCCGGCCGATGACAGACACGCCGGCCCCGCGCGGCCAGAATGCCCCTGCCGTCGACTGGAACCACGCCCCCATCCGGGGCGATTGCTGCCGCGAATCCGGGCACGCCGGGCGCCGGCGGCCCACCGGAGCGTCCATCATGACCCGTCCCGCCTCCCCCGGCGCCCTGCTTCGCCAGGCGCTGAACGAAGAATCCCCCCTGCAGATCATCGGGGCCATCAACGCCAATCACGCCCTGCTGGCCCGACGCGCCGGCTACCGGGCCATCTACCTCTCGGGCGGCGGCGTGGCCGCGGGCTCGCTCGGCCTGCCCGACCTGGGCATCAACACGCTCGACGACGTCCTGACCGACGTGCGCCGGATCACCGACGTCTGCGACCTGCCGCTGCTGGTGGACATCGATACCGGCCTCGGGCCTTCGGCCTTCAACATCGCCCGTACCGTCAAGTCCCTGGTCAAGTTCGGCGCCGCCGGCTGCCACATCGAGGACCAGGTCGGCGCCAAGCGCTGCGGCCACCGGCCCGGCAAGGAAATCGTCGGCACGGAAGAAATGGTCGACCGCGTGAAGGCCGCCGTGGACGCCCGCACCGACAGCGACTTCTACATCATCGCGCGCACCGACGCGATCGCCGTCAGCGGTGTGGACGCGGCCCTGGAGCGCGCGCACGCCTGCGTCGAGGCGGGCGCCGATGCAATCTTCGCGGAAGCATCCTACGATCTGGACACTTACCGGAAATTTTCCAGCAGCCTGAACGTCCCCGTGCTGGCGAACATCACCGAGTTCGGCAAGACGCCGCTGTTCACGGTCGAAGAGCTCAAAGGCGCGGGCGTGGGCATCGTGCTCTATCCCCTTTCGGCCTTCCGCGCCATGAACAAGGCGGCCGAGGCCGTCTACGAAGCCATCCGCCGCGACGGCCACCAGCACCGGGTCCTCGACCTGATGCAGACCCGCGAGGAGCTCTACGACCGGATCGGCTATCACCATTACGAAGAACAGCTCGACGCCCTGTTCCAGCAGGGCAAGCACAAAACGTCCTGACCGGACCCCGCCTTCGAACCGAACCCGCTCATCCAAGGAGACCGCTGATGGCGACCAAGAACACCTCCTCCGCCCGGAAGACCCCCGTCCGCAAGGCTGCCGCGCCCAAGGCGCCCGCCGTCCAGGCCGAAGCCCCCGCCGCCGCGCCCCCGGGTCCAAAGCCCAAGAAGTCCGTGGCCCTGTCGGGCATCATCGCCGGCAACACCGCGCTCTGCACGGTGGGCCGCAGCGGCAACGATCTGCACTACCGCGGCTATGACATCCTGGACATCGCCGACACCTGCGAGTTCGAGGAAGTCGCCCACCTGCTGATCCACGGCAAGCTGCCGACGCCGTCCGAGCTCAAGGCCTACAAGGAAAAACTGCGCCGCCTGCGCGGCCTGCCCGCCCAGGTCCAGGTGGCCCTGGAAGCCCTGCCCGCCGCCAGCCACCCCATGGACGTGATGCGCACGGCCGCCTCGGTGCTGGGCTGCGTGCTGCCGGAAAAGGACGACCACAACCTGCCGGACGCGCGCGACATCGCAGACCGCCTGATGGCCAGCCTGGGCTCGGCCCTGCTGTACTGGTATCACTACAGCCACAACGGGCGCGTCATCAGCGTCGAGACCGAGGACGACAGCATCGGCGGCCATTTCCTGCACCTGCTGCACGGCGAAACCCCGTCCGACGAATGGGTCCGCGCGATGCACACCTCGCTGATCCTGTACGCGGAACACGAATTCAACGCATCGACCTTCACCGGCCGCGTGATCGCCGGCACGGGCTCGGACATGTACTCGGCCATCACCGGCGCCATCGGCGCGCTGCGCGGCCCGAAACACGGCGGCGCCAACGAGGTCGCCTTCGAAATCCAGAAACGCTACGACACCCCCGACGAGGCCGAAGCCGACATCCGCCGCCGCGTCGAGGCCAAGGAAGTCGTGATCGGCTTCGGCCACCCCGTCTACACCGTCTCGGATCCGCGCAACAAGGTCATCAAGGCCGTCGCCCGCCGCCTGTCCAAATCGGCCGGCTCGATGAAGATGTTCGACATCGCCGAGCGTCTGGAATCCGTGATGTGGGACGCCAAGAAGATGTTCCCCAACCTGGACTGGTTCTCGGCCGTGTCCTATCACATGATGGGTGTGCCCACCGCCATGTTCACCCCCCTGTTCGTGATCGCCCGCACGGCCGGCTGGTCCGCGCACATCATCGAACAGCGCATCGACAACAAGATCATCCGCCCGACGGCCAACTACGTCGGCCCGGAAGACCGCAAGTTCGTCCCCCTGGCCAAGCGCAAGTAAGCCGCACTTCTTTCAGGAATCACCATGTCCGCACCCATTTCCAACGTCCGTCCCCAGCCCGACCAGGTCCTGGTGGACATCGTCGATTACGTGTTCGACTACAAGATCGACAGTGCGCTGGCGCTCGAAACCGCCCGCAACTGCCTGATCGACACCCTGGGCTGCGGCCTGGAAGGCCTGGAATACCCGGCCTGCCGCAAGCTCATGGGCCCCATCGTGCCCGGCACCATCGTCCCCAACGGCGCCAAGGTTCCCGGCACGCAGTTCCAGCTGGATCCGGTGCAGGCCGCGTTCAATATCGGCTGCATGATCCGCTGGCTGGACTTCAACGACACCTGGCTGGCGGCCGAATGGGGCCATCCGTCCGACAACCTGGGCGGCGTCCTGGCCGTGGCCGACTGGTTGTCGCGCAACGCCGTGGCCGCCGGCAAGGCGCCGCTCACCATGCGCGCGGTGCTGGAAGGCATGATCAAGGCGCACGAAATCCAGGGCTGCATCGCGCTGGAAAACTCCTTCAACAAGGTCGGCCTGGACCACGTGGTGCTGGTGAAGGTCGCCTCCACCGCCGTGGTGTCCCAGATGCTGGGTCTGTCGCGCGAGGAAGCCATCAACGCCGTGTCCCTCGCCTGGGTGGACGGCCAGAGCCTGCGCACTTATCGTCACGCGCCCAACACCGGCAGCCGCAAGTCCTGGGCGGCTGGCGACGCCACCAGCCGTGCCGTACGCCTGGCCCTGATGGCCCGCACCGGCGAAATGGGCTATCCGTCCGTGCTGACCGCGCCGGTCTGGGGTTTCTACGACGTGCTGTTCAAGGGCCAGCCCTTCAAGTTCCAGCGCCCCTACGGCACTTACGTGATGGAAAACGTGCTGTTCAAGATCTCGTTCCCGGCCGAATTCCACTCGCAGACCGCGGTGGAATGCGCCATGCAGATCCATGAAAAGCTGAAGTCCCTGGGCAAGACTGAAGCCGACATCAAGAAAATCACGATCCGCACGCACGAGGCCTGCATCCGCATCATCGACAAGAAAGGCCCGTTGAACAACCCCGCGGACCGCGACCACTGCATCCAGTACATGGTGGCCGTGCCCATCCTGTTCGGCCGCCTCACGGCTTCGGACTACGAGGACGGCGTGGCCGCCGACCCGCGCATCGACGCGCTGCGCGACAAGATGGTCTGCGTGGAAGATCCCGCCTTCACCGCCGATTATCACGATCCGGACAAGCGCTCCATCGCCAATGCCCTGACGGTCGAATTCACGGACGGCACGAAGCTCGACGAAATCGTCTGCGAATACCCGATCGGCCACAAACGCCGCCGCAAGGACGGCATTCCGCTGCTGGAAGCGAAGTTCCGCACGAACCTGGCCCGCCAGTTCCCGACCCGTCAGCAGCAGCGCATCCTGGACGTGTCGCTGGACCAGGCGAAGCTGGAAGCCATGCCGGTGCACGAATACGTGGACCTCTATGTTATCTGAAGCCCCCGCTCCCGGCCGGGCCATCCGCCACGACGAGGCCGCCCACCGTTTCGAATGGACGGAGGACGGTCAGTTGTGCGTGCTGGACTATGTCCTCGACGGCGCCATCGCGTCATTCACCCACACGGGAGTGCCGGCCGCCGTGGGCGGCCGCGGCATCGCCGCGGACCTGGTGCGCACCGGGCTGGACACGGCCCGCGCCCGCGGCTGGCGGGTCCGGCCGCTGTGCTCCTACGTGGCGGCCTTCGTCCACCGGCATCCGGAATACCAGGATCTGGTGGATTGACGGCCCCGCCGATCGCCTGCGACCCGGCGCGAGAAGACTCGCGCCGGTTTTTTTTGTCCGTGGCCGGCCCAAGGCAAAATGCCTTCCCTGGAGGGCGGCCCGTCAAAGTGGCAGCGCGGACGCTTTTTCATCATTTCCGACGATGAATGACGTTTTGATTGATCGAGATTAAATCCCCAAATCAGGGTTTTCCCCAAAATGAGGACTCCTATAACCATATCGTCAACAGGGAGATCTCCTCATGGCATTCCGCCTTCGACACACCCTACTCGCGTGCGCGCTGGCCGCCGGATCCATCACCGCCGCGCCTGCGTTGGCCCACGAAGCGGGCGACATCCTGCTGAAGGTCGGTGTCACGCATGTCGAACCCAAGTCGGACAACGGCACCGTGGCCAACGGCGCCGTCAAACTGGACATCGACGGCAGCACCCGCCCCAGTTTCACCCTGACCTACATGGCCACGCGCCACATCGGCGTCGAACTGCTGGGGGCCTACCCCTTCAAGCACACGATCAACGCCAAGGGCCTGGGCGACATCGGCTCGACCCAGCACCTGCCGCCCACCCTCAGCCTGCAATGGCACTTCCTGCCGGACGCCACATTTCAGCCGTACGTGGGCGTGGGCCTGAACTACACGACCTTCTTCGATACGCACAGCAAGCTGGGCACGCTCAGCCTGGACGACTCCTGGGGCGTCGCCGCCCAGATCGGCGCGGACTACAAGCTCAATGACCGCTGGTTCCTGAACGCGGACCTGCGCTACATTGACATTTCATCCAACGTCCGCCTGAACGGCGCGGACATCGGCAAAACCAAGATCAACCCCTGGGTTGCCACCATCGGGGTCGGCTACCGCTTCTGAGCGGCCTGAGCCCCCCTGGGCCGGGCGATGCCCGACCCGCCCGGATTTCCGCACTCCCGGCAAGCGGGGAACGATGCCTGGCGAACGGCTGATTGGGCTTTTGGTCTTATATCTTATATAAGACCATTGCCTGATCGCCGGGCTTGCCGGTAAAATAGGCGCGTTCACCAACCCTCTCTCCTGGGGCATCACTCCATGCTGGAATCCTACCGCACCGAAGCCGCCGCCCGCGAGGCGATCGGCATCCCGCCGCTTCCCCTGACGGCCAAGCAGACGGCCGACCTGATCGAACTGCTGAAAAATCCGCCCGCCGGCGAAGCCGAATTCCTGCTGGATCTGTTCACGCACCGCGTCCCCGCCGGCGTGGACGACGCCGCCCAGGTCAAGGCCTCCTACCTGGCCGCCGTCGCGCTGGGCAAGGAATCCTGCCCCCTGATCGACGCCCGCCGCGCCACTGAACTGCTGGGCACCATGCTGGGCGGCTTCAACATCAGCGCACTGATCGAACTGCTGGACCACGCCGACCTGGCGCCGGTCGCCGCCGAAGGCCTGAAGAAGACCCTGCTGGTCTTCGACGCCTTCCACGACATCGAAGAAAAGGCCAAGGCGGGCAACGCCCACGCCCAGGCCGTGCTGCAAAGCTGGGCCGACGCCGAATGGTTCACCAGCCGCCCCGAAGTCCCGCAAAGCCTGACGCTGACCGTGTTCAAGGTCACCGGCGAAACCAACACCGACGATCTGTCTCCCGCTCCCGACGCCTGGAGCCGCCCGGACATCCCGCTGCACGCCCTGGCGATGCTGAAGAATCCGCGCGACGGCATCACGCCCGACGCCCCCGGTCAGGTCGGCCCGATCAAGCTGCTCGACGAACTCAAGGCCAAGGGCCACCTGGTCG
>DISE01000097.1 GCA_002421865.1 Castellaniella sp. UBA6218
CACCACCAGGCCTACGCCTACCTGCTGACCCCGGGCGAGGACGCCATCACGTCCAACGCCAAGAAGCGCCTGGAGGCCATCCAGTCGATGGAGGAACTGGGCGCCGGCTTCTTCCTGGCCATGCACGACCTGGAAATCCGGGGCAGCGGCGAAGTCCTGGGCGAATCGCAGTCCGGCAACATCCAGGAAATCGGCTACAGCCTGTACAACGACATGCTGGCCGCCGCCGTGCGCGCCCTGAAGTCCGGCGAGGAGCCCGACCTGGAATCGCCCTTCGGCAGCCAGTGCGAGGTCAACCTGCACGCCCCGGCGCTGCTGCCCTCGGACTACTGCGCCGACGTGCAGGCCCGCCTGGGGCTGTACAAGCGTCTGGCGCATGCCGCCGACGCCGATGCGCTCACCCTGCTGCAGGAAGAACTGATCGACCGCTACGGCAAGCTGCCCGAGGCCGCCCAGACCCTGCTGTCGCTGCACCGCCTGCGGCTGCTGGCCGAACCGCTCGGGGTGACCAAGATCGAGGCCGGCGAGACCCAGGCCTCGATCCAGTTCGCCGCCCAGCCCAATGTGGACCCGATCCGCATCATCGAACTGGTGCAGCAGGACCGCCAGGTCCGCCTGAACGGCCCCGACCGCCTGAAGATCGCCTTCGGCGGCGCCGTGGACGTGCCCGGCCGCGTGCAGAAGCTGCGCGGTTTGCTGCAAAGGCTGGAGGGCGGCTGAGATCACGCGCCGCCCTCTCGAAAAACATACGCATCGCCGCCAGATCCAGCGGCTTAGTAATTAATATTTGAATTGATAATCATTATTGTTTAGAATTTGCCCCTCATTCAGGAATGGCCGACGAGACGTTCCTGATTCCAGAGAGGGGAAATTCATGCGGAAATCGATCCATTCATCCAGGACTTGGGCGGCGCTCGCCGCGACCGGGTGCCTCGCGCTGGCATCGGCCCCCGGCCATGCGCAGACCTCCACGTCGAACACGGATACCGCCGGCACAACGGCCGAAACCGCCGATCGGACGACCCTGGCCGGCAACGGCCGGGCCGTCAAGGAACTCGGCGCCGTCACCGTGACTGGATCCATCGGCGACCTGCAGAGCCTGGACTTCTATGCCCCCAATTCCAGCGCCGTGATCAGCGCCGGGGACATCGAGGCCCGGGGCGCGCGCAAGCTCGACGAAGCCCTGCAATATGAGGCGGGCATCCTCAGCGAACCCTTCGGCGCGGACAACAAGGTCGAATGGTTCAAGATCCGCGGCTTCGATGCCTCCATGTCGCTGGATGGCACGCCGACGACCCCGAACGGCTACTTCGTCTGGAAACCCGAGATCTTCGGCGTCGAGTCGGTCGAAGTGCTCAAGGGCCCTAGCGCGCTGGAGTTCGGCGCCTCCGGTACGGGGGGCGTGGTCAACCTGGTCACCAAACGGCCCCGCCAGGAAGAGTCTCTGCTGATGAACGCCGAAGCGGGCCATCGCGGCCGCCTGGGTCTGGGGATCGACTACAACGGGATCGCCAACGACGAGGGGAACGTCTACTACCGCATCGTCGCCCAGGCCCGCCGTGCGGACGGCATGCAGCGGGAAACGGACATGAAGAGCTATTATCTGGCGCCCAGCCTGACGATCGACTTCAACGACCGCACGTCCCTGACACTGCTTGCCAGCATCCAGCGCGAGGACGGCCGCCCCACCAACGGCTTCCTGCCCGCCTATGGCACCCTCATCGACACCCCCTACGGCAAGATCGACCGGCGCCTGAACGCGGGCGAGCCTGGCTTCGATCACCTGAAGCGCACGCAGGCGAGCGCCGGCTGGCTGTTCAGCCACAAGATCACCCCCGACTGGACCTTCACGCAAAACTACAAGTATTCGCACCTGGACATCGACCAGCGGAACGTGTTCGCCTACGGCTCGGACGGCGACCGCGAACTGTTGCGCGGCTATACGTTCACCGATGGCGGCACCGGCAATCACTACATCGACCATCGTGTCAAGGGCCGCGTGCGTCTGGGAGATTCGGTCGAGATCCTGCCCGTCTTCGGCATCGACTACCTGAAGTCCGGCACTTCCGGCCGCAACAATGGCTTCGGTCTCGCGCCGAACCTGGACATGTTCGACCCGGTCTACGGCCGGCCGTTCGCGGTGACTGCAACGCCTTACGAACAGAGTACCCATCAAGCGGGCCTGTACGCCGCCGCCCAGGCGCGCGTCGGATCGCACTGGAACTTCAACGCCGGCATCCGCCACGACCGCGCCAAGGGAGACAGCTTCATCGACGGAAAGAACACCGGCTACGACGTCAGCCGCAACAGCGTGAACGTCGGCGCCATGTACATCGGCGATCATGGCATTTCACCCTACGTCAGCTACTCCGAATCGTTCAAGCCCCAGGCCGGCGTCGACGGCTACGGCAACACCTACCGGCCTTATGTGGGCAAACAGAAGGAAGCCGGGATCAAGTTCGAACCGGACTGGCTGAACGGCACCCTGACGCTCGCCTACTTCGACATCGAGGAAAAGAACGCCATGATCTCTGACGCGTCCAACATCCAGTCGCAAAGCGGCAAGCGCACCAACAAGGGCGTGGAGCTGCAGGGCGACTTCAAGGTGGCGCCCAACACCGGCGTCAAGGTGTCCTACACCTACAACCATTCGCGCCAGGACATCGATGGCGGCCTGACGATCCGCACGCCGCTGATCCCACGCCACCAGGCCAGCCTCTGGCTGAGCCACCGCCTGAACCTGCCCAACGGCAGGGCGCTGACGGTCGCGGCGGGCGCGCGCTACAACGGCCCGACCGAAGACCAGCGCTACTATCGTGGCGACATCATCCCCGGCTACACGCTGTTCGACCTGATGGCGCGCTACCGGATCGACCGCAACTGGGCCGTGCAGCTGAACGCGCGCAACCTGACCGACAAGACCTACGTCAGCGGCTGCGACTTCTACTGCTACTACGGCGGCGAACGCACCATCGACATGCAACTGCAGTATCAATGGCATTGAGCCCGGCCTTCTCCCAGGCCCGTCCAGGCCCCGCGGAGTCCGCTCCATGGACTCCGCGGGGCCTTTTCACGGTCGTCTTCCTGGGCATCGCCGCAGGCCTGCAAATGGCCGACCTCGGCCTGCAGGCCGTATCCCTGTCCGCCATCCAGAAGAGCTTCGGCGTCGGCGACACCGCCCTGGGCGCGCTGCAGGGCCTGGCGGGGATCCTGATCGCCAGCGCGCTGGCGATCCCGCTGGCGCGCCTCGCGGACCGCTACTCGCGCAAGCAGGTGCTGCTGTGCCTGATCGCGATCTCGTCCGCCCTGATGGGGCTGAGCGCCATCGCGCACACGTTCCCGCTCTTCTTCATCGGCCGCTCGGCCGCGGGCATCACCGAGTTCGCCATGGTCCCGCTGGTCTACTCCATGATTCCCGACCTGGCGCCGGAGCGGAACCGGGTCGCGGCCAATCTCGGCTTTGCGGCCCTGATGGCGGCCGGAGCGAGCGGAGGTTTCTATTTCAGCGGCGCCATCCTGTCCACGGCCGAAGCACTGTTCGCCTGGCACGCCGAACCTTGGCGCAAGGCCTTCCTGCTGCTCGGCACGGCCGGCCTGCCCCTGCTGCCGCTCGGCGCCCTGACGGCGGATCCCGTCCGGCATCTCGGCGCGGACGATCGCGCGGCCCAGGGTTCGCTGCTCGTCTTTCTGCGGCTGCACTGGCGAACCGTCGGCCTGTTCGTCGGCACGGCCGGTTGCCTGATCACCGCGGTGCAGGCGCTCAACCAATTGATCGCGCTGTCGCTGGAACGCCGGTTCGACGCGTCCCCCGGCGACATCGGCCACGCCATGGGGCTGATCGTCCTGATCACGAGCGTCGGATGCCTGCCGGTGGCCGGACTGCTGGACCGCACCCTGGCCCGACGCGTCTGCCAAGCGGCCCGGCCCCTGATCATGGGACTGTCGGTGATCATCGCCATCCCGGCGCTGCTGCTGCTGACGTCCATGCGCACGCTCGACCAGGCCCTCATCGCCGTCGGGCTGTTCCTGTTCATGACCTGCACGGCCAACGCCCTGGTGCCCACCATGCTGCAGGATCTCGCGCCCGCCTCCCTCAGGGCGCGCTGCTTCGCTCTCTGGAGCTTCGTCGTCTCGCTGTTCGGCGCCGCCGGCCCGCTGCTGGCCGGCATGCTCTCGGACCGGGTGTTCGACAAGCATCTGCTGAGCGCCGTCGCCGCCGTGGCCTTGCCCGCGCTGACGGTATCGGCCGCCTGCGCCCTGCGATCCGTCCTGCGGACGCTCAGGGAACGGCGGCTGGCGGCGGAAAGCCCGGCCTAGGAGCGCCCCGGACCATCCGGCGGCACCGGCACTCCCGCGCATCGGCAGGCGAAGGCCCAGAACAACGCCGCCTGCGCGAACGCCCGGTCCCGGTCGTCGCTGCCCTGGTGGCCGCTGTCCGGATCCAGGACCAGGACCGCCGGGTTGCGGCCCGTCCCGCGATGGCGGATGTTCGCCACCAGCTTGGCCGGTTCCCAGTAGGGGACGCGATCGTCCTTCAGCCCGGCCGTGCACAGCAGCGGCGGATAGGCTGCCCGGCCAACGTTCTCATACGGCGAAATGCCGGCGATCCAGTCATAGGCATCCGGATCGGCCAGCGGGTCGCCCCAGTCCGGGCGCAGCAACGGCACCAGCGGATGGTCGGCATCGCTCATGGTGTTGAGCATGTCGACGAAAGGCACCTGGGCGATCACGCCCGCCCAGAGATCCGGCGCCCTGTTCATGGCGCCGCACACCAGCAGCCCGCCTGCCGACACGCCATGGGCCACGATCCGACCGGGGGCTGCATGGCCGGTAGCCACCAGATGGCGCGCGCAGGCGATGAAATCGGTCATTGAATGGCCCTTGCGTTCGCGGCATCCATCCCGGTACCAGCGCGCGCCCTTCTCCGATCCGCCGCGCACGTGCGCGATCGCATACCGGAACCCGACGTCGGCCAGCACGATCGCTGGCCAGGAAAAATCGGGTTCCCGGGCGATGCCGTAGGCGCCGTAGCCCGTCAGCAGCAGGGGCTGCGGGCCCTGCGCATCCCGCCGGGACAGCACGGTGACCGGCACGGCCTCGCCGTCGGGCGCCCGCGCCTCGAGGCGCTCGACCCGGTACGCGGCCGGATCGAAGCCGCGCGGACCGGTCCGCTCCACCGCATGCGGCCGCCCGCTCGCCAGGTCCACGTCCACTCGGCGCGGCGGACTGGCCGGCGCCTGGTGCGTGACGCGTACCCGCCCGGCGCCATACGGCTGCAGGTCGGCGAGTTCGAGGCAATAGGCGGGTTCGTCGAAACCGATCGTCGTCTCCCGTCCGTCGGGATGCGTCAACACGAGACGGTGCAGGCCCTGGTCGCGTTCCAGCCGGACGAGCGCCTCGGCAAAGGGCTTGATGGCAATGATGGGCACGCCGGCGCGGTGAGGGACCAACTCGTCACGGACCTCGAGCGTGACGGGATCGAGACGCAGCAGCTTGCGGTCGATCGCTCCGTCCGCATCGGTCAGCATCAGCAAGGCGTCGTTCCATTCATCCACTTCGTAGCGGACACCCGGCCGGCGCGGTCGCACCGGCCGTGGCGGATCGGTCTCGGCGTCGGCGGCGATCAGACGGACCTCGCCGGTGTCGGGACCGGCCAGCGTCAGCGTCACAAAACGGCCGGCCGCCGTGCGCGCCACCCGCATGAAGATCGCGGGATCACGCTCCTCGTGGACGAGGGCCGCCTCGCCGTCCTCGACCGGGGAACGGTACAACCGGGTCGGACGGCTGTGCGCATCGCGCCAGATCCAGAAAAGGTAACGGGACGAAGACGAGAAAGTGAAGCCACCGTAGCCAAAGGCATCGGACGGTACCAGGATGCGGAGGGCGCCGCTGTCGATGTCGAGCAGGCAGATCCGATGCCGGTCGTCGCCGACCACGTCTTCGGCCCAGGCGAAATAACGGCCGTCCGGGCTGGGCTGGTGATCCGTCGCGCGATAGTAGGCATGCCCCTCGGCGCGCACGGCCCCGTCGAGCAGGCGCTGGGTCCGGCCATCCGCTCCGGTGCGGGAAAAGATACGGTGCGAGCCGCCCTGGGGAAGTCCGGCATGGTAGCGCCAGCCTCCTGAGACCTCGGGCGCCGGTTCACGGACCTCCGGCGCCCCGGCCGCCAGGCGCTCGCGGAACCACCGCGCGGCGGGCTCCAGGGGGTCCAGGACATCCCGCGCGTAGCGCATCTCGGCTTCCAGGTGCTCGCGCAATCGCGGCGGCAGACCTTCCAGCGTGCGCGTGCCGGACGACGGGATGAACTTCATCCAGGCATAGGCGTCGGTGCGTACGCGGCCGAGTTGCCTGATTTCGTGGTTTTCGCGGGGTGCTGAGGGAGGGGCGATCACGGTCCTGCTGCAAAGCCGTTTCGGTTATTGAGAATTATTCTCATGAATTCTACCACCACGGAAGACGCCGCCTGAACAGCCAGCCCCGCATCGTCAGCGCATCCATGGCCCTTTCGACACACGAGCGCCGGATTTTTATCCGCCTGCCACGATTCCTTCACATTTCCACCTTTTTGAAATAGAATGCGACTCGTTCTTATTTAGATTACTAAAAACTCGATGGAGAAGCTCTTGGCACCGCACCCTTCCGCCTCCCGGACTCTGCTGGGCTCGTCCCTCGCCCTGGCACTCGCCGCGCCGGGGTCCTTCCTGCCGACAGGCGCGCAGGCTCAGACCGCGGGCAAGCCCGCCACGCTGAGCCCCGTGACGGTCCAAGGCGACGAGGGCGACGGCTACAAGACCGACGAAGCCTCTCAGGCCAAGTTCACGGCGCCGCTGCTGGACACGCCGAAATCCGTCCAGATCATTCCGCAAGCCATCATCCAGGACACCAACGCCACCTCGCTGGAAGATGTGCTGCGGAACTCGCCGGGCATCACCTTCGGCGCCGGCGAAGGCGGCCAGCCCCTGGCCGACCGGCCCTTCATTCGCGGCGCCTCCTCGGCCAGCAACATCTATGTGGACGGGATCCGCGACGCCGGCGGCCAGACGCGCGAAGTCTTCGACCTGGAAAGTGTGGAAATCATCCGCGGCGCCGACTCGGCCCTGGGCGGGCGCGGCACCGGAGGCGGCAGCATCAACCTGACCAGCAAGCACGCCCACCTGGGCGACGTCGCCAGCGCCAGCCTGGGCATCGGCACCGACACGTATTTCCGCGCCACCGCCGATGGCAACTGGCAGTTCAGCGACACCTCGGCGTTCCGCCTGAACGTGCTGGGCGCCTCGGGCGACATGCCCGGGCGCGGCGCCGTGGACTACAAGAACTGGGGCGTGGCGCCGACGATCTCGTTCGGTCTGGGCACACCGACCCGTGCGTCGCTCGGCTATTACCACTATCAGACGGACGGCATGCCGGACTACGGGGTGCCGGTGATCCGCCAGACAGGCACCCGCAACTTCCCCTACATGACCGACAACGGCATCCTGGACGTCGATCGCGACACCTTCTACGGCGTCTATGACCGGGACTATCGCAAGACACAGGCGGATATCGGCACCCTCGAGATCGAGCACGACATCACGGACCGCCTGACGGTGCGCAACGCCACGCGCTACGGCGAAACCCTGAACGATTACGTCCTGACCAACCCGGGCGACGGGCAGGTGAAATACGATGCAGGCACAGGCCGGTACTGGCTGCTGCGCGGAACAAAAACGCGCTGGCAGAAAAGCACCACCCTGGCGAACGTCACCGAACTGACCGGCCGGTTCGAGACGGGCCGCCTGAAGCACCGTTTCAACGCCGGGATCGAAATGTCCCGGGAAACCACGAAAAACGCCAGCTATCAATTCAGCAACGTCAGCGGCTCCGCCTGCCCGGCCGTGTTTGCCGGCAAAATGGATTGCACGCCCCTCTTCAATCCCAATCCCGACGACCCCTGGTACGGTGACATCACGCGCGGCCCGCTGAGCCTGGACGCCAGGTCCACTACCCAGGCCGTCTACTTCTTCGACAGCATCGAACTGAACGAGCAGTTTTCGGTCAATGCGGGCCTGCGCTTCGACCGTTACCGGATTTCGGGCGAATCGGTCCCGCGCGGCGCCACCGCACCGGTGCATGACGATGGCGCCTGGAACATGTTCAATTACCAGCTGGGCCTGGTCTACAAGCCGGCGCGCAATGGCAGCATCTACGTCAGCTATGCGACCGCATCCACGCCGCCCTCAATGTCGGGGGGCGACCAGGACAGCCTGGGCGTGACTGGCGCAAACAGCCTGGGCGACCTGAAGCCCGAGAAAAGCCGCACCGTCGAACTGGGCACGAAATGGAATTTCCTGGACGATCGACTGGGCCTGACCGCCGCAATCTTCGAGAATGAACGGCGCGACGCCCAGATCGAGGTGGATCCGGGCGTCTACGCCCAGGCCGGAAAGACACGCGTGCGCGGCCTGGAACTGGGCATCAACGGCAGGATCACCCCGAAATGGGCTGTCTACGGCGGCTACGCCTATCTGAACAGCAAGCTGGTGGAAGGCGCCTACAGCAACGTCAACGTGGGAGATCCCCTGACCAACACGCCCAGGCACAGCTTCAGCCTGTGGTCCACCTACAAGGTCCTGCCGCCGCTGACCGTGGGCGCGGGCGCCTACTACGTCGGCAAGACCTTCGGCGGCTCGGGCCAGGGCACGGCCGGCGGCGGCGCCCATGGCACCTACATGCCCGCCTACTGGCGCTTCGATGCCATGGCGTCCTACCAGGTCCACAAGAACCTCAGCCTCCAGCTGAACGCCCTGAACCTGACCGACAAGGTGTATTACGCCCGCAACAACGGCAATCACCACGCCGACTTCGGTCCGGGCCGCCAGTTCATCCTGACCGCCAACCTGAAATACTGATCCGCCGGGGCGCGTTTCCGACATGCTCATCACCCTTCCCGACCTGCTTGCACCCGACGTGGTCAGACAATGCCGCACCGATCTGGAAGCCGCCCGATGGACAGACGGCGCCCGGACCGCCGGCCACGTGGCCGCGCACGTCAAGGCCAACCGCCAGCTGGCGCTGGACGACCCGGCGGGCGCGCGGATCGGCGCCCTGATCCTCGAAGCACTGGGCCGCGATCCCCTGTTCATGTCCGCCGCCCTGCCCGCCCGCATCCTGCCGCCACGGTTCAACCGCTACGAAGGCGGGGAACACTACGGCTTTCACATCGACAACGCGATCTTCCAGGTGCCTGGCGAACCGGTGCGCATCCGGTCCGACGTTTCCACCACGGTGTTCCTGAGCGACCCGGACGAATACGAAGGAGGCGAGCTGATCATCCAGGACACCTACGGCGAACAGCGCGTCAAACTGCCCGCCGGACACGCCGTGGTCTATCCCGGCACCAGTCTGCATCGCGTCGCCCCCGTCACCCGGGGCGTGCGCTACGGCGCGTTCTTCTGGACCCAGAGCCTGGTGCGCGATGACGGCCGCCGCACGCTGCTGCTGAACCAGGACATCGCCATCCAGCGCCTGATCCAGGCCGGCGCCGACCCCGAAACCGTCGCCCAACTGACGGGGGTCTATCACAACCTGCTGAGGATGTGGTCGGAGCTGTAGAGCTGGAGACCCGGCGCCATCCTGTTCGACCCCGATGCAACCCGTCTAATGCCGCAACCGGAACCAGTTCAGCACCGCGTCCAGCGGGCTGTGATCCAGGGCGAAGCGCGCCTGGGCGCGGACCACGGGCTTGGCACGATAGGCCACCGAATAAAAGGCCTGCGCCATCATCGGCAGGTCGTTGGACCCATCCCCCAGCACGATGATCTGCTCCGGCGCCGCGCCCGTGGATTCGGCCAGCGCGCGCACATGACGCGCCTTGGCCGCGCCGTCGACGATATCGCCCAGCACCCGGCCCGTCAGCACGCCATCCATGACTTCCAGTGTGTTGGCATGTGCCTCGTCCAGCGCCAGCCCCCGGCGCAGGCGCTCGGTGAAGAAGGTGAAGCCCCCGGACACCAGAATCGTCTTCAGGCCATGGTCGCGGGCGACCTCGATCAGACGCTCGGCCCCGGGATTCAGGCGCAGGCGCTCGGCGAAGACCTGTTCCAGGGCCGTTTCCGGCACGCCGCGCAGCAAGGCCACGCGGCGGCGCAGGCTTTCGGCAAAGTCTTTGATCTCGCCGCGCATGGCGGCTTCGGTGATGGCCGCGACCTCGGCCTTGCGTCCGGCCATGTCGGCGATCTCGTCTATGCATTCGATGTTCACCAGCGTGGAATCCATGTCCATCGCCAGTATCCTGCAGTCGCGCAAGCGCGCGATCTGGTCGAAGAAGGCGTAGTCCATGCCGAATTCGTCACAGCATGCCTGCACTTCCGGCCGGGCGTCCGGGTCCACGTCCAGCAGGCGCACCGCCGTGTTGCCCAGCTCCTGCACGCCGCCCGCGCTGGCGATGGCGGCGATTTTTTCGATGTTGGAGGCGACCAGATTGGGCGCCTGCAAAATGAGGTGTGTCATGTCAGAGTGTTGCGGCCGCGGCCTTGCCGGATTTGCGCCGGCGCATCAGATAGCGGAATACGAATCCGGGATAGCCCAGCACCAGGAACAGGCTGAGTGTAATGGCGAAGAACTCCCAGGTCTTGGGAAAGAGATTGCCCATGTTGGCCTCGAAGCCGAAGCCGATGGCGCCCACCAGCACGTAGAATACCAGCACCTCGAGCAGGCTGGAGAAAAACGGCTTGTCGGCCTGGGAAGCCCCGCCACCGCGGCGCCGGCCCGGATAGGCGAGCAGCGCGACCGCGATGCCGAAGACCGCCAGGAGCTTGACCATGAACAAG
>DISE01000013.1 GCA_002421865.1 Castellaniella sp. UBA6218
AGGCCTGGCCGATGATGATCGGGCCGGCCCCGATGATGAGGATGCTGTGGATGTCTGAACGCTTGGGCATGGGAGGCGGGATCTTTTTATTTGGACGACCGGGCTTTGTGCTGCGCCATCAGGTCGATGAATTTGTCGAACAGCACCAGGATGTCGTGCGGGCCGGGACTGGCTTCGGGGTGGCCCTGGAAGCAGAAGGCCGGCCGGTCGGTCAGTTCGAAGCCCTGCAGGGTGCCGTCGAACAGCGACACGTGCGTGATGCGGGCGTTGGCCGGCAGGCTGTCGCCATCCACGGTGAAGCCATGGTTCTGGCTGGTGATGAACACCCGGCCGGTGTCCAGGTCCTGCACCGGGTGGTTGGCGCCGTGGTGACCGGTCTTCATCTTGACCGTGCGCCCGCCCAGCGTCAGGCCCAGGACCTGCTGTCCCAGGCAGATGCCGAACAGGGGGATGCCGCGATCCAGCACGGCGCGGCAGGTCTCGGCGGCATAATCGCAGGCCGCGGGGTCGCCGGGGCCGTTGGACAGGAAGACTCCGTCGGGCGACTGGGCCAGGACGTCGGCCACCGGCGTGAGCGCCGGCACCAGGGTGATGCGGCAGCCGCGGTCGGCCAGCAGGCGCAGGATGTTGGACTTGATGCCGTAGTCGTAGGCGACGACGTGGTATTTCGACTGGTCCTGGCGGCTGTAGCCGCGCCCCAGCCGCCAGGTGCCCTGCACCCAGCCGCCGGGCTGCTTGGTGGAGACTTCCAGGGCCAGGTCCTGGCCTTCCATGCCGCCGAAGCCGCGCGCCAGTTCGACGGCGCGGTCGGCGTCCTCGCCCACCAGGATGCAGGCGCCCTGGGCGCCGCGTTCGCGCAGGATCCGGGTCAGCTTGCGGGTGTCCACGCCCGAGATCGCCACGATGCCCTGGGATTTCAGGTAGTCGGGCAGCGACTGGGTGGCGCGGAAATTGGACAGCACCGCCGGGCAGTCGCGAACCACCAGGCCGGCGGCGTGCACCCGCCCGGACTCGACGTCCTCGGGGTTGACGCCGGTGTTGCCGATGTGGGGATAGGTCAAGGTGACGATCTGGCCGCTGTAGCTGGGATCGGTGAGGATCTCCTGGTAGCCGGTCATGGAGGTATTGAAGACGATTTCGGCCACGCTGGTCCCGTCGGCGCCGATCGAGACGCCCCTGAATACGGTACCGTCAGCCAAGGCGAGAATTGCTGGTGCGAGTCCTGCGGACCCCTCGGGAAAGATTGACGGCAGCAAAATGGAACCCCGGTTATAAAGTCGATATTCAAACCTTCCTATTATACAACCGGACCAAAGCCGCTCCCAGGGGCCGGATCCGGGACGCCGTGGATGTCGCGTCGGCCGCGCGCCCGCCCCCGCCGGGAAATGGTCTACATTAGGGCTTTCGCAACCCTGCACTCACTGGATCACCGCCTTCATGAGCAATCAACTGGACGCCCTGCGCGCGCTGACGACCGTCGTGGCCGATACCGGGGATTTCGAAACCATGCGGGCCTACCGGCCGACCGACGCCACCACGAACCCCTCGTTGATCCTCAAGGCCGTGGGCCAGGCGGCCTACCGGCCTCTGCTGGACAAGGTGCTGCACGATCACCCCGCCGCTCCGCTGGCCGAGCAGGTCGATCGCCTGCTGGTGGCCTTCGGCCGCGAAATCCTGGCCATCGTGCCCGGCCGCGTTTCGACCGAAGTCGATGCACGTCTGTCCTTCGACGCCCAGGCCAGCATCGAACGCGCCCGGCAGATCATCGCCCTGTACGAAGCGGATGGCATCCCGCGCGAGCGCGTGCTGATCAAGCTGGCCTCGACCTGGGAGGGCATCCAGGCCGCCCGGATCCTGGAAGCGGAAGGCATCCACTGCAATCTGACGCTGCTGTTCTCCCTGACCCAGGCCATCGCCTGCGCCCAGGCGAAGGTGACGCTCGTTTCGCCCTTCGTGGGCCGCATCTACGACTGGTACAAAAAAGCGGCGGGCGCCGATTGGGACGAGGCGGCGAACGCCGGTTCCGACGACCCGGGCGTGCGGTCCGTGGCGCGCATCTATCGCTATTTCAAGGCCTATGACATCCCCACCCAGGTGATGGGGGCCAGTTTCCGCAACATCGGCCAGATCCGCGCATTGGCGGGCTGCGATCTGTTGACGATCAGCCCCGCGCTGCTGGGCGAGCTGGCTGCTTCGGATGCGCCACTGGAGCCCCGGCTGTCCGTCGCCGCCGCCAAGGCGGACGCGCCGGAATGGGTCGCCAGCAACGAGGTCGTCTTCCGCACGCACCTGAACGGGGACGCCATGGCGACCGAAAAGCTGGCCGAGGGCATCCGCATTTTCACGGCCGACGCGATCAAACTGGACGCGTTGTTGGAATGAGTCAGGTCATGGGGCAGTCCCTGCGGACTGCCCCATGACGGACGAATTTCAGGTCTTGCCTGATTCCCCGGGTCCGGGCTGCCAGACCAGCAGGCGGCGCTCCACCAGCGACACGACTCCGTCCAGCAAGAGTGCGAACACCGTCAGCACGACGATGCCGGCGAACACGGTGTTCACGTCCAGCGTGCCTTCGGCCTGCAGGATCAGGTAGCCGACCCCGGCCGCTGAGCCCAGGTATTCGCCCACCACCGCGCCGACGAAGGCCAGACCCACGGACGTGTGCAGGCTGGAGAACACCCAGCTGGTGGCCGAGGGGATGTAGACGTGACGCAGCAGCTGGCGACGTCCGGCCCCCAGCATGCGGGCATTGTCCAGCAGGGTCGGACTGACTTCGCGCACCCCCCGGTAGACGTTGAAGAAGACGATGAAGAACACCAGCGTCACGGCCAGTGCGACCTTGGACCAGATACCCAGGCCGAACCACATGCCGAAGATCGGGGCCAGGATGACGCGGGGCATGGAGTTGGCCGCCGTGACGTAGGGCTCGAGCAGGGCGCTCGCGCTGCGCGACAGGCCCAGCCAAAGGCCGAAGCCCAGCCCGCCAATCGTCCCGATGACGAAGGCCAGCACGGTTTCGGACAAAGTGATCCACAGATGGCGGTAGATCCCGGCGTCGGTGATGAACCAGGCCCCGATGACCTGGGCGACTTCCAGTGGCCGACCGAAAAAGAAAGCCACGTTGCGGTTCAGCGAGGCCCAGTGCCAGACCAACAGGATGGCGGCCAGCAACGCCAGTTGCAGGACGCGCAGCACGGGTTTGGACAGATCGGATTTCATCGTCGCGGGTGCTCCGGTGAGTGGCTCGGGTCTGGGGGCGGAAAGGCGTGCGGGCCGGTCATGATCAGGCGCGTCGCTGGCGTTCGTAGCCTTTCAGCACTTCATCGCGCAGCACCGCCCAGATGGCCTGGTGCAGTTCGACGAAGCGTGGCTGCATGCGCACTTCGGCCACGTCCCGCGGGCGCGGGATGTCGATGATGAATTCCCCGATCGGGCGGGTCTCGGGGCCGGCTGAAAGCACCACCACGCGGTCGCTCATGGCGATGGCCTCGTCGAGGTCGTGGGTGATGAACAGCACGGCCTTGCGCCGGTCCATCCACAGGTCCAGCACCTCGTTTTCCATCAGCTGGCGGGTCTGGATGTCCAGGGCCGAGAACGGCTCGTCCATCAGGATGATGTCGGGATCGCGGATCAGGGTCTGGGCCAGCATGACGCGTTTGCGCATGCCGCCCGACATCTGGTGCGGGTAGCGGTTCTCGAAGCCGCCCAGTCCGACCCGGCGCAGCCATTCGCGGCTGCGTTCGGCGGTCTCGGCGGCGGGCGTCCCGGCGAATTCCAGCCCGGCGGAGACATTGGCCTGGGCATTGCGCCAAGGCATCAGCGCCTCGCCCTGGAACATGTAGCCCGCCCGCGCGTTGACGCCATGCAGCGGCTGACCGAACACCCGGACCTGCCCGGACGTGGGGCGCAGCAGCCCCGCCGCCATGTTCAGCAGGGTGGACTTGCCGCAGCCCGTGGGGCCCACGACCGAGACGAATTCGCTGGGCGCCACCTCCAGGGTGGCGCCGCGCATGGCCGTGTAGGGTGCGCCATCGGGCGACTTGAAGGTGCAGGTGACCTGATCCAGCAGCAGGGCGGGGTGGTCCGCTCCGGCCCCGGATCGGCTCTCGCGCTCAGGCATGGGGATATTTCTGGTTGGCCCTGGAGGCGAACTGGTTGGTCCAGATGCGGGAGATGTCGATGGCCGTGCGGTCGAAGTTCGGCACGAACCCGGCCAGCGCATTGAGCGCCGTCTGCGGGCCGTCTTCAGGCACCAGCCCGTCAGGCGACAGTCCTTCGCGGTTGCCCTTGAGCGCCAGCTTGTACAGGTCCGGATCGCCCAGCAGGTAGGATTCCGGCACCAGCTTGGCGATGTCGTCGACGGACGAGGCCTGGATCCATTTGTCGGCCCGCACCATGGCGTTGGCCAGAGCCTGTGTGGTGTTGGGATTCGCGTCGATGAAGGCCTGGGCGGTGTACAGGCAACCCGACGGCATGTTGCCGCCGAAGATCTTCTGCGCGTCTTGCAGTGTGCGGGTGTCCGCGATGAGATGGATGGCGTCTTCCTTGACCAGGGTGCTGATCACCGGGTCGAGGTTGGCGATGGCGTCGATCTGGCCGGAGCGCAGGGCCGTGACCGCCCCGGCGCCCGCGCCCACGCCGATGAAGGACACGTCGGTGGGCTTGAGTCCGTGCTGCGCCAGAAAGAAGCTGACCATCATGTTGGTCGATGATCCTGGTGCGGTGACGCCGACTTTCTTGCCCTTCAGGTCGGCGGGCGTCTTGTAACCGGCCATGGTTTTTTTCGAGACGCCCAGCACGATCATGGGCGCCCGCCCTTGCAGGACGAAGCAGCGATAGTACTGGCCCTTGGCCTGCAGGTTGATGGTGTGCTCGAAGGCGCCGGACACCACGTCGGCGCTGCCGCCCACCACGGCCTGCAGGGCCTTCGATCCACCCGCGAAATCGGCGATGGTGACGTCAAGGCCCTCGTCCTTGAAGTAGCCCTTCAGGTGCGCGACCGACAGCGGCAGATAGTAGATCAGCGGCTGGCCACCGACGGCGATGGTCAGGGCCTTCTTTTCGGGCGCGCTGGCCGCGTCCTGTGCGAAGGACAGTCCGGGCAATGCGCCCAGCAGCCCCGTGGCGCCAGCGGTCTTGAGCAGTTCACGACGTGAAATCGGCATGATGGCTTGTCTCCTGTGGGTGATGCTGCGTTTCAGGTTCCGATGATAACGCAGCATGACCCCCGGGCCTACGGGGCTGCCTGGAAGGGATGGAGGCCGGTCAGCCGGGGCGGCGTTCCATCAGGGCCCAGGCGATCGTGCCGGCATCGACGTATTCCAGTTCGCTGCCGCTGGGCACGCCGCGCGCCAGCCGGGTCACCTTGACGCCGCATTCGCGCAGCATCTCGGCCAGATAGTAGGCCGTGGTCTCGCCCTCGGCGGTGAAATTGGTGGCCAGGATGACTTCCCTGACCGTTCCGTCCCGAACCCGGTCCCGCAAGGGGGCGAAGCGGACCTGGTCCGGCCCCACGCCCTCCAGGGGCGCCAGCCGGCCCATCAGCACGTAGTACAGGCCCTGGTACCCGTGGCTGGCCTCGATCATGTTCTGGTCGGCGGGCGTCTCGACGACGCACAGCACGGACGGATCCCGGTCCGGATTCTCGCAGGTGGCGCACACCGGAGTCTGGGAAAAGGAATTGCAGCGTTCGCAATGGCACAGGCCGCCGACCGCGTCGCGCAGCGCGTCGCCCAGACGCAGCGCGCCATCCGGGTCGTGCTGCAGCAGATGATAGGCCATGCGCCTGGCGGTGCGCACGCCTACGCCCGGCAGCCCCCGCAAGGCATCGATCAGGACACGCAGAGGTTCCGGTTCGGGCAGGCCGGCGGCCATCGGGCCTGTTTCCGTCAGAACGGCAGTTTCATGCCGGGCGGCAGGGAAAGGCCGGCCGTCACGGCGGACATCTTTTCCTGGGCGGTGGCCTCGGCCTTGCGCTGGGCGTCGTTGAAGGCCGCCGCGACCAGATCCTCGATCATGTCGCGGTCATCGTCGAACAGCGACGGATCGATGGCGACGCGCTTGACGTCGTACTTGCAGCTCATGGTGACCTTGACCAGGCCGCCGCCCGCCGCGCCCTCGACCATCAGGTCGGCCAGGGCGTCCTGGGCCTTTTTCATGTTTTCCTGCATCTGCTGGGCTTGGCGCATCAGCCCGGCGATCTGACCTTTCATCATGGCGGTGTCCTGGTTCGGTGTATTCAAGCAAAAGCTGGGACTATAACGCAGGCGGGCGGACCGAGCCCGGGACGACGCGGGCGGCGAAGCGCTGCGCCAGCGTGCGGACCAGTTCGTCCTGTTCGGCGGCCTGTTCGGCGGCCTGCTGGCGGCGGCCGCGCTCGGCCTGATCGACGGCATGGGCCGTGTCGCCGCCCGTCTCGCCGTATTCGACCTCCAGCCGCACGACACGGCCGAAATATTCGGACAGGACCGTGCGCAGGCGGTCGTGCCCGCCGCCGTCCGCGTAGGTGTGAATGGCCACCCGCAGGCGGATCTGGTGATCGTCCCCCGAAAGCCATTCGCTGTTCAGCGCCAGCGCCCGGGCGGCGCCGCCGACCGGCAGGCCGGCGGCCACCCCCGGCCATGCCTGGGCCGTCATCCGCCCGGGATCGGGGGTTTCGGGCCGGGCCGCAGGCGGCTCGGCGGCCAGCCCGGCGATCGCTCCGGCCGCGCCGGGATCCATCCCCAGGTCATCCAGGGAAGCGGCGACGTCGAAGGCATCGGCCAGATCGGCGGGCACGGCGTCCGTCCAGTCGTCCGACGCGGCCGCGGCTTCGTCGGGGGGGGCGGGCGGAGCCGGATCGGGGTCCGGGATCGGGTCGCGGTCGGGTGCGGGATCGGGCTCGGGCGTCGGGACGGGGGGGCGGGGAGGGGCGTTCTGCCGGCGCGGAGGTTCGGCGGCCGAAAGCATGGGCGCTTCGGTGGCCCGGGCCGTTTCGGGCGAGACCGGGCCTGTCGCCGGCGGGTCGTCAGGCGTGGATTCCCAGGCGGGCGGCTCGGCGTGCGGGGCGGCTGCCTCGGCCGGGGGCCGTGACGCGGGCGCGACCGCCGTAGAAGTGACGGGCGCCGCGGTCTCGACGACCGCCGGCGCCGCCATGGCGGGGGCGTCGGACGGCCGTGCGATGGGCGGCGACCCCATGGATACGGGTGGCACGCGGCCTTCCGGCAACAGGGCCAGCATGCGCAGGCAGGCCATGACGAAGCCCGCCTGTTCGTCGGGTGCCAGGGCGAGTTCCTGGCGGCTGTGGACGGCCACGGCGTAGAACAACTGCACGTCGTCCGGTGACAGGGCGCCCGCCAGGGTGGTGATGTCCTCGGCCAGGGGGTCGTCGGCCTGAGCGTGACCCAGGCGTTGGGCGATGGCAACCCGTGACAGCAGCAGGGCCAGGTCCCCCAACGCCGACTGGAACGACAGGCCGCGCGCGGCCAGGTCGTCGGCCACGGCCAGGATGCCGGGCGTGTCTGCGGCCGCCAGGGCGCGCAGCAGGTCGAGCAGGTGGCGCTGGTCCAGGGTGCCGAGCATTTCGCCGACGGCGGCGGCGGTCAGGTCGCCCGCTGAAAAGGAGATGGCCTGATCCGTCAGGGACAGGGCGTCGCGCATCGAACCTGCCGCCGCCTGAGCGATCAGGCGCAGCCCCTGGGGATCCGCCGGCACGGATTCCTGTGCCAGGATGTCCCGGAGGTGGTCGACGATGGCGGGCACCGTCATCTGCTTCAGATTGAATTGCAGGCAGCGCGACAGCACCGTGACCGGGATTTTTTGCGGATCGGTGGTTGCGAGAATGAATTTGACGTGTTCGGGCGGCTCTTCCAGCGTCTTCAGCATGGCGTTGAACGCATGCCCGGTCAGCATGTGGACTTCGTCGATCATGTAGACCTTGAAGCGGCCGGAGGAGGGGGCGTAGACCGCCTGTTCCAGCAACTGGGTCATTTCGTCGACGCCCCGGTTGGAGGCGGCGTCGAGTTCGATGTAGTCCACATAACGGCCCGCGTCGATTTCCGTGCAGGCCTGACAATGGCCGCACGGGGTGGCGGTGACGCCCTGGGCGCAATTCAGGGACTTGGCGAGGATGCGTGACAGTGTGGTCTTGCCTACGCCGCGCGTGCCGGTGAACAGCCAGGCGTGGTGCAGCCGGCCGGACGAGAGCGCATGGGTCAGGGCACGCACCACGTGATCCTGGCCAATCAGCGTATCGAATGAACGGGGGCGCCATTTTCGCGCCAAGACGAGATAGCTCATAGGCCGCCCTGGAGGGGGAAAAGGAAAGGCGAGCCTGACTTCGGCACTGGTTCCGCGCGGCTGTGGCTGCTTCGTTCCCGACCTGACCAGGTTCACCGCCGAACCATGCGAAGGGGCCCGCCTTTTGAATTTTAACAGGGTTTCGGTGCCCCGATCGCCGCGCCGCACCGGCGTGCGGGCGGAGGCGGTCTATAGACTCGGGCGCGGCAGCGCGACCCAGCGTCGGGCCGAGGGCCGGTGCCATTGGCGGTCCGCATAGTCCGCCAGCCGGCGTGGCACGGCATCGCCGCACAGGGCCAGCCGGTTGAGCATGAACGCCAGTTCGAAATCGGCGATGCTCCATGCCTCGAACAGCGTATCGGCGTCCTGGGGCAACAGGCGGTCGGCCACCGCGAACAGCCTGTCGGCCGCTTGTCGCGCCTCTTCGGACAAGGGCGCGAGCGGGGGCGGCCGGCGGAACAGGTTTTCCGACGAGCGTTCCTGCCGGATCGGCATCAGGTCGGTGCGCAACCAGGCCTGGATCTGGCGCGCCCGGGCGCGCTGCGTCGCATCGGTCGGGTAGAGCGCGGTCCCCGGAAAGACTTCATCCACGTATTCCGTGATCGCAGACGACTCGGCCAGTGTGAACGATCCGTGCGCCAGCGCGGGCACTTTGCCCGTCAGGGACAGGGAGACGTAGCCGGCTTCGCGTTGCGCCCCACGGTCGAGGTCGACCGGCGACAGCTCGAAGGGCACGCCCTTTTCTTGCAGGGCGACGAAGACCGACATGGCGTACGGGCTGATGAAATTCGCGTCGGTATAAAGCGTGAGCGGGTTGGACATTGCGGGCCTCCTTTTGCCGCGGGCGCGGTCCGGCGATGAGGTGGCGGGCCGCTGGGAGCATGTTAGTCCCGGCAGGCCCGGGCTGTCCGCCGCAGCTCCCTCGCATGCGCCGGCCGGCGCGGCGGCGCGGGATCGTCCTGTCTTGCGGGGGCGCCAGACCCCGCCTTACACTTGCGACGAAATTTCACTCTTCCACCATCCTCTTCAGGGCGGCCCCTCCGGCCGTGCTCCCCTCATGAAAACTTCCTATTTTCCGCAGTGGCGCCGTGTCTCGGGCACCGCCGATGGCGCCGTCGTCCAGCCCGACGAAACCATGGCGTGGCCGCAGACCGTTGCCATGGGCGCCCAGCACGTGGTGGCCATGTTCGGCTCGACCATTCTGGCGCCGCTCATCATGGGCTTCGATCCCAACACGGCCATCCTCATGTCGGGGGTGGGCACCCTGATCTTTTTCCTGTTCGTCGGCGGCCGGGTGCCCAGTTACCTGGGCTCGAGTTTCGCCTTCATCGGCGGCGTGATCGCGGTCAGCGGCTATTCGGGCAGCGGGCCGAACCTGAACATGGGTGTGGCGCTGGGCGCCATCATCGTCTGCGGCCTGATCTATACCGGCATCGGCCTGCTGACCATGGTGCTCAATGCCCGGCAGGGCGGAGGCGCCGACTGGATCGACCATTGGATGCCGCCCGTGGTCACCGGCGCCGTCGTGGCCGTGATCGGGCTGAATCTGGCGCCGATCGCGGCCAAGGGCGCGATGGGCGGTTCGCTGTTCGAGTCCTCCATGGCCCTCATGACGATCTTGTGCGTCGGCGGTGTGGCTGTCTATACGCGCGGGCTGGTGCAGCGATTGCTGATCCTGGTGGGCCTGCTCGCCGCCTGCGTGTGCTACGTGATCCTGGCCAATGGCCTGGGGCTGGGCAAACCGATCGATTTTTCCGCCATCGCCGCCGCGCCCTGGCTGGGGTTGCCCACGCTGACGGCGCCGGTCTTCGAGGCCCATGCCATCAGCGTGATTGCGCCGGTGGCTGTCATTCTGGTTGCCGAGAATCTGGGCCATATCAAGGCGGTCAGCGCCATGACGGGCCGGAACCTGGACCGCTACCTGGGTCGCGCCTTCGTGGGCGACGGGGTGGCGACGATGGTGTCAGGGGCTCTGGGCGGCACGGGCGTGACCACTTATGCGGAAAACATCGGCGTGATGACCGCGACGAAGATCTACTCCACGCTGGTGTTCGTGGTGGCCGCCCTGGTTGCCCTGTTGCTGGGCTTCTCGCCCAAGTTCGGCGCGGTCATCCAGGCCATTCCCGCGCCTGTGCTGGGCGGCATGTCGGTCGTGGTGTTCGGCCTGATCGCCATTGCCGGCGCACGTATCTGGGTGGCCAACCAGGTCGACTTCAGCGACAACCGCAATCTGATCGTCGCCGCCGTGACGCTGATCCTGGGGGCGGGCAATTTTTCCATTGCCATCGGCAGCTTCAAGCTCGACGGCATCGGCACCGCGACGTTCGGCGCCATCCTGCTGCATGCGCTGCTGCGCGGCCGGCGCCGGTCGCAGGCGTGATCTTCCCGTGCCCATGATCCGGAGCGCCGGATCATGGGACTGGAAGCAATGGCGGATTCTGTGCATGACGCATGGAACCATTGTTTTCTGAATAGTTACTTAAAAAGCAAGAGGCCTTGAGGCGGTGATGGAAACCGTCCGGCCCGGACCCCTTAATGTAACTTGTGAGAAAACAGAAATGACTGCCATCAGTTCCGTGAGTTCCTACCTTTCCTGGGGCGCCCAGACGCCCGCGAGCGCGCCGGCCGCCGAGCGCGCCGGGCAGCCCCGTGGCGACCAGCAGGTTCGGGAAAGCTACAACGTGAAAATCAGCGAGGCCTATCAGGAATTCAAGACGAAGTTCCAGGAATTCCATGACCGGGAGCAGTGCTTTGGCGAGGATCTGGCGCGGGAAGCCTATGAGGCGCGCAGCAAGATCAAGGAAGAGCATCAGGAGCAGACTTCGTACCTGGGGCGCGCGGCGATCTGGCTGCGCAACATGATGACCTATGGCGGCGGCAACGCCTCGTACGAAGGCCTGAGCAAGACCAAGAATCCCGAGGAAATCGCTTATTCCGCGTTCAAGACCGGCGGCGGCGACCTGGGCCTGCAGAATAACGGCTTTGGCGACAAGCTCGACGTCTGGAAGGCCATCAAGGACGTCTCGACGCTGTATCCGGAAGACATCACGGACTCGATGGTCGCCGTCTACAAGGCGCAGGAACCCGGCAAGGTGGATGTCGATGCGGTCCTGGCGGCGCGTGAAGTCACCAGCCCGGCCAACCGGTTCATGGATCTGCTCGAGCCCCGGAAAAACACCATCAACACCCACGCCTGATCAATCCGGCGTTCATCCGGCCCGGGGGGCGTCGCGCATGGCGACGCCCCCCGGGCTTTTTCATGCGCCTGCGGCGATGCGCGCCAGCGCATCGATATCCACCGTGTCGAGTTGCTCCGCCTTCATGAAGTCGCGTGCGTAGTCCAGCCAGACGGGACTGCGCAGAAAGTACAAGTACAACTGGGTGTCGAGATGCCCTTCCTTGCACATGAACGCCATGATGCGCAGCGATTCGGACAGTGTCTTGGCCGGCTTGTAGGGGCGGTCGGCGGCCGTCAGCGCCTCGAAGACGTCGACCAGGGCCATGACGCGTTCGGTGAGCTGGAGTTTTTCGCCGGGGATGCGGCGGGGATAGCCGGCGCCGTCCATTCTTTCGTGGTGGTTGGAGGCGATGTCGGGCACCCGCGCGAGGTGGCGCGGCCAGGGGAGCTGATTCAACATGGTCAAAGTCTGCACCATGTGATCGTTGATCGCGAAACGGTCTTCTTCCGTCAGGGTGCCGCGGCGAATGGTGAGATTGTGCAATTCGCCGGCGTTCTGCCGGCAGGCTGGCAGCTTCATGTCGAAACCCAGCGTATTGCGCGGATCGTCGCGTTCCACCGCCGGCTTGCGCGCTTCGTCCCAGGGCACGATATGTTCGGGCTTGTCGGCCAGCAGCGGTTCCGCCGCCGGCAGCCCGGGCGGGTGGGGACGGCGGAGCGCCAGTTTGCCCAGTTCGGCCGCGGACAGGCCGAGGCTGTCGTCGAAGTGGCGCAGCCAGGTCGTTTGCGCGATCCGGCGCAAGCGCTCGATCGCCTCGTCCGGCAGAAATTCTCCGCCGATATTGCATTGGGCGATGAACTGGAAATCCTCTTGCAATTGCGCGCGTCGCGCATCCAGGTCGGCGTCGGCGCGGTCGGCGTCTTCTCCCGCGAGCCTGGCCTGCAGGTGACTGATCTCGGCATCGCGCCACAGCACTTCGAAACGCATGCGGATTTCATGGATCCGGTTGTGGATGACTTCCAGCTTCGTGGCCTTGTCGATGATGTGTTCGGGGCTGGTGACCTTGCCGCAGTCATGAAGCCAGGCCGCGAGGCGGAATTCGTAGCGCTCGTCCTCGCTGAGGGAAAAGTCGGCATAGGGGCCGCTGGTCTCCGCCGCGATCTGATCGGTCAGCATGATGGCCAGCCTGGGCACGCGTTCGCAATGACCGCCCGTGTAGGGGCTTTTCGCATCGATGGCGTCGGCCAGGACACGGATGAAGGCGTCCAGCAGCGCCTTCTGGGCCTGGGCGAACTGGCGTGCCTCGATGGCCATGGCCAGCATGCCGGTCAATTGGTGTGCGAACGAGAGGAATTCGGGCGATGCGTGATCGGGATCCTGTTCATGCGTCAGCACCAGCAGCCCCTCGAGATGGCCGCGGCGGCTGCGCAGTTCGAAGGTGATCCGCTCTTGAGCGCCGCTGTCGTGATGGGTGCTGTCCGCATCCTGCGCCGGCCAGTGCGCCGGCCATGCGCCGCTTGCCGATGCCTGGTCCGTGTCGCCGAACGCCGCGGCCAGCGACGGAGCGCTCCCTTCCTTTTCCGTGAGATAAACCGCGCCGCCCGAACAGCGCGTGGCCTTGACGAGCTTTTCCAGCACCTGGGCGAGCATGGCTTCGATGCTCGGTTCCGTGCCCATGATCCGGCTGATTTCCAGGAATGCCTTGACCGTGCCGCCTATGTGGTCCATGACGAGGTCGAGCTCCCCGACCTCGCGCAGGCGCGTCGGCCGGGATCCGGGGCGGATGAAGTTGAACAAGGACATTTTTCTGGCCCGTTCCGCCAGGCGCTCCAGCGCCTGTCCCACGGCGCTGCCTGTGCGCCATCCGAGGGGCAGGAGCAGCAGGATCAGAGCGGATGACATGAGGATCATGAGCGTCCGGTTGCGCGACAGATCGCCGAGCAGTTCGTCCGTGGGCGCGGTCGACAGCAATTGCAGGTCGAGCCCCTGGATGCCGTCGAAAGGGAGCGCGGTCCCCAGCCATTCCTCGCCCGAGGCCTCGTAAGAAATGATCGGGTCGTCGGGGATCGTTTGCCGCAGGCGGGACAGTGCCTTGACGTCCAGATCGCGCAGAGAGGGCAGCCTGGGCGTGCCGTCTGACGAGACCGCGGGCGGCGGCATCGCACCGCTGTAGGCGAGGATCGATCCGTCCTGTGTGACCAGGGCCAGCTCGGCGCCTGGGGTCAGCCGCAGGCTGGCGAGGCCTTTGCCCAGATCCGCCAGAGTGATGTCCGCGCCGACGATGGTTTGTCCCGATCGGGCGCGCTGGGACAAGGTGATCCCGACCTGGCCGGTCGTGAAGAAAACGTAGGGGCCTGAGGTGACGGTTTCTTCGCTTGCGGAGGCCTGGGCGTACCAGGAGCGGGTTCGGGGGTCGAACGCCGTCTCGCTCTGGAGCCTTTGCATTACCAAGTCATGCTGTGCGTCATAGAAAAACAGCTGGTTGCGGGTCGAGCCGTCCTGGAGCCGCGTCAGAATGTTGACGAGGTAGTCGGCCTGGGCCGGCGCCTGGAAGAACCGCCGGGTTTTCGGATCCCGCAGCGGTCTCAGCGACATGAAATCCCCGTTCCCGTGTCCGACATAAAGCGCGGAGACCAGTGGATTGGCCGACAGGGCCGCCGTCAGCGTGGTGCGCAATGCCAGGTTCTCGCCGTCCTGCGTGGTCTGGACGAGGGGGTTGAAGGCGAGCGCATTCAGCATGGCCTCGCCAGGGGCGATGATCCGGCGTGTCCGTTCGGCGGTCAGCTGGCTGGCGTTGATCGCGGTGATGTGCGCCATGTCCAGGAAGGCCTGTTTGGAGCCGAACCAGCTCAGCGAGATCAGCACGATGGCGACGAACGACATGGCGACGACCGTGGTCCCGGCGATGATGTATCGGATGGGCCAGGCGCGCGTCAAACAGGGGAAATGTGGCATGAGAGTCTGTCGTCTTGTTTGGCTGTGAGTCACAGTGGCCGCTCGAACGTTCCATGGCGCTTTGCCGGTCTGCGGGACGGTTCCGGCGTCGCGGCGCATGAAGAAGCCAGGGCTTGCTTTTTCCGTCCGGATTGACCACAATACCTCGCAAGCACCCCGGTTCAGGCCGGGGTTTTTCACGGGCGAGCCGGCAGGCCACCTGGTCGGAATGCGGGTGGCGCCATAGCCACGGACGTTCCATATAAGCCCAGCCGGGCGCGCATGACCAGGCAGCCCCCAGCGGGCCGGAACCACCACATTTCGCCCATCTTTCTTTCGTTGTCAGGCGCCCCGCGCATGGGGCGTCTTTTACTTTTGAGTCAGGAACTATGTCTGCGATCCCTTTGACAGCTCGCGGGGCAGAGCGCTTACAGGCTGAATTGCACCGTCTGAAAACGGTCGAGCGCCCCGAAGTCATCAACGCCATCGCCGAGGCTCGCGCCCAGGGCGATCTGTCCGAAAACGCCGAATACGACGCCGCGCGCGAGCGCCAGGGCTTCATCGAGGGCCGCATCCAGGAACTGGAAGGCACCTTGTCCAACGCCCAGATCATCAATCCGGCCGATCTGGACGTATCCGGCCAGGCCGTGTTCGGCGCAACCGTCGAAATCGAGGATCTGGAATCGGGTGAACGCCTGACCTACCAGATCGTCGGCGACCTGGAGGCCGACATCCGCGCCAACATGATTTCGGTGTCCAGCCCCGTTGCCCGCGCGCTGATCGGCAAAAGCGAAGGCGACGTGGTCGAAGTGCGCGCGCCGGCCGGCGTGCGCGAATATGAAGTCTGTTCGGTCAGCTATCAGTGAAGCACGAGGCCGGGCACTGAACCGTCCCTACGGACTTGTTTCATTGCCCGGCGGATCCGAGCCGCTTGCGGGCGGCGACGTGCGGAGAAGCCACAATCGCCGCGGCCCGGTGCGAGCCGGGAATGATCAGCGGCCGCGCCGCGCGCCGGGGCGCAGCGACAGCGCGCTGCCGCCGCTGTTGCGGCGCGGGATGCCATGGCTACCGGCATCGGCGCGCTTGCCGCGCGCCGGTTTGGCGCTGGCGCCCCGGGCATCGGCCGGGCGGGCCTTGCGGCCCGTGTCCGGCGCGGCACGGTCTTTCGGGCTGTCCCGGTCCGGCTGCGCGGCGCGCGGCTGCGCCGCCTGTTTCTTGGGGACGTACGGTTCGGATTTCCGGCGGACGGCCCGGGTGGCGTTTTCAGCAGCCTGGACCGCTTGTTGCGCAAGCGGATCGGGCCGATAGATAATCAGCGTTTTGCCGAGATGGTGCACTGCGGCGCAAGACAGCGTTTCGCAGATTTGCGCCAGCATCTCGTCGCGTTCGGCGCGTTCGGCGCCGGCAACGCGGATCTTGATCAGTTCGTGGGCCGCCAGGGTGCGGTCGATTTCTTCCAGCACGGCGGTGGTCAGGCCGCGGTCGCCGATCAGGACGACGGGATGCAAGGGATGAGCGGCGGCGCGCAGGGCGCTGCGTTGCTGAGAGGTCAGTTCGAGTTTCGGCATAATGGAATTGTACGAGAATGGCCAAGAAAAAATTCTCCAAAGCCTGGGTCCAGCGGCATATTCACGACCCTTACGTCAAAATGGCGCAACAGAAGGGCTACCGGGCACGTGCCGCCTTCAAGCTGACCGAGATCCTGGACACGGAAAAACTGCTGCGCCGCGGCGATGTGGTCGTGGACCTGGGCTCGGCCCCGGGCAGCTGGTCGCAGATCGTGCGCGAGCGCCTGCTGGCGCCGGGCGGCGTGATCGACGGCCGCGTGCTGGCGCTGGACCTGCTGCCCATGGAACCCGTCGCCGGGGTCGAGTTCATCCAGGGCGATTTCCGCGAGGACGCCATCCTGGCCCAATTGCACGAACGGCTGGAAGGCCGGGCCGTGGACCTTGTGATTTCCGACATGGCCCCCAATCTATCGGGTGTGGCCTCGGCGGATTCCGCCCGCATCGCCCACGTCTGCGAACTGGCGCTGGAATTCGCCTGCGGCCACCTGAAGCCGGACGGAGCCCTGATCGTCAAGGCTTTCCACGGCAGCGGTTTTTCACAGATCGTACAGATGTTCAAGCGGCATTTCGTCCGGGTGGTCGAACGCAAGCCCAAGGCGTCCCGGGACGAATCCTCCGAGACTTTCCTTGTCGGCCGTGGCTTGAAAAACCCCTCCCGGGGTCAGGCGCTGACCGATGACGCGGACGCTGCGTCCGCGTAGCGGATTCAGGTAGAATGAAGCATTGACGTATTTGTCAGCTTGTTGTAATTGCGTGTCGCCGGGCGCGGCGCGCGGGCGGCGGGCAGGCAGCGGTATACACCCAGGAGGTTGGCTTTGAACAACTCGTTTTCCAAGGTTGCGGTCTGGCTGGTGATCGCGCTCGTGCTATTCACGGTGTTCAAGCAGTTTGACGGACGCCCGGTCACGAGCGGGGATTCCGTCACGTACACGCAATTCATGAACGACGCGCGCGCCGGCCGCATCAACAAGGTCGACATCCAGGGCGACACGATCTACGTGACCCCGGAATCCGGCCGTTCCTACAGCCTGACCTCGCCCGGCGACCTGTGGATGGTGCCCGAACTGGTGAAGAACGGCGTCCAGGTTTCCGGCAAGGCCCGCGAGGAACCCTCCTTTCTGACCAGCCTGTTCATCTCCTGGTTCCCGATGCTGCTGCT
>DISE01000088.1 GCA_002421865.1 Castellaniella sp. UBA6218
TGGTGTCCCTGCTGGACCCCAAGGGGCAGCCCACTCCCACGCAACGAGTCTGGATGGCGGCGCCCGGCAGCCGCATCGGGCCGGCCACGGCGGCGGAACGCCAGGCCATCCAGGCGGCTTCCATGCTGGCCGGCAAGTACGACCGGACATTGGACCGCGAATCCGCCTATGAAATCCTGCTGCGGCGCGCCCAGCCGGGGAACGCCGCACCCGCGGACAGGACAGGCGCCGAGGCGTCCGCCCCCCAGGACAACGGCATCACCGGCGTCCTGGGCGATTTTCTGTTCGGCTCCACCGGGCCGCGCGGCGGCCGCCGCGACGGGGTCGTGCAATCGGTCGCCAAGAGCATGGTGCGCAACGCCGCCAACCAGTTGGTGCGCGGCCTGCTGGGCTCCCTGGTCGGCGGCCGGCGCCGCTGAATCCGCGAGACAGGACGCCCATGCCGACCCGGACGCCCGCTCCCGCGGTTCCCATCGGGACAGACCTCGTCCGCTGCCGCTGGTGCACTGACGATCCGCTGTACGTGCGCTATCACGACACCGAATGGGGCGTACCCTCGCGCGATTCCCGACACCTGTTCGAAATGCTCATCCTGGAAGGCTTCCAGGCGGGCCTGTCCTGGCTCACCGTCCTGCGCCGTCGGGAGGCCCTGCGCGCCGCCCTGCTGGACTTCGACCCCCTGTCCCTGGCACGCACCGACGAGGCCTGGGTCCAGAACCGCATGCAAGACGCCGCGATCATCCGCAACCGGCTGAAACTGCGCGCCGCCGGCGCCAACGCCCGGGCCTGGCTGGCGCTGCCCGATCCGGTCGGCCTGGTCTGGTCAGTGGTCGGCGGCCGGCCCCTCATCCACCACTATGCCGCTCAGGAAGACGCGCCCGTGGCCGGCCCCGAGGCCGAGGCGCTGAGCCGCCTGCTGAAGCGCCACGGCTTCACCTTTGTCGGCCCGACCATCTGCCAGTCCTATCTGCAGGCCATCGGTTGCCTGATGGATCACACCACGGACTGTCACCGCCATCGGGCCCTGGCGGGCTGAATCGCCATGACGCCCGGCGGCCATCCCCTGGAAGCGGCCTACCGGGCCGCGCACTACCGCATCGACACCGAACCGCCGCTCGTCCTGCGCATCGGCGAGCCGCATCCGGGGCTGCGCGCCTTGTTCCCCCAGGGCGGCATCTTCCTGACCGCCTGCAACCCGCGCAGCCGCCGCCTGCGCCCCGCAGCCAATGACCGCCGCCTGCGCGCGCTGCGGCGGTCGGTCGAACGGCAGGGCCTCTCCTGGCTGCCGGGCCGGGGCCTGGACCCCCGGGGCCTGTGGCCCGACGAGCCCGGCCTGTGGATGCCGGGGCTGCCGCTGGATGAAGGGCTGCGGCTGGCGCGCCGCTTCGGGCAGAACGCCCTGGTCCGCTGCGGGCCGGACGCGGTGGCGCAACTGGCCTGGATCTCCTGGACCGGCCGGCCCGCCGGCCGCGCGCATCTGCTAAGGTAAGCGGGTCGCGCGATCTCCCGGAGCCCGTTCATGCATCAACTGTTCACCCGTCACACCGCCTTTCACGCCGTCATCGCGCTGACCGCGCTGTGCGCCCTGCTGGCCCTGTCCTTCAGCGCCGGCTGGTGGCTGCCCTGCCTGCTGTTCCTGGGCCTGAGCGTGCTGGGGGTCTACGATCTGCGCCAGACCCGGCACGCCATCCGCCGCAACTACCCGGTGATCGGCAACCTGCGCTTCCTGTTCGAATTCATCCGCCCGGAAGTCCGCCAGTACTTTTTCGAGGACGACACGCTCAAACTGCCGTTTTCCCGTGTGGACCGGTCCCTGGTGTACCAGCGCGCCAAGCGGCAGATGGACCAGCGCCCCTTCGGCACCCAGGGTGACGTCTACGGCAACGACTACGAGTGGATCAACCACGCCATGGTGCCGGCCCATGTGGCCGACGACGATTTCCGCACCACCGTCGGCGGTCCGGACTGTACCCGGCCCGTGGACCTGTCGGTCTTCAACATTTCCGCCATGAGTTTCGGCGCGCTGTCCGCCAACGCCATCATGGCCCTGAACAAGGGCGCGGCGATCGGCCATTTCGCCCATGACACCGGCGAGGGCGGTGTCAGCCGCTACCATCTGGAACACGGCGGCGACCTGATCTGGAACATCGGCTCGGGCTACTTCGGCTGCCGCAATCCGGACGGCAGTTTTTCAGAAGAGCGCTTCACGGACATGGCCCGGCGGGACAACATCCGCATGATCGAGCTCAAGCTGTCCCAAGGGGCCAAGCCCGGCCATGGCGGCATCCTGCCGGCGCCCAAGGTCACGCCGGAAATTGCCGCCGCCCGCGGCGTGCCGGTCGGCCAGGACTGCGTGTCCCCGTCCAGCCACAGCGCCTTCGGCACGCCCATCGAGATGATGCGGTTCATCGCCCGCCTGCGCGAACTGTCCGGCGGCAAGCCGGTCGGCTTCAAGCTGTGCATCGGCCACCCCTGGGAATGGTTCGCCATCGCCAAGGCCATGCTTGCCACCGGCATCACGCCCGATTTCATCGTGGTCGATGGCGCCGAGGGCGGCACCGGCGCCGCGCCCATCGAATTCGTCGACCACGTCGGCACGCCCCTGCGCGAAGGCCTGCGCCTGGTCCACAACACCCTGGTGGGCATCGGCCTGCGCGAACATGTCCGGCTGGGCGCCTCGGGCAAGGTCATCAGCGCCTTCGACATGGCGCGCCTGATGGCGCTGGGCGCGGACTGGTGCAACAGCGCCCGGGCCTACATGTTCGCCATCGGCTGCATCCAGGCCCAGACCTGCCACACCGGCCGTTGCCCCACGGGGGTCACCACGCAGGATCCCAAACGACAGCAAGCCCTGGTGGTGGCCGACAAGTCCGTGCGCGTCGCCAACTACCACGCCAACACCCTCAAGGCCTTGGGCGAACTGCTGGGCGCAGCCGGCCTGACCCACCCCAACCAGCTCCGGCCGCACCACATCGCCCGGCGCATCGCCAACGGCGAAGTCCGCGTCCTGTCCGCCCTGTTCCCCGACCTGGAAAAGGGCGAACTGCTGGAAGGCCGGTTCCGCAACACGATCTTCCGCACCGCCTGGCCCATGGCGCAGGCGGAATCCTTCGAGCCTCTGTACAGCCTGAGCGCGGCCCTGTCCGGGCACGCCGACACCGCCGTCGCGCCGGACCGGGATCCGGCCGCGCAACCCGGGATGGATCCGGCGTGAAAAAGGGCGCGAATCGCGCCCGTCACATTGATTAGGGAATTCACCTATGGCCTGGATTCCCACCCGATCTATACTGGAATCGCTACCTGATGGTAGTCCATCACGCCTCAGGGCGTTGACTTTGCACCGCTCCCATGCGGTGCAGCTGCCCACAGCGGCAGCAGGGCCCCGCCAAAAGGCGGGGCCTTCGCATTTTCGGCGTCCACAGACACTGCCCAGGTCGCGGCCGGCCGACCTGCCCGGTCCACGCAAGATTCCAGGCGACTTGCGCACCAAAAATTCCACCCCTATAATTGCGTGCTTTGGCGCATTAGCTCAGCCGGTTAGAGCGACGGAATCATAATCCGCAGGTCCCCTGTTCGAATCAGGGATGCGCCACCAAAAATACCAAGGGCCTAGCGATCACTCGCTAGGCCCTTTTCCATTTCCATCCGGCCCACCAGCGTTCCATGAGCACTGCAGCATCACCGCAAAGCGGCATCCGGGCCGGCATCGGCTGCATTCTGGCCGGCATGTTCAGCCTGACCCTCAGCGACGGCCTGGCCAAGTGGCTGGGCGCTTCCTATCCCCCCATCCAGATCCTTTTTCTGCGCGCGCTCATCGCCCTCCCCTTGATCACCGCGCTGGTGCTGTTTCTGGGCGGACACAGGGCGCTGCGCACACGGCACCTGGGCGTGCATCTGCTGCGCGGCGCCCTGAACGTGGCCGCCGCTTTCTGCTTTTATCTGGGCCTGACGATGCTTCCGCTGGCCGAGAACACCGCCGTGGCGTTCTGCGCGCCGCTGTTCGTGACCGCCATTTCCGTCGTATTCCTCGGAGAAAAGGTCTCGAAAGGCGGCTGGCTGGCCATATGCGCCGGATTGGCCGGCGTCATGGTCATCGTCCGCCCCAGCCCCGGCAACATTCAGTGGGCCGCACTGCTGCCGCTGGCGACCGCGCTCGGCTACGCCATCATGATGGTCAGCGCAAAACGCATCGGCGCACGCGAAAGCATGTTCACGACGATGTTCCACATCGTCTTCGGGCAACTGGTGTTCGCCAGCCTGCCGCTGGCCTTCGTCTGGAAACCGATCGATTGGGCGCACCTGCCCGGCTTCATCGGAATCGCCCTCTGCAGCACGGCGGGGCTGGGGCTGATCACCCAGGCGTTCCGCACCGCGCCCGCGTCGATCGTGGCCCCGTTCGACTATTTCGGCCTGATCTCGGCGGGGCTGCTCGGCTGGTTTTTCTGGGACGAAATACCCGATGGCTGGTTCTATGCCGGCGCGCTGATGATCGCCGCCAGCGGCATCTACGTGGCCTTGTCCAACGGACGCCGGAAGTGAAGTCGCGCCATGGCGCGCGCCGCACGCGCCCAGTTCAATCGAACACGTCGTACAGCACGTCCGCCACCACCGCGGTCGCGATCGAGATCAGGATCAGGTCGGCGCCCGCCACGCGCCATTCGTAGCCATCGTATCGGGGGAGCCGGCCCAGCAGCGGGCCTGGCACCATTTTCTTGGCGATACCCGGCGGCAGCGGCTTGCCTCTCGCCAGGTTCTTGCGGATCCCCGGCGGCAGTGCCGCATATCCTCCGAGACCGGCATCGAGCGCATAGCGCCTGGCCAGCGCCGCGGTGATCCCCGCATAGACCAGCCCGGCATACGCATCGCCATCGCGCAGCCGGCCCTGACCGTCCCTGCGGTCATCGAAGTATTCGCGGTGCCGGCCATGCGAGTCGTAGTCCATCGGACGGCGCGATCCACCGGTATTGCCCTTGCCCGGATTGCCCCCCTTGCCGGATCCGCCGGCATTGCCATGAGGCCCGCCGTGCCCCTGTCCCCGGCCCTCCGGGGGCGCCGCCCGGACGCCAAACGCCCAGAAACCGCCCGCTGCCATCGTGGCGAACAACATCGTGCGTCGTTTCATCTCAGGGATCCTTTCATGTGCATGGACGGCTCCAGCATAGAACATCTCATGACGAACGCGCCGCCACCTTGTATCCACTTGAAATATCGAAAACACCCGAACACCTGTCCGCCACCGCCCCGTGTTACTGTCATTTCGCATCCTCCTTATTCATCCGACCTTTCCACAAGGACGCACATCATGAAATCGAACGTCACTCGCATCATCGCCATCGCCGCGATGGCCGGCGCGGCCACCGTCATGATCTCGGGCTGCTCCGTGGCCCGGAAACAGGAAACCGTCGGCCAGTACATCGACGGCTCGGCCGTCACGGCGGAGGTCAAGGCCAAGCTGGCCAACGACCCCGACACCTCGGCGGCCAACATCAGCGTCAAGACCATCGACGGCGGGATCGTGCAACTGTCGGGCTTCGCCAAGTCCCAGCACGAGAAGGATCGCGCGGGCGCGCTGGCCCGGTCGGTCAAGGGCGTCACCCAGGTGCACAACGGCCTCATCGTCAAACCATGAGACAATGCGGGCGCCATGACCGATGCCCGCCCCTACCTCGACGACCCGCTCGCCGCGCTGGCCCTGCCCGGGGTCCAGGCACAGGCCGCTGACCTGGCCCGGGACGCTTTCACCCGCGCCTTTCGCCACGCGGCGGCGGAATCGTCCCCGTTCCCGCTGGACACGCTGCGCACGCAGTGCCTGGACTGGACCCGGTCCGACCCGGACACCGAAGCGCGTGCCCTGCGGATGGCGCTGCTGCTGGCCGGACTGGACCAATGGGGCCTGGCCTTCAGCCAGGCTTTCGGCATTCAGGCGATTCCCCCGCTGACCGCGCTGATCGGAGCCCTGCGCACCAGCCTGGACCTCGCGGACGAAGCCCGCTTTCAACGGCGGTTCGAAGAACTGAACGCTATCGAAACCGCCGCCATCGACTTCAAGATCGCGCTGCGCCGCCAGATCCACCTGGCCCTGTGGCACGCCATGGGGGCGGGCGAAAGCCTGGAATCGGTCGAACCCGTCATCCAGGCGTTGGGCAGCCAGTTGCTGGCCCTGGATACAGGCATGCCGGAACTGGGCTGGCGCCTGGTCGCCGACACACTGGCCCACATCCAGATCCGCTTGCTGGAAGAACCCGGCGCCACCGGGCAGGCCCAATCCGGCACGCAATGCCTGTTCGCCTCGCTGCGCCAGGCATGGCCGAAAGCACGCCACGACCGCATCATGGCGCAGGCCACTCAGGCCGTGCTGGCCTGGCAGCAGGCCAGACGCCCTCCGGCGGACTGACCGGCCGGAGGCGCGAATCTCGGCGCCCGCCATCCGCCCGGCCACCGCGGCGATTGCCTAGGGCTTACCACGAGAGACAAGGCATCCACGCTCTGTTACATTTCGGGCGCACGCCCCTCTCATCCAGACTTTCGTTCGACATGTCCCCGGTTTTCCGTCCCCGCGCACGATGCTGCCCTAAGCTCGTCCAGGCCGCGCTGGTCATGGCGGTCGCGTTCCTGTGCGCCGTCCTGGGGCGGCTGACCCAGCCCCATGGCGGGCTGGCGATCCTTTGGCCGGCCAGCGCCTTGCTCGCCGCCCTGCTGATCCGCCATCCGTCCCTGGCCCACCCTCCGTCCTGGGCGGGCGCGCTCTGCGGACTGACGCTGGAAAACATCGTCCTCGAAGGCCTGAGCTGGCCGGCCGCGCTGGGCTACGGCGTCACTGACCTCTCGGGCGTGCTCGTCGCCTGGCCCATCCTGTCGTCCGGCTGGACGCCCTCCAGATTGCGCAGCCCCCGCGCCATCGGCCAAGTGCTGGCGGCCTGCGCGGCGGCGGCGGCCACCCATGCGGTCGTCGCCCTGGTCCTCACCCCGTGGCTGCGGCCCGGCGCGCCCTGGATGACGATCGCCCTGAACTGGTTCCTGGGCCAGTTGCTCAGCTACAGCGCCCTCCTGCCACCGGTCATGCTCCTGCCCCGGCGCCTGCGCACTCGCGGGGACCGCCGCCGCTCCTGGACTTCCCTTCCCCGGCGAATGGGCAGCGGAACGCTGCTGCTGCCTCTGGCCGCCCTGCTTGCCAGCCTGTCCCTGTGTTTCCTGCTGGGGGGACCGGGGGCCGCCACATTCCCCATCCCGGCCCTGATGTACTGCGCCCTGGCCTACCGCCAGGCCACGACGGCCTGGATCACCTTGCTGACCGCCCTCGCCGTGCTGCTGGGCATCGCCAACGGCTGGCTGCCACTGGGTGAAGGTCATCCGCTGGCGGGCCTGCATGCCTGGGACATGGTCTCACTGCGACTGGGCGTCCTGCTGTTGATCCTGTCGCCCCTGCTGGTGTCCGGCATCCTGGCGGCCCGCAGCGATCTGATCTCGTCCCTGAATCTGGCCCTGGACCACGACGCGCTGACCCGCACCCTGTCACGCCAGGCATTCCTGCGCAGCGCCGACGAGCATCTGGGCCGGACACCGGCGCCGCCCCAGGGCAACGCCCTGCTGATGCTGGACATCGACCACTTCAAGCAATTGAACGACCGGCATGGCCACGCCGCCGGCGACAAGGTGCTGCAGGCCTTCGCGCGGACCATCCGCACGGTCGTGCGCCCGCACGACCTGTTCGGCCGCCTGGGGGGAGAGGAGTTCGCCCTGTTCCTGCCCGATACCTCCGAACAGGACGCGAGCGACATCGCCGAGCGTCTGCGCTTCTGCGTGGAAAGACTGGCCGTCCCACTGGACGATGGCCAGACCTTGCGGATCTCCGTCAGCATCGGCATGGCCCACGATTCGCGCACGCCGCATGCCGCCCTGTCAGAATTTTTAGCGTATGCTGACCAGGCGATGTACCAGGCCAAGCGCGGCGGCCGCAACCGGGTGCACGCCCATGGCGGTCACGCCGCCTGGACATCGGACACGACTGAGGACCCGGCATGGCACCCACCCTTGAACAACGCGCCCAAGGCGCCCTGATCGGCGCCTATGTCGGCGACGCCCTGGCCCTGGGACCACACTGGTACTACGATCTGGGCGCCCTGCGGCGCGACTACGGCGACTGGATCGACGGTTACACGGATCCCCGCCCCGACCGCTACCACGCGGGGCTGCGGGCCGGCCAGTCAGGCCAGGCCGGCTTCATCCTGGACCTGCTCGCCGGATCCCTGGACGCCTGCGGCGGATACGACGAGGCGGACTTCTGCCGCCGGCTGGACGAGGACTTTTTCCCCCTGTTGGACGGCACGCCCCTGAACGGGCCGGGCGGCTACACCAGCCAGTCGATCCGCGAGGCCTGGCGCCTGCGCGTGGACCAGGGCCTGCCCTGGGGGCGGGTCGCCGGTCTGGCCGACACCACCGAAGCCGCCGAGCGCATCCTGGCGCTGGCCGTGCGCTACGCGCGCCGGCCGGCCGACCTCGCGCGCCACTGCGCGGCGAATGCGGCGCTGACCCAATATGACACGACGGTCCTGGCGATGACCGTGGCCTACGGCTGTGTGCTGGGCAGCCTGGTCCGCGGCGAGCCGCTGGACGCGGCCACGTCCGAACGTCTGATGACTCTGGTGCGTGACGGTTCCCTGCCTTTCCACAGCGTCACATCGACCGGGGAAAACACCCCGCCGCCGGGACCCGAGTCGCCGCGCACCGCCGGCCAGTTCCCTTCGCCGGACGCGCTGCTGACGGTGTCCGGCGTCGTGCGCGCCGCCCAGGACCCGGACATCCGGATCGAACCGGCCTGGAAAGCCTCGCTGGTGTACGGCATGCCCTGCGCGGTCTACCACCAATTTCCCGCCGCCTACTACCTGGCCGGCCGCTTCCAGGATGATTTCGAATCGGCCGTCCTGCACGCCGTCAACGGAGGCGGCCAGAACCAGGCCCGGGCGATGCTCACCGGCGCCCTGTGTGGCGCCATCGGCGGCATCCAGTCGATTCCGGCCCGTTTCATCGAACCGCTGGAACATGGCGCACTGCGCCTGGAACGTGCAGGAAGACTGGCTCGCCAGGCCGCTGCGGCGGCCTGAGACAGGCCTGGCGATCCAGCGGCGTCAACGCACCGGCAGGAAATTGAAGAACAGCAGGCCCTGCACGTAGTTGATGCCGATGCGCCGCAGGCTCTCGTCCTGCAGCGAGGCCTCCAGATCCAGACGGGCGATGATCCGGCCGAACTCGCGCTCGAAACTCAGGTTGGCCACACCGTCGCCCAGTTCGTTGGACAGCAGCAGCGGACGCCCCTGGGCGTCGCGACGGCTCGACAGCATCCAGGCGGCGGTCTCGACATTGCGGGCGGCGTTGAAGACATGCCGCGCCTGGACGGAATCGCCGACATGGAAGCGGGTCAGTCCGCCATGCGCGGCGATGATCATGCTGGACAAGCCCATTACGAAGGCCGCGACCCGGTCCCCGGGGTAGCGCGGATCCATGGCGACCGACAGCACCTCGATGTCCCGCAAGCCGTCCAGTTCCTTCGGCACTTCGCCCCGGCGGATGCGCGCGCGGCCCTGCTCCAGGGCGGTCTTCAGGTCTGTGAACCCGGCTTTGCGCCATTCCCCGGGATTGCGCCGGTACAGCTTTTCCAGCAATAGATCCAGGCTGTCCAGGTTGTCGCGCATTGCCAGGGTCTGCAGCCGGTTGATGTCGCTCTGGGCGAACTGGTCGGCGGACATGGATTCGCCGTGCAGCCCCGGATCGGACGGGGCCGCGCAGCCGGCCAGCGCCAGCAGGCCGGCCAGCCACCACGCGCGCCAGCGGACGGATTCCGGGGGGCGCGCGCCCGGCATCAGTATTGCCGGTCCCGGTCCACGATGCCGGAGATCGCCTCGCCCCGGTCCAGGGCGCGGATCTTGCCGGCGATCTGGCGCACCGTCCGGTCCATCAGGCTGGCGCCCGCGATGTGCGGCGTGACGCGGATGCGCGGATGGGTCCAGAAAGGATGGCCGGGCGGCAGAGGCTCGCGTTCGAAAACGTCCAGGGCCGCCGCCCTCAGGCGGCCGTCGTCCAGGGCGGCCAGCAGGTCGGCTTCGACCAGATGCCCGCCCCGGGCGATGTTGATCACCAGGGCGTCGGGCCGCAGTTGATCGAAGGTGCGGCGGCACAGGATGCCCCGGGTGGCGTCGGTCAGCGGCAATGCGTTCACCAGAACGCGCGTGCGTGCCAGGAACGCGGCCAGGCCCGCCCCGCCATCGAAGGATTCGACGCCTGGCACGTCGCGGCCGCTGCGCGACCAGACCGCCGTCGGGTATTCCAGGGCGGCGCAGGCCTGTGCGACCCGGGCGCCCATCGCCCCGGCGCCCAGGACACCGACGGTCCAGGCGTCGCGATCAATATCGTCGAGGGGCTGCCAGAGCTCCCCGGCCTGCTGGCGTTCGTAGCGTCCAAAGTCGCGCGATTCGCGCAGCAGATGGTAGAGCGTGTATTCCGCCATCTGCACCGCCATGCCGCCGTCTTCGAGGCGCACCAGGGGAAGGCCGGGCGGCAGGCCCGGCAGGCGCAGCAGGGCGTCGACCCCGGCGCCCAGATTGAACAGGGCGCGCAGCCGGGGTTCGCGGGCGAACAGGTCGGCAGGCGGCGCCCAGACCACAGCGAAATCGGCCTGGCCATCGGGATGGCCGTCGCCCCACAGACGCACCCGGGCTTCGGGTAAGGCGTCGCGCAGCGCCGCCGCCCAGGCCTGGGGATCGGGTTCCAGTTCCGACGCGAAAACGATGTCCATGACGTCAATGCTCCAGGGCGTAGTCCAGCGCCGCGCGCACTGCCGCGGCCTGGGCCGCGTTGCACTGGTCCGGCGTCGCGCGCGGGCTGTCGGGATACACTTCGGTCGTCGTACGGTAGGGCGCGTCCGTGATGCCGGCGCACAGCCCCAGAGACCGCAACGCGTAACGGATGACGCCCGGGGCAACCACGGGCGAACCGATGATCTCGCCGCGCGCGTCGGCCGGGGCGATGTGGGTCACTTCGGAGACAGCGCGGATCACGGCGTCCTGAAATCCGGGCTGGGGGGAATCGACGTCATCGACCAGATAGAAGCCGTCGGGGATGCCGCCTGGCGTAAAGGGCCGGCCATCGCGCGCCGCCAGGGCGGGCCGGAATTCGGACTCGTCGGTATCGGTGGTCTCGTGCAGGTCGATGTGCACCCGGACGCGGTCCGCGAACGGCTCGACCAGCGCCATCAGCGCCGCCGATTCAGGCGCGGAGCTGCCGGGACGGAAAGAGCGGTTCGGATCCAGCGCACGGGGATTCCAGCGGTGGATGCGCTCATAGCCCCAGGGGCTGACACAGGGAACGATCATCAGATCCAGACGGCCCGCGTAATCGGCCGCGTGCCGGTCGGCGAACCGCAACGCGCCGTGGACGCCGCTGGTCTCGTAACCGTGCACCCCGCCGGTCACCAGCGCCACGGGGCGGCCTTCCAGCCAGTCGCGGCTGCGCAGTGCGAACAAGGGGTAGACGTCCGGCGTGTAGTCCAGCCGGCCGTACTGGACGATATCGAAGCGATCGCGCAAACGATCGATCGCCGCCAGGACTTCTTCGGCATAGCCGCGCTGGCGCCGCTGGCGGGCGAGCCAAGTGGCGATTTCGGCTTCCCCCCAGGGGACGCCGGGGGTGCCGATGGGGTAGAACGGGGGCTGCATCGACCAGGCTCCAGGCATGAAAACTGCCTGGCACTGTATCACAGGGGCATGCGGCGCCGACTCACGGAATCAGGAGGGATCCGGCCGCCGGAAGCTCAATACAGCCACAGCCGGACGTGGAACCATCCGGCGTTCTGCGCGGCCTCGATGGCCTCGAACACGGGAATCGACAGGAAATACGGCAGGGCGTCGCGCACCGTGTTCCAGACACCTTGCAGGTCGACCGTGACGTGCCGCGGCGAATGCCAGGCGGACGGACGGGGCAGGAACCGGGGCACCCGGGCGCAATAGTCATCGAACGGCGCGCCGAAGCATGCGCGCAGCATCCGCTCTTCCTCGCTCACGATCCAGCGGAATACCGCCCATGCCGCCAGAGCCAGCGCCAGGCCGACCGTCAGGCTGCCGGTCTGCAGGCCGATACCCAGAACGGCCACGATGGAGAAGAAGTACAAGGGATTGCGGCAGACCGCGTAGGGGCCTTCGGCCACCAGATCGGCGCCCTTGCGCCCGCCCAGGTACAGCATGCAGGCGCAACGCCCCAGCAACGCCAGTACCATCAGGACCAGGCCCACCCATTCCAGGCCTTGATTGACCCATCCGGATTCAGGCCAGGCGGAGCCGATCCAGGGCAGCGCCAGCACCGCGAGCGTGCCCAGCACGCCCAGGGCGCGGCGACGCAGCACTTGGGCATGCGCAAGGCGCTCCCAGATGGAATCGAGATTGGCTTTGGAATGGGCCGCGGACGCGCCCGGAGGTGTAGAGGCGGTCGAAGACATGACGGCTCCTGATCAAACAACATTTACTATAGACTTGAAGACCACGAATCCACTACGAATTTAGCTGACTGGAAGCTGAATTCAAATCCAGCCTGAAGGTCGTGCCGCTGCCGGGACCGCCATGGACCGAGTCCACGCTCAGCCGCCAGCCCCGCAGTTCGCAGACGCGCTGGGCGATGCCCAGGCCCAGGCCATGACCCGCCTCGAGCGTATCCGCCGCGGCCAGATCCGCCCGGCCGACGCGCCACTCGCGCACCCGCGCCAGACGCCCGGGATCGATGCCCGGCCCGTCGTCGCGCAGAACCAGGACTCCTTCCTCATCCAGCTCGACTCGAAGCGTGGCCGGCGCGGCGTGCTCGATCGCGTTGCGCAACAGATTGCGCAGCACGATCAGCAGCGCGTCCGGATCCAGGGACCGGTACGCGCCCGGCGGAATACGCGGATCCAGCGCCAGGCCTCGTGCGTGCGCCATGGGTTCCAGGGCGAACCAGGCCTGCTCCAGGGCCCGCGACAGATCGACGCGGCGCACCCGGGCCGGATCAGCGCTGTTCAGGGCCGCCGCGCCCGCGAGACTGCTGGCCGCGGCATCGACCTGGACCAGCATGCGCGTCAGGCGCGCCGCCAGCGGCGTGCCGGGACCGGCGTCCAGCAACGCCATTTCGCAGTCTGAGCGAAGGGCGGCCAACGGCGTGCGCAATTCATGGCCGAGGTTGGCGGCGAACTGGCGCTCGAATGCCACGGCACGGTCGACCCGGTCCTGGATGCGGTTGAAGGCCCCGATCAGTTGCAGCGCCTCATCGCCCAGGGGCGCCTCATCGGCGAGGGTCACACCGCCCCAGGCGGAAAGCCGGTCCGACACGGCGCGGATCGGCGCCACCACCCGACGCGCCAGCCGCCGGGCCAGCAGCCAGGCGCAGATCAGCGCCAACACGGCCCCGCCCGCCAGAATCCAGCCGAAGGACCGGACCCGGTCTTCGTGCGAGGTGGCGTCGTAGCGGACATAGAGCAGGCCCTGGGGAAGGGTTTCGACCCAGGTATGCCATGTCCGGCCCGATTCCACGATTTCGCGGCCGCCCGGTCCCGCCGCGAACATGTCTTCAAGGGGAGGCGGCCGATCCGCCGGCTGCACCCAGGCCTGGACGCGTCCCCCTTCGCTCCAGCGCGGCGGCAGGATCGCCGGCACGGACAGTCCCGCGCCGAGATCGTCTCTCAGGGCGGTGATCTGGCTCGACAGGACTTCGTCGACCAGGCTGTCTTCCATACGCGCAAAGGTTGCGTAGGCCAACAGACTGATCACCAGCAGGAATACGGCGGCGGTGCCGGTGACCGCCCAGGTGACCCGCCGGGCCAGCGAGGAAGGCCGATTCTGACTCATCATGGTCCCCGGCTGGTGCTACGGACGGTTCACTGCAACAGTCCCGGGGCCGGCCTTGTCAGCCTCGCGGCCCCCAAGCCGCCCGGACTCGTCGGGCACAGGACAATCCGCGCAGGACTGTCCCGCGTCCTGACTGATTCTCCAGCCTCGGCCTGGGTCGGCCACGATGTCGGGCCCCCGTTCCGCGCGCAGCCGACGGCGCAGCAGATGAACCTGATCGTGCAGGGCGCGGTCGGACGGCGGCCCGTCGGGCCACAAGGCCGCCGTCAAGCGGGCATGGGTCGCCAGCCCCCCCGCAGACTGCATCAGCGCCGCCAGCAACAGCACCGACTTGCGTGGCAGGGTCAGCGGCCGACCGGCCAGGCTCACGGTCTGCGCGTGCGGATCATAGCGGAGATCCCCGTGAACGAGGGGGCAGGCCTCGCCGCCCCGCCCCCGCCGCACCAGGACGCGCAGCCGCGCGACGACCTCGGCCAGAGAAAAGGGCTTGACCAGATAGTCTTCCGCCCCCAGTTCGAAGGCCAGGAGCTTGTCTTCGAGCCGTTCGCGCGCGGTCAGCACCAGCACGGGGCGCCACAGGGCGGGTTCCCGCCCCATGGCGCGCAGCACGCCCAGACCGCCCAATCCGGGCAGGCCCAGGTCCAGCACCACGGCGTCGAAGGACGACTCTCGCAACAAGGCCAGCGCACCATGGCCGTCATAGGCCACATCCGGCGTCATGCCCTGGCGTTCGAGGTAACCGTACAGGTTTTCCGACAGCGTCGGATCGTCCTCGACGATCAGGATGCGCGGGCCGGCGGCCGGACCCGTCGTGGCCATCGCCTGCCGGTCCTAGCTCAGGAACTCGACCCGGCCGGTCGCCAGATGGTAGACGCCACCGGCGATCCGCAGCTTGCCGGCCTGCGCGGCATCCCGGATGATGGCCGAGCGCCCGGCCAGGGCGGCCACATTGTCGCGAACGTTCTGCACGGTCGCGGCCTCCGGCAGATTGCCCGCCGCGCCCCGGACCTTTTCCACGGACGGCGCAATGGCCGACACCAGCGAAGCGATCCGGCCCGGATATTGAGCCGACTGAGTGACGGCCTTGACGGCCGCGTCGACCGCCCCGCATTTTTCATGCCCGAGCACGAGAATCAGCGGCACGCCCAGGACAGCCACCGCGTATTCCAGACTGCCCAGCATGTCGTCATTGGCGAAATTGCCCGCCACCCGCGCAACGAACAGATCGCCCCGGGCGCAATCGAACGTATATTCGGGCACGATGCGCGAATCCGCGCAGCTGAGCACGGCCGCATAGGGGTTCTGGCCACCCGTCAGCACCGGGCGTTCATGGACGAAATCATGCCGCAAGGCCGTCCCGGACACATATCGCTCGTTGCCTTCCGCCAGCCGCGCGAGCGCGGCATCGGGATCCAGGACATTCTGCGGCTTGGGCGGGGACGCGGTGCGCGCCATGGCCAGTCCGCCCGGCAACGCGCCACCGGCGGCGACCGCCAGCGCCGTGGCCAGAGAGGATCTCAGAAAAGAGCGACGTGAAGAAGCGGCCGCGTGCACGCAGGATTTCGAATCACACATTTCAGAATCTCCGATAGAGGGTCTTGGGTGCGATCCGATCGGGCATCGCTCAACCATGATACTCAACGGCCACGACGCCCGAAAAGCGGAATATCGGTCATTATCGAGCCGATCACCTGCCCGAACCGCGCCTCAGTTTTTCCAGCGCAGCCCGGTTCAGGTCCTTCGCCTCTTGTTCGGCGTAGTCCCGCTCACCGGGTTCATAGGCACCTTCATACAGGCACCGGCTGCGGTTCCACTGGCAATCGCCGCCGCGATCCGTCTGCCTGGCCGGCGCCGGTCCGCCGCCCCCGAAGCAGCCTGAAACCAGGGCGGAAAGACACAGCGCGACGCTGCATCGGATCATGATTCGGCCGGACATGTTGCTCTCCTTTCTGCTGGAACGCGCCTGCCGTTTTTATAACAGGTTCCCGCGAACCGGCCCGGAATGCAAAAAGGCCAGTTCCGAAGAACTGGCCTGGATGCTTGATATTTCTGGTGGGCTGTGAGTGACTCGAACACTCGACCGACGGATTAAGAGTCCGCTGCTCTACCAACTGAGCTAACAGCCCGTCGCAATGATTTTGCGAAGAACGAAACTATACACCTTTTTCATTGCTCGCGCAAAAGCCGCCGGACAAGACCAAGGCCCCGCCTACACCGCCGCCGCCAGCCGGGCCGCCAGGCCGATATAGCTGCGTGGCGTCATCGCCAGCAGCCGTGCCTTGGGTTCGGCGGGCAGATCCAGGCCGGCGATGAATTCCCGCAAGGCCTGCTCGGTGATGCCCTTGCCGCGCGTCAGCGCCTTCAATTGCTCGTAGGGTTGCGGCAGGCCGTAGCGACGCATCACCGTCTGCACGGGCTCGGCCAGGATTTCCCAGCAGGCGTCGATGTCGGCGTCGATGGCGGCAGGGTTCAGTTCCAGCTTGCCCAGGCCGCGCATGCACGAATCATAGGCGATCAGGCCGTAGCCCAGCGCCACGCCCAGATTGCGCAGCACGGTCGAATCCGTCAGATCGCGCTGCCAGCGCGATACCGGCAATTTTTCCGACAGATGGCGCAACATGGCATTGGCCAGGCCCAGGTTGCCTTCGGAATTTTCGAAGTCGATCGGGTTGACCTTGTGCGGCATCGTGGACGAGCCGACTTCGCCGTCCTTCAGCCGCTGTTTGAAGTACCCCAGGGAAATATAGCCCCAGACGTCGCGGTTCAGATCCAGCAGAATGGTGTTGGCGCGTGCGATCGCATCGAACAGCGCCGCCATCCAGTCGTGCGGCTCGATCTGGATCGAATAAGGGTTCTGGGTCAGCCCCAGGCCGCCCAGCACGCCGGAGGAGAACGCGGGCCAGTCGACTTCCGGATAGGCCGCCAGGTGGGCGTTGTAGTTGCCCGTGGCGCCGTTCATCTTGGCCAGGGGCTGCACGGCGCGGATCGCGTCCAGCGCCCGGTCCAGGCGGGCGACCACGTTGGCGAATTCCTTGCCCATGGTGCTGGGGGTGGCCGGCTGGCCGTGCGTGCGCGACAGCANNAGCATCAGCGCGTGCGAGGTGTTGTTGATGTCTTCGGACGTGCAGGCGAAGTGGATGAATTCCGCGGCGCGGGACAGCTCGGCGTCGTCGGCGACTTGCTCCTTGAGCCAGTATTCGACCGCCTTCACGTCGTGGTTGGTGGTGCGTTCGATGGCCTTGATGCGGGCCGCGTCGGCTTCGGAGAAATTTTCCACCAGCGCCCGCAGCCGCGCGCGCGCCGCCGCCGGGAAAGCGGGCAGTTCAGGCAAACCGGCGTCGGACAGGCCGATCAGCCAGGCAATCTCGACCTCGACCCGGTGCGCCATGAAACCGGCTTCGGACAGGAAAGGCCGCAGGGCGTCGGCCTTGGCCGCGTAGCGCCCGTCCAGGGGCGACAGCGCATTCAGCGCGCTGAGGGAAGAATCAATATGCATGATCGGCGGGAAGAAAGAAGACGCCGCCGCCCGGAGACTCAAATCCGGAACGCGCGGGGCAGTGGAATGAAAGGCAACCAGGAAACGCGCCCCGCCGATCCGGCGGCGAAGCGGATTTCAGCCCAGGATTTTAACACCCGCCCCAGCGGCTTCCGGCGGCAGGGCGTATATACCACACCCTCTCCCGGCTCTCGGTAAAAAAAGGGCCGAAAAGGCCCGCGCACCCACAGGTCCGGGAACCCGCCCTGCTATACTTTTTCAGCCCTGGACTACCCTGTTTCCTCATGAAATTGATCGGTTCCCTGACCAGCCCGTACGTTCGCAAGGTGCGTATCGTGCTGGCCGAGAAAAAACTCGATTACGAGCTGATTCTCGACGACCCCTGGGGGCCCGCGACGCACGTCACGGCGCACAACCCCCTGGGCAAGGTGCCCTGTCTGATCATGGACGAGAACGGCGCGCTGTTCGACTCGCGCGTCATCGTGGAATATCTGGACACGCTTTCGCCGGTCGGCCGGCTGATTCCGCCGCCCGGACGCGAGCGCGTGGAAGTCAAGCGCTGGGAAGCCGTGGCCGACGGCGTCATGGACGCGGCAGCGGCCGCTTTCATGGAAACTCACCGCCGGCCCGAGCCCCAGCGCAACGCCGACTGGGTCGCCCGGCAGCACCACAAGATCCGCGCCGGACTCGATTACATGGAACAGTTGCTCGGGGAACAGTCCTACTGCATGGGCGTCAACCTGTGCCTGGCCGACATCGCCGTGGGCGCCGCCCTGGGCTACCTGGACCTGCGCTTCCCGGATACGGACTGGCGCGCGAGCCACCCCCACCTGGCCCGTCTGGCGGAAAAGCTTGGGGCCCGCCCGTCCTTTGCCGCGACCCGGCCGCCCGCAGCCTAGATTCCGCAGGCTTGCGCCGTAGGAAAAATCCCCGCGTCGGGCCTGCCTGCGCGGGGATTTGCATCAGGGCCGCCCAAAGCCGCCCGAACGCCCGATCTCAGACAATGATCCCGCCGCCCAGGCAGACGTCACCGTCATACAGAACGGCGGACTGCCCCGGCGTCACGGCCCATTGAGGCTCCGCGAAGCGGAGCGCGAAATCGTCGCCCGCGCCCGGTTCCAGGACACAGGCCGCGTCGGCCTGGCGGTAACGGGTCTTGGCCGCGTAGGCGCCGGGGGCCGGCGGCTCGCCTGCGATCCAGCTGGCGTCCTGGGTTTGCAGCCGTTCGCTGAGCAGCCAGGGGTGGTCATGCCCTTGGACGACGTACAAGATGTTGTTTTCCAGATCCTTGCGGGCCGCATACCAGGCGTCGGCCGTGCCATCCTCGCGCTGGGCGCCGCGCACTCCGCCGATGCCCAGGCCCTTGCGCTGGCCCAGGGTATGGAAGGCCAGGCCCTGATGCCGGCCGATCTCCCGGCCTTCGGGCGTCAGCATCGGCCCCGGCTTCGTGGGCAGATAGCGGTTCAGGAATTCCCGGAAAGGCCGCTCGCCGATGAAACAGATGCCTGTGGAGTCTTTCTTGGCGGCGTTGGGCAGGCCGATCTCGCGCGCGATGCGCCGGACCTCGGTCTTGGGCAGCTCACCCAGGGGAAACAGCGTGCGCGCCAGCTGGTCCTGGTTCAGCCGGTGCAGGAAATAGCTCTGGTCCTTGGTGCCGTCCAGCGCTTTCAGCAGCTGGCTGCGCGTCCCCTGGGGCGTGTCGACGCGCCGCACCCGGGCATAATGGCCGGTGGCGATGTAGTCGGCGCCCAGTCCCATGGCGTGGTCCAGGAAAGCCTTGAACTTGATCTCCGCATTGCACAGCACGTCGGGATTGGGCGTGCGGCCAGCGGAATATTCCCGCAGGAATTCCGCGAACACCCGGTCTTTGTACTCGGCGGCGAAATTGACCGCCTCGATATCCACACCCACCACGTCGGCCACGCTGGCGGCGTCCAGCCAGTCCTGGCGGGACGAGCAGTATTCGCTGTCGTCATCGTCCTCCCAGTTCTTCATGAACAGGCCGACCACTTCGTAACCCTGCTGCTTGAGCAGCCAGGCCGACACGGAGGAGTCCACCCCGCCCGACATGCCGATGACGACCCGCGCGCCGTGCGACGGACGGTCAGTCATGCAAGGCCTCGTCCACGGTTTCGATCCAGTGGCGCACCGGTGTGCCGGTGCCGCTCTGGAGATGGCAGATACAGCCGATGTTCGAGGACACGATGGTCTCGGGCAGCGTCGCTTCGATCGCCTGAAGCTTGCGGTCGCGCAAGGACTTCGACAACACGGGCTGGGTGATCGAATACGTGCCCGCCGAACCGCAGCACAGGTGCGATTCGCCGAAGGACTGGAGATCGAAGCCCAGATCGGACAGCAGCCGCTCGGTGACGGCGCGCAGACCCTGCCAGTGCTGCAGCGTGCAGGGAGGATGGAAAGCGCTGCGACCCGGCGCGCGGCGCATCTTCGAGCGGACCTCGGCCGCCATGGGCGCCAGGAATTCCGCGATGTCCTTGACATACGGCATCAGGCGCCCGGCGCGTTCGGCATAGGCCGGGTCGTGCTTCAGATGATGGGCGTAGTCCTTGATCATGCCGCCGCAGCCCGAAGCGTTGACGATCACAGCCTCGACCTCGCCGGATTCCAATAGCGGCAGCCAGGCGTCCACATTGGCGCGCATCTGGTCGCGGCCGGCTTCCTGGGCGTCGAGGTGGAAATTGATGGCGCCACAGCAGCCCGATCCGGCGGCGATGCGGGTACCGACCCCCACCGCATCCAGCACGCGCAGCGTGGCGGCATCGATGGACGGCATCATGGCGGGCTGGACGCAATTGGCCAGCATCAGGACCTGGCGCGCATGACGGCCCGGATCGGCGGGCATCTGTCCCGCGGGCCGGGACTGCGCGATCTTCGCGCGCAGCACGGCGGGCAGAACCGGCCGCACCCAGATGCCGATCCGGTACAGCGGTCCGAACCAGCGCGACCCCATCAGGCGGCGCAAAGTCCCGCGGATCAGGCGCTCGCGCAGGGGCCGGCGCACACGCTCGCTGACGATCTGACGGCCGATGTCCACCAGGGCGCCATACTGCACGCCCGAGGGGCAGGTGGTTTCGCAATTGCGGCAGGTCAGGCAGCGGTCCAGGTGTTGTTGGGTGACGTAGGTCGGTTCGGCGCCCTCGAGGATCTGCTTGATCTGATAGATGCGGCCGCGCGGACTGTCGAGCTCGTCGCCCATGATCTGATAGGTCGGACAGGTCGCCAGGCAAAAGCCGCAATGCACGCAGCGCCGCAGGATTTCATCGGCTTCCCGGCCGAAATCGGTGTCGCGCGCCCATTCCGCGAGTTGTGTCTGCATGGTGAGTCCTCAGAGTTCCGGGTACAGTCGATGGGCGTTGAAGATCCCGGCGGGATCGAATTCCCGCTTCAGCCGCCGATGGATCTGCAGGACGCCATCGGTCAGGGGATGGAAGGCCGGCACGTCGGCGGGCGCGCCCTCGCGCCGGTACAGGCAGGCCGAACCGCCCAGCGCCCGGATCCGGTCACGCAGCGCCGCCGCGTCGTGGGACCCGGCCAGCCAGCGCTGGCAGCCACCCCATTCGTGCAGCACGGGCCCCAGGCCCAACGCCGGCGCACCGGCGGGCAGGACGATGCGCCACAGGGGCCGCTGGCGGAAAAACGCATGGGTCTGGTCGCGCAGACTCAGCCAGAATGCATCGACGGCCTCGTCCGGCAGATGTTCGCCGCCGATTTCCTCCAGGCCCTGGCGCACGGCGGATTCATTGCCCGACAGGCGAACCGACAGCTTCCCGCCCGCGCCCGAGGCATCGGCCACCCAGGCCGTCGCCGACACCAGCAGCGGCTGCGAGCGCCAGCGCAGGCACAGATCCAGGGCGCAGGCTTCATCCAGCGCCAGAACGGTGGTGGCCTCGCGGCGCGGCCGGGGCGCGACTTTGAGCGAGACCTCCACCAGGGCGCCCAGGACGCCGAGGGAACCCGCCAGCAGCCGCGAGACGTCGTAGCCGGCGACGTTCTTCATGACCTCGCCGCCGAAGCGCAACACGTTGCCATCGGCGCTCAGCAGACGCGTCCCGAGCACGAAATCGGCCAGCGAGCCAGCGGCCATGCGACGGGGACCGGACAGGCCCGAGGCCACGCAGCCGCCCAGGGTGCCGGCGGCGCCGAAACGCGGCGGCTCGAAGGCCAGCATCTGGTCCCTGGACGCCAGCAGCGCCTCGATTTCGGCCAGCGGAGTGCCGGCCCGCGCGGTCAGCACCAGTTCGGACGGCTCGTAGCTCACCACACCCTGGTAGGCCGACAGGTCCAGCCGGGACGCGGTCCCCTCCGGGGGCAACGGGCCGCCGTAAAAGAGCCGCGTGCCGCCGCCCCGGATCAGGAGCGGGCGCTGGGCCGCGCGAGCGGTCACGACCTGCTCGCAAAGTTCGGACAGTACGAATTCCATGGTCAGGGCCTATTCAATCCTAGAACCGGGGGATGTCGGGAAAACGGATGTCGCCCTGATGGACGTGCATCTTGCCGTATTCGGCGCAGCGCACCAGCGTCGGAATGAGCTTGAGCGGATTGAGCAGCCCGTAGGGATCGAAGGCGCGCTTGACGGCCGAGAAGACGTCCAGCTCGTCGCGAGTGAACTGCGAGCACATCTGGTTGATCTTTTCCAGGCCCACGCCGTGCTCGCCGGTGATGGTGCCGCCCACCTGGACGCACAGTTCCAGGATGGCGGAGCCGAAAGCCTCGGCACGCTCGACCTCGTCGGGCTGGTTGGCGTCGAACAGGATGAGGGGGTGCAGATTGCCGTCTCCGGCGTGGAATACGTTCGAGCAACGCAGGCCGAACTGGTTTTCCATCCCTGCGATGGCCGCCAGGACCTTGCCCAGATGGCGGCGCGGGATGGTGCCGTCCATGCAGTAGTAGTCCGGCGAGATGCGTCCGGCCGCCGGAAAGGCGTTCTTGCGGCCAGCCCAGAATTTCAGGCGCTCTTCCTCGGAGGATGACGTCTGCAGCCGGGTAGCGCCCGCCTCGCGCAGCAAGGCCTCGACCCGGGCGATTTCCTCGGCGACCTCGTCGGGTGTGCCGTCCGACTCGCACAACAGGATGGCCTCGGCCTCCAGGTCGTAACCGGCCTTCACGAACGGTTCGACCATGTGCACCGCGCGCTTGTCCATCAGTTCCAGCCCGGCCGGGATGATGCCGTCCGCGATGATGCGCGTGACGCCCTCGCCCGCCTGCTCGACGCCGGGGAAACTGGCCATCACCACCCGCGCCAGCCGCGGACGTGGAATGAGTCGCACCGTGACTTCGGTCACCAGGCCGAGCATGCCCTCGGAGCCGATGAACGCCTGCAGCAGGTTCAGGCCCGGAGTGTCCGGCGCCTCGCCGCCGAGTTCGACGATCTCGCCCTCGATCGTGACCACGCGCACACGCAGGACGTTGTGCACCGTCAGGCCATATTTCAGGCAATGCACGCCACCCGAGTTTTCAGCCACGTTGCCGCCGATGGAACAGGNNGGGCGCGGCGGCCTCGGAGATCGCCAGGTTGCGCACACCCGGTCCGACCACGGCCACGCAGGTTTCGGGATCCAGCCGCAGGATGCGGTTGAGTTTGGCCAACCCCACGACCACCCCCTGGGGGTGCGGCGTGGCGCCGCCCGACAAGCCGGTGCCCGTGCCGCGCGGCACCACCGGCACGTTGTGCTCGTGGCAGGCCTTGAGGATGGCGACGACCTGGGCCTCGTTTTCGGGCAGCACCACCACGGGCGGCAGTTCGCGGTACAGGGCCAGCCCGTCGCATTCGTAGACGCGCGTCTGGTCGGGCCGGGTGAGGATGCAGTGTGCCGGCACGTCCCGCGCGATACGGGCGAGGAAACCGGGAAAATCGGGCACGGTGGCGTGCCGTGCTTCCGTGGGGCTTGCGATGTCCATGGGGATCCTTCAGACGGTCGCCGGCGGCAGGATCTTGCCGGGATTGAGCACGTTGCGCGGGTCCAGCGCGGTCTTCAGCGCCGCCATCACGTCCAGGGCGTCCTGGCCATGCTCGGCCAGCATGAAGGCCTGCTTGTGCAGGCCGACCCCATGCTCGCCGGTGCACGTGCCCTGCATGGCGATGGCGCGGGCCACCAGACGCTGGTTCAATTGTTCGGACTCGGCCCATTCGTCGGGGTCGTCCGGGTCCAGCAGCATCAGGACGTGAAAGTTGCCATCGCCCACATGGCCCACGATCGTGTAGGGGAAACTGGCCTGGTCCAGTTCGCGCGCGGTTTCCCCCACGCATTCGGCCAGACGGGAGATCGGCACGCACACGTCGGTCGTGCTGGAGCGGCAGCCGGGACGCAACTGCAGGCCGGCGAAATAGGCGTTGTGCCGGGCTGTCCACAGGCGGCTGCGGTCCTCGGGCCGCTCGGCCCACGCGAAGTCCTGGCCGCCGTGCTCTCGCGCGATGGACTGGACCGTTTCGGCCTGCTCGCGCACCGAGGCCGGACTTCCGTGGAATTCGAACAGCAGCAGCGGCGATTCGCGCAGGCTCAGGTGGCTGTAGCGGTTGGTGGCCCGCACGGCATGGGCGTCCATGAACTCGATCCGGGCTACCGGCACGCCTGTCTGGATGACCTCGATCACGCTGCCGACGGCGGCCTCCAGGTCAGGGAAATTGCAGATCGCGGCGGACACGGCCTCGGGCTGGGGATACAGGCGCACCGTCACCTCGACGATGATGCCCAGGGTGCCCTCGCTGCCCACGAACAGGCGGGTCAGGTCGTAGCCCGCCGACGACTTGCGCGCCCGGCTGGCGGTCTCGATCACCCGGCCGTCGGCCGTGACGACCTTCAGTGACATGACGTTTTCGCGCATGGTGCCGTAGCGCACGGAGTTGGTGCCGCTGGCGCGGGTGGCCGCCATGCCGCCCATGCTGGCGTCGGCGCCGGGG
>DISE01000066.1 GCA_002421865.1 Castellaniella sp. UBA6218
CGGCAAGATCGTCGCCCCGCAGCTCTACATCGCGGTGGGCATCTCGGGCGCGATCCAGCACCTGGCGGGCATGAAGGATTCCAAGGTGATCGTGGCGATCAACAAGGACGCCGAGGCGCCGATCTTCGGGGTGGCCGATTACGGCCTGGTGGCCGACCTGTTCCAGGCCGTGCCCGAACTCGTCCGGGCGCTCTGAGCGTCCGCCGCGTGCAGATTTTCCGGAGCATCGAACCATGAGTCCCAATATGCCGCAATCCTACGAAGCCTGGGTGGGCCGCACAGAGGAAAGCATCGACCGGATCACCGAGGCGCCCATCCGCATGATGCGGGCGACCCTGGATGCGGACGAGCCGGCCGCGTTGCCTTCCCATCTGCCGCCCTTGTGGCATTGGCTGTATTTCCTGCCGGGTGAACGGCAGTCGAACATGGGACACGACGGGCATCCCCGGCGCGGCGGTTTCCTGCCGCCCGTCACACTGCCCCGGCGCATGTGGGCCGGCGCACGACTGTGGTTCCACCGGCCGCTGACGGTGGGTGAGCGGATCCGGCGCGAGTCCAGGATCCAGAGTGTCCAGGGCAAGTCCGGACGCAGCGGACAGCTGGTTTTCGTCACGGTACGGCACGAGATCGGCGACGACCGAGGCATCGCCTTGAGCGAGGAGCACGACATTGTCTATCGGGAGGCGCCCGTTCCCGGGGCGCACGCGCCCCAACCGGCGGATGCGCCGATCGACGAGCAATTCGGCCGTACAGTCACGCCCGATCCTGTGCTGCTGATGCGCTATTCGGCGCTGACCTTCAATGGCCACCGCATCCACTACGATCGTTCCTATGCCGTGGAGGAAGAAGGCTATCCGGGACTCGTGGTGCATGGCCCGCTGATTGCCACGCTGCTCATGGAGGCGCTGAGCCGCGCGCATCCTGACAGAACCGTCCGCCGCTTCGAGTTCAAGGCGGTCAGCCCACTGTTCGATACGGCGCCTTTTTCCGTCAATGGCAAGCTCACGGGCGACATCGCCGACCTCTGGGCGCGCGGTCCCCAGGGCCAGTTGGCCATGCGGGCCAGCGCGGTGTTGGAATAGACCTGGCGCACCCCGGCATGATTCCGTCACGCCATCACTCAGGAGCGAGTCGAACATGACCATCGCCTCATTTCCCGTGCGCCATGCCCGCAGCCTGCTGTTTGTGCCCGCCACCAAGCCGGAGCGCTTCGCCAAGGCGCTGGATTCCGGCGCCGACTGCGTCATCATCGACCTGGAAGATGCCGTGGCTGAGGGCAGCAAGGACGCCGCACGCGACCAGCTCGCCCGATACCTGTCCCAATCGGATCCGGCGCGGTTGACGCGCATCGTGGTTCGCGCCAATGCCTTGGGCACGCCCTGGCACGCCGCTGATCTCGCATTGTTGCGTGGCTGGGCCGGTCGGGGCATGGCCGTGATGCTGCCCAAATCGGAAGATCCCGCCGCGCTGCGTGATGCGGCGCAGTTGCTGGGCGCGGAGGCGCGTGTCGTGGCTTTGATCGAATCGCTGGCGGGCCTGGATGCCGCCGACGCGCTGGCGCGGGAACCGCAGGTCGCGCGCCTGGCCTTCGGCCATCTGGACTTTCAACTCGATCTGGGCATGCGCGCTTCATCCGAGGAGTCCGAGTTGTCCTTTGCGCGTAATGCCCTGGTGACCGCTTCGCGCCGCGCAGGGCTGCCTGCGCCTATCGATGGCGTGACCACAGATACCAGGGATGCCGAGCGGCTCGCGGCGGACGCGCAGCGCGCCCGCGCCTTTGGTTTCGGTGGCAAGCTTTGCATTCACCCCATGCAGGTCGCGGTCGTGAACGAGATCCTGGGCTATTCCGAAGCTGAACGGGCCTGGGCGCGACGCGTGCTCGAGGAGGCCGCCCGGCGTGGTGGTGAAGTGTTCAGCCTCGATGGACGCATGGTCGATCTGCCTGTGATCCGCTCGGCCCGGAGGGTTCTGGCGATCGGGTAGGAAGGTCTCTGCGCGGCCGTCAGCCTTGCGGCAGCCGCGCCGACGGAAATTCAGGCTCGCGCTTTCCGCGCAGGGCGGCCAGGCCTTCCTGGACGTCGGATCCCAGAAAACACAGCATTTCCATCGCCAGGGAGTTGTCGAAGACCGGACCGGCCTGGCGCATCCAGTTGTTCAGCGATTTCTTGGTCGCACGGATGGCGGTCTGGCTGCCTCTCGCCAGTCTGGCGGCGATGGCGAGAGACCTGGGCAGGACTTCCGCGCGTGGCGCGCAGAATGTGACCAGGCCGATGCGCTCGGCTTCCCTGCCGTCGATGAAATCGGCCGTCATCAGGTAGTACTTTGCCTTCGCCATGCCGCACAGCAAGGGCCAGATGATGGCCGCATGGTCTCCAGCGGATACCCCCAGGCGAGTGTGCCCGTCCGTGAGGCGGGCTTCTTCGGCCATGACGCTGACGTCGGCCAGCAGAGCCACGGCCAGACCCGCGCCGACGGCGACGCCATTGATGGCGGAAACAATGGGTTTGTCGCAGGCCAGCATGTTGTAGACGATGGCGGAGGCTTCTTTCATGACCCGCAGGGTGGCTTCCTGGCTGTTCGACATTTCTTCGACCATGGACAGGTCGCCGCCCGCTGAAAATGCGCGGTCGCCCGCTCCCGTGACCACGGCGACCTTGACGCCGGGGTCGGCGTCGATCACCCCCCAGACCTGGGTAAGCTCCCAGTGCATCCGGTCGTTCGTGGCGTTCATGGCCTCGGGCCGGTTGAGCTTCACCAGCAGCACACCGTCGGGCTGGCGGTCGAACAGGAGGAAGCGAAAGTCTTCGTAGCGCATGGGGGGTAACGGGAAAAGTCTAGGGCAGGATGTTATTGAGCCAGCCGGCGCTGCGGGCGGCAATGTGTCGCGGGCGCGTGTTCCGTACTTCGGCACGGGTGCGCCTGTCCTGGACAGTATGGACGATCCCATCCTCAGGTGGCGGATTTCTCCCGGGTTTTTTCATTCATGAGGCATGGCGACGGCCGGTATACTGGGCGGACGGGAAGACCGGGATCAGCGCATCGCGCAGCTCCACTGGGGATCGTATGAGTCATGAGCGCCTGACGAATCCGTCGAGCTCGACGGCAATGACCGGGGCGGGAGAGGACGGGCGCCCGCGGGCCGCGGCCAAGGGCGCCGGGCCCGGGACCGGGCGCGACCCGGGACAGGATGCCCTCGAGCGGCGGGTGGACGAGCGCACGCGAGAACTGGCCCGCGAAAATGCCAGGCTGCGGGAACAGATGCGCGAAAGCGAGCGGGCGGTCCATCTGCAGGCCACGCTGTATCGGATCGCCGCGCTGGGCCATGAACAGGACATCAACGAGGCCTTCTACCGCAGCATCCATCAGGCCGTGGGCGAGCTGCTCGACGCCGAAAGCTTCTGCATCGCCCTGGTGTCCGACGACGTCCAGTGGCTCGAATTCCCCTATTTCGTGGACAGTTCAGGAGCGGAACTCGCGCGCCGGCCCCTGGGCCGCGGCATGAGCGAATATGCGATCCGCCGCGCGCAGACCATCCGGCTCGAGGCGGAAGAGATCAATGCTTTGATCGCCCGGGGCGAGGTGGACGCGGCCACCTATGGGACGCCCGCCATTTCCTGGCTGGGGGCGCCCCTGATGGGCGCCCGGGGCGTGATGGGTGTCGTCGTGGTGCAAAGCTACCGGTCCGACCTGCATTACACCCCGCAGGACGCCGACCTGCTGACCTTCGTGTCCTACCAGATCGCCAGCACCCTGCAGCGGCGCCAGCAGGCCGAGGCGCTGCAGACGCTGAATGCCCGGCTGGAACAGCGCGTCCAGGAACGCACGCGGGAATTGCGCCGCCAGATCGTGGTTCGTGAGCGGACGCAGAAGCAGCTCAAGCATCAGGTCATGCACGATTCGCTTACCGGGCTGCCCAACCGGCTGTACCTGCGCGAGCGCCTTGAACGCGCGCTCTTCGCGCAAAATCTGGATCCGGCGCGCCGGTTCGCCTTGCTCTACCTGGACGTGGACCGCTTCAAACTGTTCAATGACGGTCTGGGGCACGGCGTAGGCGACGAGGTCCTGCGCATCGTCTCGGCAAGAATCGCCGATTGCGTGCGATCGCCCGACATCGTCGGCCGGCTGTCGGGCGACGAGTTCGCTGTCTTCCTCGAGAACTGTCCGCAGCCGGAATCGGCCTGCCTGGTCGCCGAACGCATTCATGCCCGGATGGCCGAGGCCATCGAGGTGGGTGGACGGAATCTTCACGTCTCGGTCAGTATCGGCATCGCGATCAGCCAGCAGTCCTACCGGACGGTCGATCAGCTGTTGCACGACGCCGATACCGCCCTGTACCGGGCCAAGGCGGCCGGTCGCCGGCGTTTCGTGCTGTTCGATGAAACCCTGCATGCCTCGGCCATGAACGTGCTCGACCTGGAGCAGCAGATGCGGGACGCGCTGGACAAGGAGCAGTTCGCATCCTATTTTCAGCCCATCGTGCGCCTGGCCGACGGGGGCGTCACCGGCTACGAGATCCTGATCCGCTGGCGGCATCCGCAACGCGGCGTGCTGGTGCCGGACCAGTTCCTGCCGGCCGCCGAGGAGTCCGGCCTGATCGAGACCATCGACTGGCACATGTACCGCCTGGCCTGCCAGGCCGCGCCCGCGCTGTTGGGACGGGACAAGATACTGAACCTCAATATTTCTCCGTGCCACTTCCACAGCCGCAATTTCCCCCGGCGTCTGCTGGATCTGGCGGCGTGGGCCGGGGTCGCGGCGGATCAGCTCTGCGTCGAGGTGACCGAAAGCTCCCTGCTGTCGGATCCGGAGGCGGCGGCCGAGATCCTCGGCGCTCTTCACGAGGCCGGTGTGCGCATCGCGCTGGACGATTTCGGCACCGGCTATTCCTCACTCAGCCACGTGTACCGCTTCCCGCTGCGGACGCTGAAGATCGATCGCTCTTTCATCGGGCCGCTGGAGCCGGGCCCGCGGCAGCGCAGCACGGCGATCGTGTCGGCAGTGCTCAGTCTGGCCTGTTCACTGAATCTGGACGTGGTCGCCGAAGGCGTGGAAAACGCCGCCCAGAGGGACGTGCTGCTGTCCATGGGATGCGTCCATGCGCAGGGTTTCCTGTTCGGCAGGCCCGCCCCACCGGACTTCTGGCTGTCGCCCAGGCAGGACTGTCCGCCGGATCCGGGTCGTGTCCCTACGGGACTTCCCTAGGTGTCATTTGCGGATGCGGACGGCATAATGCAGACCATGCAGGTGAGGAGACAGCCCTGCTGGGCACTGGCGCCACGGAGAGGGCGCTTTCATTTGTGGCAGTACCCATAAAAAACAGAAATCTGGCGGGGCCGACGACAAAATCGTCGGCCCCGGTCCATTTTGGCGCCGCCCCTGCGGCGCCGACGGCCTCAATGCCCGCCAGACCCGGAAAACACGTTCAGCACCAGGACCCCGGCCAGGATCAGCCCGATGCCGGCCAGCGCGGCTGCATCCAGCGCCTGCCCGAAGACGAAATAGCCGATCAGGGCGATGGCGACGATGCCCGCGCCCGACCAGACGGCGTAAGCGACGCCCACGGGAATGGTCTTCAGCGCCAGGGCCAGCAGATAGAAAGCCAGCCCGTAGCCGATGGCGGTGATCGCCGAGGGCAAGGGGCGCGTGAAACCGTCTGAGACCTTCAGGGCGGATGTGGCGATGACCTCGGCCAGGATGGCGATGCTCAGGAAGATCCAGCTGGGATTCATCGAGGGCTCCGGAATGCAAGGGTGGGGGGTGGCCGGATCGGGGCGCGGCCGGCCGGACTCAGTTGCGGGGAGCGGCGGCCAGGCGCAGCAGGGCATGCAAAGCGCCTTCCCCACCGTCATGCTCGCCGCATTGAACCCAGGCCTGGACGGCTTCCAGGCGACACAGGTGCTGGCGGATCGCGGCTTTCAGGACAGGTTCGCCCTGGCGTGAGCCGATGCCCTTGCCGTGAATGACGCGCACGCAGCGGATGTCGTGTTCCAGGCACGAGGCCAGGAAGCGGTCCAGGCGCTCCCGGGCCTGGTCCAGGGTGCTGCCGTGCAGATCCAGGGACGCCTGGGGAATCCATTTGCCGCGCCGCAGACCGCGCAGCAGGTCCGGACCGCAGCCCGCCTGCAGGAAGGCATCGGCCTCCGGATCGAAGGAGGGGGTTTTGCGCCGTTGTCGATGGGCGGGTGGCGCCACCCGGGACTCGGCGGCGCCCTGGGCGTGCGCGCGCCGGGCCAGCAGCAGGGATTCGGGATCGCGCCGCGCGCCGACCGCCCGGGCGCGCGGACCGTGATCCGGCAGAGGCTGCACAAAACGCATGGCCTGGCTGAACAGGGCGCGGTCGGACGGATCCAGCGGCGGGGCTTCGGCGGGCGAGTCGGCGCCGATCGCCGGCTCGCCGTCCGGTCGCGCAGCCGGACTCTGCACGCCGCGCCTCAGGCCTGGGGCGCGGCGCGTAACCGCCGGCGGTTCGGGCGGGACGGCCTCGGCACGCAGGCGGCGCAGATCGGCCAGGGACGACTTGGACGCCTTCAATTCAGTGGCCTTCGCTCTCCAGCCAGCGCTGGGCGTCCAGGGCGGCCATGCAGCCGGTGCCGGCGCTGGTGATGGCCTGGCGGTAGACGTGATCCTGGACATCGCCGGCGGCGAAGACACCGGGCACCGAGGTCATGGTCGCCAGGCCCTGCAGGCCGCTGCGGGTGGAGATGTAGCCGTTCTCCATGGCGATCTGGCCTTCGAAAATCGCCGTGTTGGGCTTGTGGCCGATGGCGATGAAGGCCCCGGTGACGGCCAGATCCTCGGTGTCGCCGCTGCGGTTGTCGCGCAGGCGCACGCCGGTGACGCCGGAATCGTCGCCCAGGACCTCGTCCAGTTCGCGGAACAGCGCCAGGCGCATATTGCCGTTTTCGACCTTGTCCATCAATTTGTCCACCAGGATGGGCTCGGCGC